>NZ_JAFKIC010000321.1 GCF_017306585.1 Mesorhizobium sp. | reverse complement strand
TACCAGGGTTACTACGGCTCGGTCATCCCTTGGGATCTCGGCATCATCACGCTGAAGCAGGATGTCGGCACCAACCTCGGCTGGCTGGGTTATGCCAATTATGACGATCTCGGCGATTTCACCGCCAATCTCGTCGGCTATCCCGGCGACAAGCCGATGGGCACGATGTGGAAGGCCAGCTGCGAAGTGCATGCCGAAAACATCGCTCCGGAGTATTTCCAGTATGACTGCGATACGTTCCCGGGATCGAGCGGCAGCTCGGTCTATGCCTATGACAACAACTCCAAGCAGCGTATCATCACCGGCGTCAACGTGGCGGAAAGCCCCGAAGCGAATACCGCCGTGCGTTTGAACGCCGCCAACGTGCAGTGGATCAACAGCCTGTATAAGTAATCGCGCCTTTTCGGCGCGGATGGAGGCGGCGGGCCTGGCCCGCCGCCTTTTTCATGCCGCGCCGGGCCGTGCGGCTTCTCTTGCATGCGGCCGGATCGCCCACTACGCTTGACCGGCCAAGGGGTTGGCCATCCAAAGGGGGTGAAGCATGGCGCGGGCAAGGGCAATGCTGGGGATAGCGGCGTCATTGATGCTTGGAGCGTCGATGCCCTCGCTGGCAGTCGCCGATCCGGCCGCGTCCAGCGATGGCGCCTGGGCCGAACGGGTGCAGATCCTCTACCAGGCGGACACAAAGTCGGTCGTTCGCCGGATGGTACGCGTATGGGATCTCCATCCTGAGAAGAACCTCGACTTCGTGTGGGAACCGGCGGCGGGCCAGTCGCCCGACCGCACGATCGCGCAGGACGGCACCGTCAACGGCCGGGGCAGGCTGGTGTGGCGGGTGCGCGGCTCGGCGAGCTATGATCCGAAAACCATCTATTCCAGCTATTTCGGTGACGTCGCAAACGGCCGGCCCGATGGGCAGGGCCGGCTCGAACTGCGGTCGGGCGAGGTGTTCGAGGGTCATTGGCTCGCCGGCGAACTCGACGGGAAGGGCATCCATGTCGATGCCGACGGCAACCGTTATGAAGGGCAGTTCGTCAACGGCGTTCCCAACGGCGAAGGCCGTCTGCTGTCGAAGACCGGTGAAATCTTCGTCGGCTCATTTGTCGGCGGGCTGAAGAACGGCAAGGGCCAGACCCGGCTTGCCGGCGGCACGGTCTACGCATCGCAATGGGTCATGGGCAAGGAGGTCGGCGGTCCGCGACCAGACGTGCTGGCCGACGCCAGGGTCGGGGGGCTCCTCAAGGCGCAGGCGGGCGGCGGCGACGCGGACAAGGTCGAGATCGGCGTCATCGTGGACCAGCGCATGACGCAGCAGGCCGACACGAAGTATCAGCATCTGGTGCGCGACGAAGACATCGCGATCTATCCGGAAGACAATCTCTACAACGACGCCTGGAACGGCACCGGGACGATCAACACGACCAATGTCTATGAAGGCCCGAACTGGGAGGACACTCCCGCCTTTGCCGAAGTCGACCTGAACACGACCGACCAGTCCAAGGTCAAGCTCGACAGCCTGGAAATGAAGGTCGCGGCCAGCGACGCCTACCGCAAGCCGATGCTGTCGCTCTCCGAGCATTTCGGCTGCATCGGCTTCCGGCCGGATTTCTCGGTCATCAACAATGGCTGGGGCGACGCCAAGGACATGAAGATGTCGATCCAGTTCACCACGGTGGACGAGGAAGGAAATCCCACCGGCCAGCCGAGCCGGATGTTCACCAAGGACATCGGCGATTTCGGCGAAGGCGTCGACGTTTCGATCAAGAGCGTCCTCGACGACGCCGGCGTCGATACAGCAAGCCTTGAGACAGGGCGTTTTCCCTGTCCGTCCGTGGACAGCCTGAATGTCTGCCGCAGCCAGCTCACCAACAAGATCAAGTTCGGCGAGGTCGGCGACTATCTCGGCAATTTCAACCAGGCGATGACGCTGAACGCGATCGGCAAATTCGATTATTCCTGGGCGGACGATGAGGGGCATGTCTACCAGCAGAGCGAGCCATTTCGCGTGCAGATGACGATGGCGGTTTTCGAGGTTCCCGAATCGATGGCCGAATGCGGTGACGGTGGTGGCGGCAGCCCGGAAGCGATGCGCTACCAGAACATCGAGTTCCCGATCGGCAAACATGATTACACGATCGCCATGCCGGTGCGCGGCAACAAGACGGTCAGCGCCTATACGGCACGGCTGAAGATGTGGTCGGCAATGTCCTCGATCCACCGCTTCAGCATCGCCGCGCATTTCGCCGACGGCAGCGTGCGCGAGAGCAAGCCGGTGAGCTTCTTCTATTTCCGGCCGAAACAGTCGCTGTTCGAGACCAGGACCGAGCCGGCGGCGTGTTATCTGCCACGCCAGATGATCGGCTGCGGCTAGGGTGTGCTGATATTCAGGTGAGGCCGGCCTGCAAACGGTCGATACCTGCGCTTCCGGTGCTCACGTACGAAAAGTACGCTCCGCTCCGGTTCTCGGTATCAACCGTTTTCGACTCGGCCTGACCTGAATCTCAACACACCTTCATGCCTGGCGTCGAAACGGCTACTTTCGCCCCATTTCGAAATAATTCGGGAGCGGAATGAGGCGGGTGAAGATCGTGCCCTGGGGAAAGACACGCAGTTCCAGCATCGACCCCGACGAGCGCTCGGCTTTCTGGTCGAACAGGAAATTGCCGAGCGAATAGACTTCCGCCACGTCGCCACCGGCGAGCGGCACAATCGCCTCGCTCGAGACATGCGGATGGCCGCCGACGATCGCGGAGACGCCGCGCAGCCGCATCTGGTCGGCCAGCATCTCCTCGCGCGGCGACGGTTCGGTCTTGTACTCGCGGCCCCAGTGGACGAAGGCGACGACGGGGCGCTGCGCGTTCTCGTGCAGCAGCCGGTCGAGCAGGGCCGGGGTCAGGAGATCGGTGTTCTTCGAGCCATTGGTGTCGATGTCGGTCAGGCCGACGAGATCGAGATCGGCAAGCGCCAGCGTCTCGCCCTGGCCGAAATGCGGAATGCCGGCCTCCGCGAGCGCGCGCAGCGTCTCGGCATAGCCCGACGGGCCGAGGTCATAGGCGTGGTTGTTGGCGAGGCTGACGCCGGCGACATGCAGCTTCTTCAGCATGTCGACGGCGAGGCCCTCCGGCATCGCCAGTGTCATGTCGTCGATCGCCTCCGGCACGTTGGGGAGGATGACGCCTTCCAGATTGACGATCAGCGGCCGCGCTCCGGTAAGCGAGAGGATGGCGTCGACGATCCGGTCGGCAACGCCGTCGCGCAGCAGGATCTTCTTCATGGCTCGGCCGAAATTCACGTCGCCGGCGAGATAGTAGATCTTGTCTTTGGGGCGAGCCGGATTGTTGAAGCCGGGGCCGAAGGCACCGAACAGCGCCACAACATAGCTGGTGGTGCGGTCGACATAGTCTGATGTGTGTTCCTGCGAGTTCTCGTTGGCGACGACCAGCGGCTGGGCGCCGAACAGTTCGCGCTGCAGCCTGGTCTGGATATAGAGCGCGCCGACGGAATCGGCGTGGTCGGGCTGGCGCAGGGCAGCGATGCCGTCGAGCGAGCCGGCGGCCAGCATGTTCAGTGACTGCTGGTCGAAGCGGCGCGCCTCGTGCTGCGGCAGGTAGTGCGAGAAGTCGGTGGATTCGACGATCAGCGTGTCCCGATCCACGATTGGTTTCAGCGCCTCGGCCAACCGATCCCAATCGCCGCGCTTGGCCTTCACCGACATCGCCACCGGCACGATCCTGGCCTCAGGGAAATAGTGATGCAGGAAAGGCAGCATGGCCCGCACGCCATGTTCCTTGTCGAACAGGCAGGACTCCTCGACCATGTCACCGTTCTTCTCCAGCAGGCGCACCGCATCGGTATCGGCCGCCACCGGGCCAAGCACGGTGTCGAAGCCGCGCGAGGACGTGGCGTAGAGCTTGTGCGTCTTGTGGAAATGGTCCGGCGACAGGATGACAACGCGCTTGTAGCGGAAGCCGGAGGCGGCGTGAAATCCCAGCGCCACCAGATCGGCCGCCAGCAGATGATGCGGCACGGTGATACCGGTCAGCCGCTGGTTGGACGGTTGGACACTGGCGACGCTGGCGATGGCTGTCTTGAACAGTGTCGCGTCGTCGTAGAAGGGCGGGAAGTTTTCGGTGCCAGGTGGGCAGACGATGGGGGCGGCGAAGGCGGGGAGGGCGAACGAGAGGCTGACTACGAATATAAGTAGAACAATGGCTTGCGCCCAGGCCCCCCTCTCTGTCCTGCCGGACATCTCCCCCTCAAGGGGGGAGATTGACAGTTTCGTCGCCGGCTCGTCCTTTGAAACGTCGATGATGG
>NZ_JAFKIC010000117.1 GCF_017306585.1 Mesorhizobium sp. | reverse complement strand
CTGGCCCCCGGCTACCGCGTTGGCTGGATCGCGGCGGGTCGGCGCACCCGACAGGTGATCGAACGCAAACTCGCATTCAGCCTGTGCGGCGCCGTATTGCCCCAGGTCGCGCTCGCGGAATTTCTGGCAGGCGGCGGCTATGACGCCCATCTGCGCCGCGTCCGCCAACTCCTGCAACATACTCTCGCGCGCATGGCAGGAGCGGTCGAGGAGAGCTTTCCGGCCGAAACGAGGATGAGCCGGCCGGCCGGTGGTTTCGTATTGTGGCTTGAATTGCCGAAGCGTTTCGATTCCCGCGCTCTCTTCGACCAGGCGCTGGAGCAAGGCATCTGTTTCGCGCCCGGCGACGTGTTTTCCGCCAGCCGGCGTTTCCGGAATTGCCTCCGCCTCAGCGCGGGGCACGCCTGGGACCAGCGGATCGAGGATGGCGTGCGCCGGCTGGGTCAACTCGCCTGCCGGTCGCTTGCTGTCTGATCATCGTCCTGTTGACGCGCCGCCGGCATAGGAAAATACAACCGCTCGACGGTCGAAAAGACCCGCATCGTCGCAAAGCTTCGTGTCGCTCACCGGAGCGGCAGGAACGACCGAGGAACGTTTCGTAGGAACGCCACCCGCGCAATCAAGCTTTAAGCGATTGGAAATAATGGCGCGCCCGAAGAGATTCGAACTCCTGACCCCCAGATTCGTAGTCTGGTGCTCTATCCAGCTGAGCTACGGGCGCGCATCAGGCCATGTATTCGACGGCCCCGCGATCCGATCCGAAGGACCGGCCGCGAATGTGTGCAGTTCCCTAACGACTGAATTTGCGAAAAGCAAGTCGGTCCGGCAAAAGTTTTGTCACCGGGATGTCATGCCGGCATTTCGGCGCAGGATCCGCGCTGCTGATCGAGATCTATCTCAGGGCGGCCCTTGGCGGTCTGGGGTTCTGTCAGGCCGGGCGGCGCAGATTGCCGCGCGCCTGGTCCAGCCGCACCGGCTGGTCGGGAATGGTGACCGCGAACGTGGTGCGCCCGCCGATCGATTCGACCAGTTCCACCGAGCCGCCATGGGCCCGGATCAGCTCATGCGCGATCGCCAGGCCAAGGCCGGTGCCGCCGCTGCGGGCGGAGCCGCGGAAGGCCGCGAACAGGTTTTCACGCGCCTTGGGCGGCAGGCCGGGGCCGGTATCGGTGACGACGATGCGGCTGACGCTGCCCATGCGCTCGGCCGAAACGGCGAGCCGCCGCACCACCGCGCTCTCGGTGTCGGCCGCCATCGCCTGCACCGAATTTCGGCACAGATTTGTCAGCACCCGGAACAGCTGGTCGGAATCGGCGTCGACCTCGAAAGCGATCTCGACGGCATTGATGAACTCGATGCCGTCCTCGATGTCGAGCAGGCCGTGCACGTCCTCGACCAGTTGGCGCAGCCGCACTCTGCGGCGCGAAGGCGGCGGCTCCTGCGTGCGGCCGTAATGAAGCACGCCTTCGGAATAGGACACGGCCCGGTCGAGCGCGCGCAGAAGTTTCGGCGCGAAAGCCTGGACGGTCGGATCCCTCACCTGCCGCAGACGGTCCGACATCAGTTGCGCGGAGGCCAGGATGTTGCGCATGTCGTGGTTGATCTTCGACACGGCAAGCCCGAGGTCGGCGAGGTGCTTCTGCTCGGAGAGCATCTTCTGCAGCCGCTCCTGCATCTGCGACAGTTCGCGTTCGGCCACGCCGATCTCATCGGAGCGGTCGGCCGGATGGATGATCCTGCCGGGATCGTCGGGCGCCTCGGAGAACGACAGCATTGATCGTGTCATGGTGCGGATCGGCCCGATCATGATCAGGTCGATCGCGGCATAGACCAGCATGGCGGTGAACAGCGAGATCAGCAGTGAGACGAAGGCGACATTGCGCGAATAGATGAGCATCGCCTTGCGCAGGGAGTAGTCCGGCATGATCAGCTCGAACTCCTTGTCGCTGTCGCCGACCGGTCCGAAGACGCGCAGCATCCGGTCGCCGCCGAAGAACAGCGTGTCGAGCGCCCCGGTCATGCCCTTGACCATGCCGACGCTGGCGAGATCGATGTGCTCGTCGACCTGCGGCGGCATGTCGGCCACCACAAGCAGCCGCGAGACGCCGCCGTCGCGCACCGCGATCGCCTTGGCGCCGATCGCCATCAGCACGTCGTTCTGCGCCGTGCGCGACAGCGAGGTGGACTCGCCCTGCACCAGCACGATCGATACGGCGGCCGCCGTGCTCAGCCGTTCCTTGAGCCAGCTCAGCCGGTAACTGGCGATCCACGGCAGGAAGATGAGCACTTCGGCCAGAAGCACGAAAACGATGGTGAGCAGCAGGAGTTTTGTCGACAAGCCGCGCGACAGCGGCACCGAGCGCACGGCGGCTTGCGCCGTTCCGGTCCCTTCGCCCGCTTGGATGGCTTCGCTCATGCGACTCGATCTTCACAATCACTTGATCGGCCAACATTAGGCGATTACGGCATTTTTGCCAATTTCATCCTTCGTCGGAAAAATTAATTCGCGGAAAGGTTTGCGCCAGAGCCGCGCCGGCGGCGGATTGACTTCCAAAAACCTTCTTTCTATAAGCCCGCTCACGCTCGGGCCATTCGTCCCGGCGCGGTTTCGATCGCGCCAAGCCGGCCCGGCAAAGCTCCTGTTACAAAGTGACAGACACAAGAAGGGCCGCACCCCGCGGTATTAAAACAAATGAAGCGTACCTACCAACCGTCCAAACTCGTCCGCAAGCGCCGGCACGGTTTCCGTGCTCGCATGGCCACCAAGGGTGGTCGCGGCGTCGTCGCAGCTCGCCGCAACCGCGGCCGCAAGCGGCTCAGCGCCTAAGCGAGACGAGATCGTTGCCCGCAACCGGCAAGCCAGTGGGACAAGCGCCCGAACGGCTTCTGAAACGCGCGGAATTCCTGGCCGTCCGCCGTGGTGAAAAGCGCCGCGGGCGGTTTTTCCTCGTCGAGGTCCTCGACCGCGGCGATGGCGGGTCGCCGCGCGTCGGCTTCACCGTCACCAAGAAGGTCGGCAACGCCGTTGTGCGCAACCGCGTCCGGCGGCGGCTGAAGGAAGCCGTGCGCGTCCATGCCGCCGATGACATGATGCCCGGCAATGACTATGTCATCGTCGGGCGCGATGATGCGCTGCGCGCGCCCTTCGGTCAGTTGAAGGCCGAACTCTCCCGCCGACTTCGCGGAACACGATAGGCCAAGGGCTCCCGATGGAAAACAACCGGAACTTCTTCATCACCATCGCGCTGTCGGTGCTGATCCTGACTTTGTGGCAGGTTTTCTACATGAACCCGCGCGTCGAGGCGCAGCGCGAGGCCGCCAAGGTCGAGCAGCAGCGCGTCGAGGAGCAGAAGAAGGCGGCCGATGCCGCCAATCCGGGCGCCGGAACCCCGGCACCGGCGCCGGGCACCATTCCCAACGCGCCCGGCGGCGAAGTCGTCACCGCGGCCAGCCGCGATCAGGCGCTCGCCGCCTCCAAGCGCGTCAAGATCGATACGCCGAGCCTGGAAGGGTCGATCAACCTGACCGGCGCGCGGCTCGATGACCTCAAACTCAAGCACTACACCGAGACCGTCGACAAGAATTCGCCCGAGATCGAACTGCTCAATCCGCAGGCGCTGCCCACCGGCTATTTCGCCGAGATCGGCTTTGTCGGCAACGACAAGACCGGTACGGTGCCGGGCGCCGAAACGGTGTGGAGCGTGGACGGCAACCCGACGCTGACCCCGTCGACGCCGGTGACGCTGACCTACACAAACGACAAGGGCCTGACCTTCAAGCGCACCTTCTCGGTCGACAGCGACTATATGTTCACGGTCTCCGACACCGTGCAGAATTCCGGCTCGAGCGCGGTCTCGCTGTTCAATTATGGCCGCGTCACCCGCTACGACAAGCCGGCGGTCGCCAGCACCTACGTGCTGCATGAAGGCCTGATCGGCTTCACCGGCACGGAAGGCCTGCAGGAGCACAAATACGCGTCCGTCGAAAAGGACAAGCAGTACCAGCCCGGCAAGTCGACCGATGGCTGGCTCGGCATTACCGACAAGTACTGGGCCGTCACGCTGGTGCCGACCGAGAAGCAGCCCTTCCAGCCGCGCTATGCCTATTTCGAGGACGGCCGCCACCGCTACCAGTCCGACTTCCTCACCGACGCCATCAATGTCGATGCCGGCCAGTCGGCGACGGTCGAGACCGAGGTCTTCGCCGGCGCCAAGGAAGTCGCCAAGATCAACGCCTATGCCGAGGACCGCCACATCAAGCGGTTCGACCTTTTGATCGACTGGGGCTGGTTCCACTTCATCACCAAGCCGATGTTCTGGCTGATCGACACGCTCTACAAGTTCCTCGGTAATTTCGGCCTGGCGATCCTCGCCACGACCGTCATCGTCAAGGCCATCTTCTTCCCGCTCGCCAACAAGTCCTACGCGTCGATGGCGAACATGAAGAAGGTGCAGCCCAAGATGCTGGAAATCCGCGAGAAATACGCGGACGACAAGATGAAGCAGCAGCAGGCGATGATGGAGCTGTACAAGACCGAGAAGATCAATCCGCTCGCCGGCTGCTGGCCGGTGGCGCTTCAGATCCCGGTCTTCTTCTCGCTCTACAAGGTGCTCTACATCACCATCGAAATGCGGCACGCACCGTTCTTCGGCTGGATCCACGATCTTGCGGCGCCCGATCCGACGTCGATCTTCAACCTGTTCGGCCTGCTGCCGTTCGCGGCGCCTGCCTTCCTGCCGCATATGGGCGCCTGGGCGGTGGTGATGGGCATCACCATGTTCCTGCAGATGCGTATGAACCCTGCGCCGCCGGATCCGACGCAGGCCGCTATCTTCACCTGGATGCCTGTCATCTTCACCTTCATGATGGGCAGCTTCCCGGCCGGCCTCGTCATCTACTGGGCCTGGAACAATCTGCTTTCGATCCTCCAGCAGGGCGTGATCATGAAGCGCCAGGGCGCCAAGATCGAACTGTGGGACAATCTCGCCGCGCTGTTTAAAAAGAAACCATCGCCGGCGGAATAGATTATCGCTCCTCGAAAGCCCGGCTCGTCCGGGCTTTTTCTTTGCCCGGATTGCTGATCACGTTCCCGTGATCGACGAAACTAGCGACGATCCCGTGGCGTGACTGCGTGTGCATTTCCAAAGGCTATCAATTCCGATCAGCCCTCACCCGGAGGAAGAACACATGCGCTTGCCCTCACTCAGGATCATCGCCATTTCCGCACTCGTCGCCGGCGCGACGTCGCTCGCTCCTGCCTATGCCAAGGACCCGATGGTCGGCGGCGCGGCCATGTACGCCACCAAGAACATCATCCAGAACGCCGTGAACTCGAAGGACCACACCACGCTCGTCGCCGCCGTCAAGGCCGCCGGCCTGGTCGACACCTTGCAAGGAGCCGGCCCGTTCACGGTCTTCGCGCCCACCAATGAGGCCTTCGCCGCGCTGCCCAAGGGCACCGTCGACACGCTGCTGAAGCCTGAGAACAAGGACAAGCTCACCAAGGTGCTGACCGCGCATGTCGTGGCCGGCAAGATCTCAGGCGCCGAGATGATTAAGAAGGCCAAGGCGATGGGCGGCAAATACGAGATGAAGACCGTCTCGGGCGACACGCTCACCGCCGAGGTCAAGAAGGGCAAGCTCTACATCATGGACGAGTCCGGCGGCGAGGCCAGGGTCACGATCGCCGACGTCAACCAGTCGAACGGCGTCATCCACGTCGTCAACAAGGTGCTGTTGCCGAAGTAACGGCCTCCGGCGAAAGGGGATAGGGCAGATTCGTTGGGGCTTTCTCGGCCTGCCGTCCCCGCCTCATGACGAGGTGCCACGTTTCTTGGGAAGCCGTACCGGCGAGGCCGGGGTCCTGTAGTCCCTCACAGGGCCCCGGTTTCTTTTTGCCCGTGGTGAAGCGGCCGCATTCCGGCCGTATCATTCCATCACGGCGCTGTGGTCGACCTTGGCCGGTGTGCCCGGCTTGCGCAGCAGGAGCACCAGCGGGATCGCGGCCAGCGACAGGATCATCATCAGCTTGAAGTCGTTCATGTAGCTGATGATTGTCGCCTGCAGCGTCACCACGCCGTCCAGCGCGGCGCGGCCGGCGGCGGTGTATGGATTCATCGCCTGCGCGATCGCCGGATCGTGAAACGCCTGGTTGAAGGGCGTGACATAGGCGGCGATGTTGGCATGGTTGATCTGCACGTTCTGCGTCAGAAGCGCGGTGACCACCGATATGCCGACGCTGGAGCCGATGTTGCGCGACAGATTGTAAAGCCCGGTGCCTTCGGCGCGCCGTTCCGGCGCCAGAGTGGCGAAGGTGATGGTGGTCAGCGGCACGAACAGGAAGCCGAGCCCCGCGCCCTGGATGAAGCCGGTGCTGATGATCGTCCACTGCGAGACATCGGGCGTCCAGCCGGTCATGTCGTACATCGCCCAGGCGGTGATCAGCAGGCCGGTCAGCAGCAGCCATCGCGTATCGACCTTGCCGATAAGCCTGCCGACCAGGAACATGCAGGCCATCGTGCCAAGGCCGCGCGGGCCCATGACGATGCCGGCCGTCACCACCGGATAGCCCATCAGCGTCTGCAGGTAGGGCGTCATCAGCGCCAGCGAGGCGAGATAGGTGATGCCGATGATGAAGATGAAGATCATGCCGACCGCGAAATTCCTGTCCAGGAACAGCCGCGGATTCACGAAGGTGTTCTTGGCGGTGAAGGTGTGGACGAGGAAGATGTAGAAGGCCGATGCGCAGATCAGCGCCTCGACGATGATCTCGGAGGACGAGAACCAGTTGAGCTGTTCGCCGCGATCGAGGAACATCTGCAGGGCCGCGATGGTGATGCTGAGCATGCCGAAGCCCAGCCAGTCCAGCCGCGCCTTGAAGTCCAGCTTGGTCTCGAGCACGTAGAGCGACACGCCGGCGAAGGCGAGCGCGCCGATCGGTACGTTGATGTAGAACACCCAGCGCCAGCTGACATTCTCCGTCAGCCAGCCGCCGATGACCGGCCCCAACACGGGTCCAACCATCACCGAGACTCCGAACAGCGCCATCGCCGAACCGCGTTCCTCGACGCTGTAGATGTCGAGCAGGATCGACTGCGACAGCGGCACCAATGCCGCGCCGAACAGGCCCTGCAGCAGGCGGAAGCCGACGATCTGCGGCAGCGACTGCGCGAAGCCGCACAGCACCGAGGCGACGACGAAGCCGGTGATCGAGGTCAACAGGATGCGCTTGCGGCCGAAGCGGTTGGCGAGGTAGCCGGAGGGCGGCGTCATCACGGCCGCCGCCACGATGTAGGAGGTCAGCACCCAGTTGATCTGATCGGCGCTGGCCGAGACACTGCCCTGGATATAGGGCAGCGCGACATTGGCGATGGTGGTGTCCAGCGCCTGCATGATGACGGCCAGGATCACGCAGGCGGTGATGGCGCCGCGATTGGCGACCACCGGCGTGGCACCTGCCGCGGACGCGCTGGTCATGATTTTTGTCCGAACCGGCCGATGAGGTTGGTGACGAAGTCGGGCAGGCCGCGCGCATGGCCGGTGTCGACGTCGACCACGGCGCTCATGCCGCCGCGCAGTGGCGGCTTGCCCTGGGGATCGTCTATCGTCACGCGCATCGGGATGCGCTGCACGACCTTGACCCAGTTGCCGGTCGTGTTCTGCGCCGGCAGCAGCGAGAAGCTCGACGAGGAGGCGGGGCTGATCGAGGCGACCGTGCCGTGCCAGACGGCGCCCGGATAGGTGTCGACGCTGATCGTCACCGCCTGTCCCGGCCGCACATAGGTCAGTTCGGTCTCCTTCGGCTCGGCCGCGATCCACAGATCGGTCGACGAAACCAGGCTGAAGGCCGGCTGCGAGGCCGGCAGGTACTTGCCGACCTGCAGCGCGTCGACATTGGTGACGACGCCGTCGAACGGCGCCTTGACCACGGAATCGGCAAGGTTGCGCTGCGCATCGTCGACGCCCGACTGGGCCTGCAGGTAGAAGGGGTTCTTCTCCACGGGCTGGTTGGCATCGCCGCCGAGCTGGGCAAGCGTCGCCTGCGCCTGCGCCTTGGCCACTGATACTTTCTGGCGCGCGGCGACGAGGTCGTGCTGGGCACTGTCGAAGGACGCCTTGGAGGCGGTGGAGGTCTTGAGCAGGTCCTGCTGGCGCTGGAACGCGGCTTCGTAATAGGGGATGTCGGCCTCGGCCTGCTCGATCTGAGACAGCGACTGCTGGTAGCTGGCCTGCAAGGTCAGCACCTGGTTGCGCACGGTGCCGAGCTGGGCCTGGGCTGCGGCGAGCGCGGTCTCGAAGGAAGCAGGCCGCAGGCGGAACAGCACGTCGCCCTTCTTCACCGCCTGGTTCTCGTGCACGTCGATTTCCTGCACGGTGCCGGAAACGTCGGTGGAGACGCCGAGCGACTGGGCCTGGATATAGGCGTTGTCTGTCGTCATCACCTGACCGCCGATGACGTAATAGTAACCGCCGACAACCAGCGCGACAGGAAGCAGGGCGAAGAGCACCGGCCGCGTCAGGCTGCGCTTCGGTTTGGTCGGGGCGGCAGCGGGAGGAGCAACGGCGGCGGGAGCCTGCTGCGGCTCCCTGGTCGGGGCTTCGAGCGCCGCGGGCTCCGGGGCAACCGGGGTCTCTAGTTCATCCTTGTCGATGACGACATTGGCCCGCCGCTGCTCGCGTTCGCTGTCCAGCCGGATGACCTGGTCGCTGGTTCTTTCGTCGGCAATGCCCTGGTCGGTGGGCTTTCTTGGTGAGGTTGGTTCAGACATGGAGGTTCTCCCGGTCGACGGCTGGCTGGGTGCAGGCCGCGAGCAGATTGGATTTGATCAGGCTTAGGGTTTGCAGCAGGTGCTGCTGTGTTTCGGACGAAAGGCCGGCGAAGGCCTCGTCGCGTGTCTTCTGGCCGTTGCCGCGCATGATCTCGAGCAGCGGGCGGGCCTTCGGCGTCAGGTAAAGCAGCCAGGCCCTGCGGTCGGCGGGATCGGGCCGGCGTTCGACGAGGCCGCGCGCCTCCATCCTGTCGAGCAGCCGGGCAAGCGTGATCGGCATGATCTCGATGAGGTCGGCGAGCTTGTTCTGATGGATGCCTTCATGCAGCGAAAGGTAGGCCAGCGCCTGCCACTGGGCCCGGGTCAGCCCCGATGCGTGCGACCGCTGCTCGAACCGCTTTCCAAGCAGACGCGCGACATCGTGCAGCACGAAGCTGATATTGGGGGAGGAGGGCATTGCGGGTGATCGGGGTCTGGGAGCAACTTTTCGTGAGCATGCTTATTATCATCATGCACATAATCCTGCTGGACGGCTTGCGCAAGACGGCTTAAGTCGCGTGGACGAAAAATCGCATGGTCCACGCCAGCGGGGTTGGGCTCTGTGGCGTGTGTCCGCCGGCAAGGATTTCGACGATGAATTGGATCAGGATCGCGGCCGTGACGGCCCTTGTCGGATGCCCGGCCGTGGCGGCCGCGAAGGATGCCGTCAGCTGCGGCGGCGCCGCCATGCTGGGCGGCGCGCAGCTCAACTGCAGCCACGTCGAACCCAAGGCGCCGCCGCAATTCTGCACGTTTAGCTGGGATCTTCACACGATTGCGGGAGATCAGAAGGTCGTCGAAGGCACCTTCATGCTGCCGCCCGGAGCCTCGAACGTTCAGGTCTATCAGGGCAGCGGGTTTGACAGCGCGCTGTCCAATCCGATCGTGATCTGCCGCGGCGGCAAATGAGCTTTCCGGCCACGCAAGGCTCGCTCACCAGCCGATTGGTGCTATAGGGCGGATCACGTTATTTTGACCGGGGCCTCCGCTGCGGATGCGCCTGCCAGGCAACTTTCGGATGAAGCGACATGGACGGACCCAACCCCGGCATCAAGCACCCGATCCCGATGCACCCGCGCGTTGGCTTCCTGAAGCCGCTGGTAAGCGCGCCCAACATCGAGATCGGCGACTTCACCTATTATGACGACCCGGATGGTCCGGACAAATTCGCCGAAAAATGCGTGCTGCACCACTATGACTTTATCGGCGACAGGCTCATCATCGGCAAATTCTGCGCTATTGCCGAGGGCGCGCGCTTCATCATGAACGGCGCCAACCACGCCATGTCCGGCTTTTCGACCTATCCGTTCAACATTTTCGGCCATGGCTGGGAAAAGGGTTTTGACGCGGCGACGTGGTCGAAGGAAGTGCGCGGCGACACCGTGGTCGGCAACGATGTCTGGATCGGCATGGAGGCGGTCATCCTGCCCGGCGTGAAAATCGGCCATGGCGCCATCGTCGCCGCCAAATCGGTGGTGACGCATGACGTGCCGCCCTATGCCATCGTCGCCGGCAACGCGGCCAAGGTGGTCAAGACGCGGTTCGACGACAGGACGGTCGGGCGGCTGCTGGCGCTTGCATGGTGGGACTGGCCGGTGGACAAGATAGGCCGCAATCTCGATGCCATCAGGGGCGCCGACATCTCTCTTCTGGAGGCAGCAGTTTGAAAGTTCCCAACAGCACCGCGATCGGCACCGACCTGTTCACGCGCGGGTGGATCTTCATCCGCGGCGTGCCGGCGATGAAATTCCTGCCGCCGGAAGGACCGCCCGAGATTGCCTTTGCCGGCCGCTCCAATGTCGGCAAATCCTCGCTCATCAATGCGCTCGTCGCCCAGAAGGGGCTGGCCCGCACCTCCAACACGCCGGGGCGCACGCAGGAGCTCAACTATTTCGTGCCGGACGGTTTTTCCGGTGAAGGCGCCGACCTGCCGCCGATGGCGCTGGTCGACATGCCGGGCTACGGCTACGCCAGCGCGCCCAAGGAAAAGGTCGACGACTGGACGAAGCTGGTCTTCGATTATCTCAAGGGTCGCGTCACGCTGAAGCGGGTCTATGTGCTGATCGATGCCCGCCACGGCATCAAGGCCAAGGACGACGAAGTGCTGTCGCTGCTCGACAAGGCTGCCGTGTCCTATCAGATCGTGTTGACCAAGACCGACAAGATCAAGGCCGCCGGCGTGCCGAGGCTGATCGAGGAGACGCTGGTCAAGATCAAGAAGCGGCCGGCGGCGTTCCCTTTCGTCCTGGCGACGTCGTCAGAAAAGGCCGAAGGCCTGGAGGAGTTGCGGGCCGCGATCGTGCTGGCTGCCAATGGCGGCTGAATAGGTCCGACCCCGACCAATCAGGCCTGAGCCTTTGCCTCCAGGGCAATCAACTGATGGCTTTCTTCCTCGGCGAGCGCTTCGGTGCCGTAGGCCTTCAGGAACATGTCGACGCCTGAGCGCACGATATGGTCGATCTCGTCCTGGTTCGGTGCCTTGGTGCGGTAAGCGAAGATGCACTGCCGGAACAGGCCGGCGAGGCACAGTTCGGTGAACTGATAGGCGGCGAGGTCGACATCGTCGATCTTGAGCAGGCCACGCTCGATGGCGGCATTGAGGAATGTCACCACCTTGTCATGGCCGCGCTTGGGCCCGCGCTCGTAAAACCGCGCGCCCATGTCGGGTATCCTGTCAGAGGCGCCGATCACCGTGCGCTGAGCCTGGATGACCTTGGCCGAGGTGATCTTCATGGACAGCACCTTGCCGAACTTGACCAGCGTCTGGCGCAGGTCGTCGGCGCGGTCGAGCATGTCGTACATGTTCTTGAAGATGGTGCCGCGCTCTTCCTCGATCAGGGCTTCGAACAGCTCTTCCTTGTTGGCGAAGTAGACATAGATGGTGCCTTTCGACACGCCGGCCTCGCGCGTGATGTCGTTCATGGACGCGGCCTCGAAACCCTTGTCTATGAAGACGCGGCGGGCGCCGTCGATGATCTGGCTGCGCTTGGCTGGATCCTGTCCGGCCGCGGGGCGGCCGCGGCGCAGGCTCTCCAGCAGGTCGTTGCATTTGTCGGTTTCAGCGTCAGGCGTCGTCTCGGCCATGAAAGTCACACCTCGAAAATAATTCGAACCAACCGGTTCGATTGCCCCTTGATATGGGCCTCTTTCCGCGCTATGTCAACGCCCGGATCGAACCGAACGGTTCAGTATTATAATTTTAGAGAGATGTCATGTCCTCGAACGCGCCAACCACAGCAGAAGTCCGCCCCTTCCCCAACGCCAAGGTCGCTCCGGCGACGGAAGCGCCGGAAATTCCTGTCCAGCCGGTCGTCGCACCGCCGCCTGCCGCCGAGGCCCCGGCCAAGAAGAAGCGCTCGGCGCGTTCCTTCCTTCTGCCGATCATCGGCCTTGCTCTGCTCGGTGGTGGCGCCTGGTATGGTTACGACTACTGGACCACTGGCCGCTTCATGATCTCGACCGACGACGCCTATGTCCAGGCCGACATGGCGTTCGTCTCGCCGAAAATTTCCGGCTATGTCGATCAGGTCCTGGTCAGCGAGAACCAGCAGGTCAAGGCCGGCGATCCGCTACTGACCATCGATTCCGGTGACTACAAGATCGCCGTCGCCCAGGCCGAGGCGCAGATCGCCACGCTGGCAAAGACGCTCGACCGCATCGACGCGCAGACCAAGGCGGCGGAAGCTTCGCTCAAGCAGGCGCAGGCGCTGAAGGTTGCCGACCAGGCGGCGGCGGATAATGCCGCCCGCGCCCAGCAGCGCGCCGCCCAGCTGGTCAAGACCCATGTCGGCACCCAGGCCCAGCTCGACGACGCCCAGACGGCGCTCGATCAGGCCAATGCCGCGCTTGTCGGAGCCGACGCCCAGATCGCCGCCGCGCAAGCCAATATCGGCGTGCTCGAGGCGCAGCGCGCCGAATCCGCCAGCACGCTGGCCTCGCTGCAGCTCAGCCGCGACAAGGCAGCGCGCGACCTGTCCTTCACCGTGCTCAAGGCGCCTTACGATGGCGTCGTCGGCAACCGGTCGGTCGAGCAGGGCGACCTCGTCAGCCCCGGACAGAAGCTCGCCGTCGTCGTGCCGATGGACAAGCTCTATGTCGTCGCCAATTTCAAGGAGACGCAGCTTGCCCGCCTCGTGCCCGGCGAAAAGGTCAACATCTCGGTCGATGCCATCGACGGCAAGCCCATCCAGGGAACCGTGTCCTCGCTGGCGCCGGCCTCGGGCGCGGTGTTCTCGCTGCTGCCGCCCGAAAACGCCACCGGCAACTTCACCAAGGTCGTGCAGCGCGTCCCGGTCCGCATCGACGTGCCGGCCGATGCGCTGAAGACCGGCAAGCTGCGCGCGGGTCTCAGTGTCGTTGTCGCCGTCGACAGCCGCACAGCACCCGCCGCCACGACCAACTGACCGCTTTCAAAGGGGGGCGGCACGGTGGCTGATTAAGCACCGGGCCGCCCAGCCTGCCTCAGGGAGGCTCATGAAATGGCAACCGCCACCATAACAGCAGGATCGCCGCCCAAGGCGCCGGCGATGCCGGCGGCGCCGGACACGATTTCGACCCGGCGCGTCATCGCCTTCCTGGCGATGGTCTTCGGCATGTTCATGGCCATCCTCGACATCCAGATCGTCTCGGCCTCGCTGGCCGAGATCCAGGCCGGCCTCAGCGCCAGCTCGGATGAAATTCCGTGGGTGCAGACGGCCTATCTGATCGCCGAGGTGGTCATGATCCCGCTCTCGGGCTTTCTCAGCCGCATGCTGTCGACGCGCGTGCTGTTCACCATCGCCGCCGCCGGCTTCACCGCCGCATCGGCGCTGGCCGCCACCGCCACCAACATCGACCAGATGATCGTCTACCGCGCCGTGCAGGGTTTCATAGGCGGCGGCATGATCCCGAGCGTGTTCGCGGCCGCCTTCACCATCTTTCCGCCGTCGCGCCGCGCCGTCGTCTCGCCGATGATCGGCCTGGTGGCGACGCTGGCGCCGACCATCGGCCCGACCGTCGGCGGCTATATCAGCCACGCCTTTTCATGGCACTGGCTGTTCCTGGTCAATGTCGTGCCCGGCATACTGGTGGCGACCGCCGCCTGGTCGCTGATCGATTTCGACAAGCCCAATCTCAAGCTGTTCAACAAGTTCGACTGGTGGGGCCTTGCCGGCATGGCGGCCTTCCTGGGCTGCATGGAGTATGTGCTCGAGGAGGGCCCCAACAATGACTGGCTGCAGGACCAGGCCGTGTTCATCTGCGCCATCGTCATGACCATCGGCGCGGTGCTGTTCTTCTGGCGTGTCTTCACCGCCGAGGAGCCGATCGTCGACCTCCGGGCCTTCAGCAACATCAACTTCGCCTTCGGCTCGCTGTTTTCCTTCGTCATCGGCATCGGCCTCTACGGCCTGACCTATCTCTATCCGGTGTTCCTCGGGCGCATCCGCGGCTACGATTCGATGATGATCGGCGAGGCGCTGTTCGTCTCCGGCCTGGCGATGTTCCTCACCGCGCCGATCTCCGGCATCCTGTCGAGCAAGATGGACTTGCGGCTGATGATGATGATCGGCCTGTTCGGTTTCGCCACCGGAACCTGGTGGATGACGCATCTGACCGCCGACTGGGATTTCTATGAACTGCTGATCCCGCAGATCCTGCGCGGCTGTTCGATGATGCTGTGCATGGTGCCGATCAACAACATCGCGCTCGGCACGCTGCCGCCCGACCGGTTGAAGAATGCGTCGGGCCTGTTCAACCTCACCCGCAACCTCGGCGGCGCGGTTGGCCTCGCGCTCATCAACACCGTGCTGATCGACCGCAATGCCTTCCACTACGCCCGGCTTGCCGAGCATGTGCAGTGGGGAAGTGCGGCCGCGCAGACCAAGCTGCAGAACATGACGCTCAACTTCGAGCAGACCACCGGTCTCGACGCCACGAGCGCCGCTATCTCCAAGCTGTCGGGCATGGTCCAGCAGCAGGCGGCGCTGCTGGCCTTCATGGATGTGTTCTACCTGTTGACCGTGCTGTTCGCGACGCTGGGATTCTTCACCATGCTGATCAAGAAGCCGGCTGCGGCCGGCGGTGGTGGGGGCGGCGGGCACTGACCCCGCAAGGATACGTGGGCAGCGGTTTCGGGAAGCTCCTCCAGTCCACGCCCGAAAGACTGACCGCGCAAAGAAACTCCGGGCCGCAAGACCCGGAGTTTTTCTTTTGGACCCGGAGTTTCTTCCGGAGTTGAAGCGTCAGGCCGTGGCCGGCTTGAAGGTGAGCGCCACGCCATTGATGCAATGGCGCAGGCCGGTCGGCGCCGGACCGTCGTCGAAGACATGGCCGAGGTGGCCGCCGCAGCGGCGGCAATGCACTTCGGTGCGTGTCATGCCCAGCGACCGGTCCTCGGTCTTGCCGATGCCGTTGGCGATCTCCTGCCAGAAGCTTGGCCAGCCGGTGCCGGAATCGAACTTCGTCTCCGAGGGATAGACCGGCAGGTCGCATCCGGCGCAGGCGAATATGCCCTTGCGATGCTCGTTGAGCAGCGGGCTGGTGCCCGGATATTCGGTGCCTTCCTTGCGCAGCACGTCGAAGGCGGCGGGCGACAGGATGGCCTTCCACTCGTCGTCGGTCTTGGTGACCTCGAATTTTTCGGCTGCCTGTGCCGGCTGCGGGCCGCCCATGCGCAGCATCGTTGCCGCGGCCCCGGCCACTCCGATTACGGCGGCACCGCTTAGAAGTAAGTCGCGACGGTTCATGACGGGTTCCTCCTGTCGTCTTTTGCCAAACCGGACCGCCACCCGAAAATCAAAAGCCGGTGACGGTGGCCCCAGAACGATGCTCCGCGCCATCCTCCATGGGCGGCGCGGAGCATGCGTCTCGATTGCAAATCACGGGAGCGGGACCATGCAACCGACGGAGCTCTTGCCGCAGGTTCGGATGCGGCGAGCCCTTTGTTACGCCTTAAGCCTTATCACATCTTCGGGAGCAGAACCTTGTCGATGACGTGGATGACGCCGTTGGACTGCTCGACATCGGCGATCGTCACATTGGCGACATTGCCGTTTTCGTCGGTGACGGTGACCTTGCCGCCATCGGCCTTGAGCGACAATTCGCAGCCGCCGACCGTCTTGACCTTGTGCGTGCCGCCGTCGGCCTTGGCCATCGAGGCGACATCGGCGGCCATCGCCTTGGCGGCGATGACATGGCAGGTCAGGATCTTGACCAGCTTGTCCTTGTTCTCGGGCTTGAGCAGCGTGTCGACTGTGCCGGCCGGCAGGGCGGCAAAGGCTTCGTTGGTCGGCGCGAAGACGGTGAACGGGCCAGCGCCCTGCAGGGTGTCGACCAGCCCGGCCGCCTTGACGGCGGCGACCAGCGTCGTGTGGTCCTTCGAATTGACGGCGTTCTCGACAATGTTCTTGTTGGCATACATGGCCGCGCCGCCGACCATCGGGTTTTCGGCATAGGCAGCGGTGGCAAGCGCGGAGACAGCGATCGTACCGGCGAGCAAAAGGGTGGCGAACTTGCGCATGATGTTCAGACTCCTCGGGTTTTTCTCTTCCCATCTTCGGGACGCGAGGAGATACGGAACACGAATGCGTGAGTTTCAGAATATTTCTGGATGTTTAAGTTATTTTGTACCGCTGAAGAGATTTGCAAAGCATGGAAAGCTAGCCGGCTTACACGTCATCTCGACACGCACGGCACGACATAGACTTGCCATGGCTTTATAAGGTCAAGCAATTAAGGATAGATCGCTCAGATACCCTTGAGGTCGCCAGCAGCGACGACAGGTCCGGTCGGCTGGCCGGTCGGCGAGCCGCCGGCGGGCTCGAGGCTGACCGCCAGCACCGCGCCCAGAGCGAGCTTCTGCTGCACCGCCGGCGTGACGACCACGTGCGCGGTCGAGCCGACCGGGATGACGCCCATCGAGACCGGCGCGTTCTTGCCCTCGATCATCCATAGCTCGAAATCCTTGCCGGCGGCGCGCTCGCCGGAAACATGCGACAGGCCAACCTCGTGGTGCGCCGCGTCGTAGACGGCGAGATATTTGACGTCGCTGCCATCGGCGGCCAGCGACGCGACAAGGCGCGTCTGCGGCTGCACTGCGGGCGGGTTGAGATAGGGCACGGCAATGTAGATCGCCAGGGCCGCGACCGCTGCCGCCGCGAGGCCGCGCCAGAAGGCGAGGCTGGACCACAGGCCGGCGCGTTGTTCGGTCGGCGCGGCCGCGGCGGACGAAAACAGCCGCCGATCGATCGCCGGCTTCACCGAGGCCGGCGGCTCGACTTCCGGATAGCCGGCCGCCAGTGGAGAGAGGTGAACCTCCCAGCCATCGACAATCCGCGCGAAACCGGTCTCGGTGTCGATGCGCCTGGAGGCGATCTGCCGTTCTTCCGTCGGCAGCACGCCCAGAACGTATTCGGCGGCGAGCAGGTCGTCGCCTCCACGTTCCGGTCCGGTGTCTTCTGCCAGCGTCATCTTTCCAGACATTCTCTGAGTTTCATCAGGCTGCGGCGCAGCCAGGTACGCATCGTATTCAACGGCACGCTATGGCGTTCCGCCAGTTCGGCATAACTCTCGCCCTTGAGATAAGCGCCCCGGACGGCCGCCGCCCGGTCCTTTTCCAACTCATCAAGGCAATGATGGATACGTTCGGACTCATCGCCCGCCGCCACCATCGCTTCAGGTCCCGGCGCCGGATCGGCCACGTCGAGCGCGGCATCGATATCGGCGGCCGGCTTGCGCCGCGCCCTGACGCGATCGATCGAATGGTTGCGCGCGATCGCCACCAGCCAGGAGATCGGACTGAGATCGGAGACAGCAAAACGATCCGCCTTCGTCCATATCTTGACGAAGACCTCCTGCAAGGCTTCTTCCGCATCTCCCCGGTCGTTCAATACACGAAGGCACACGCCGAAAAGTTTCGCGCTGGTCTGCCGGTAGAGCAGATCGAACGCGGCCCGGTCCTTCATCGAAGTCCGGACGATCAGCTTGGTGATGTCCTGCGGCGTCATGCAGGCAAATTAGGGTATTGCAATGTATTTGCAACGGCGGAAATTGCCTTGTGCACGCCTAAGCTTGGGAGCGCGGGGGCCTCTATCTTTATCTTTCGCCATTTGCCAAGCGAGTAGCCACTGGCTAGCTTTGCAGAAGCGGACGGAGGGCGCTGATGTCGGTCGAACGGATCCTGTGGGAGCAAGACGCAACCGGCCTCGCCGATCTGGTGCGCAGGGGTGAACTGTCGGCGATCGAACTGACCGAAGCGGCGATCGCGCGTGCCGAGGCCACGAGGCCCGAAATCAACGCCACCGCCGAGCCGCTCTATGAAGCGGCACGGGCGCGCGCAAAAACGATGGACCGCTCGCTGCCGCTGGCCGGCGTTCCCTTCGCCGTGAAGGATCTCGGCATCGCCATCAAGGGCGTGCCGGTGCATGGCGGCAGCCGTATCCCGGCCTCGGTGCCCGACGTCAGTTCCGTGCTGGCCGAGCGCTACCTGGCTGCCGGGCTGATCCCGATCGTCACCTCGACATCGCCCGAGCACGGGCTGCGGCTGATGACGGAATCGAAGGCCTTCGGCATCACCCGCAATCCCTGGAACACCGGCCACACGTCAGGCGGTTCGTCCGGCGGCGCCGCCGCTCTTGTCGCTGCCGGCGTGGTGCCGGTGGCGCATGCCTCGGATGGCGGCGGCTCTATCCGCGTGCCGTCGGCCTGCAGCGGGCTGGTCGGCCTGAAGACCTCGCGCGGCCGCGTTCCGCTGTCGCCATTGGTGAGCGAGAGTTGGTACGGCATGGTGGTCGACCACGCCGTCACTCGCTCGGTGCGCGACTGCGCGCTGCTGCTCGACCTCACCCATGGTTCCGATCCGCTGGCGCCTTACGCCGCGCCGGCGCCGAAAGTCTCCTTCGCCGCCGCCGCGGCGCGCGATCCGGGCAAGCTGCGGCTGGCCGTCTACCGAAAGTCGCCGCTCGGCCTGCCGATCTCGGCCGAGACGCTCGCCGCGCTCGACAAGGCGGTGGCGCTTGCGCGCGAGGGCGGTCATGCCGTGGAGGAGATCGACCTGCCTTTCATCGGACGCGACTTCTTCGCCGACTTCTGCAGGACGGTCGCCTCCGCCGTCGCCGGCACGATGCGCGCGGAGGCGTTGCGGGTCGGCCGCTCCGTCACCGGCGACATCGAGCGCGCCACGCGGGTGCTTGGCCGGTTGGGGGAAATGGTCTCGGCCGGCGAAACCTATGCCGGCCTGCAGCGGCTGCATGCCGCCTCGCGGCGGCTGATCGCGGAAACCGCGCAATATGATGCCGTGCTGTTGCCGGTAATCGCCCACCCGCCGCTTGCCTGCGGCGCGATGGATCCCAAGGGCGCCGACGAGCTGATCGAGAACCTTCTCGACAAGCTTCATCTCACGCCGCTGCTGAAGATCAAGCCGCTGTTCGGCCAGCTGATGGACAAGAGCCTGTGGTTCACCCATTGGCCGGCGATCCATAATGTCAGCGGCCAGCCATCGATCGCGCTCCCCGTCCACGTCACCGATGGCGGCCTGCCGCTCGGCATCCAGGCCGCCGGCCGCCCGGGCGACGAGGAAACGCTTCTGTCGCTTGCCGCACAGATGGAGAAGATCTCGGGCTGGCTCGGCCGCAGGGCGCCGCTGATGGTGCCGTCACGATGACGACACCGTGAATCGCTCGAATATGACAGCAATGCCATTTGCGGGCGCTGCCAAATCCCGCTAAGACGCCGCCGTTCTTACCAGTGCATGCCGCCTCGAACTGTCCAGCGGTTTTGAGGCAACCGAATGCATGAAACCAGAAGCCGGGAACCACGCCGATGACGGACGTCGCCGCCACCGCCGAAATGCAGGCCGCCCTCTTGTCGCGCGCGCTGCCTTACATGCAGCGCTACGAGCACAAGACGGTGGTGGTGAAATATGGCGGCCATGCCATGGGCGATATCGAGCTCGGCAAGGCGTTCGCCCGCGACATCGCGCTTCTGAAGCAGTCCGGCGTCAACCCGATCGTCGTCCATGGCGGCGGGCCGCAGATCGGCGCCATGCTCTCCAAGATGGGCATCGAATCCAAATTCGAGGGCGGCTTGCGCGTCACCGACCAGAAGACGGTCGAGATCGTCGAGATGGTGCTGGCCGGCTCGATCAACAAGGAGATCGTCGCGCTGATCAACGCCGAGGGCGAATGGGCGATCGGCCTCTGCGGCAAGGACGGCAACATGGTGTTCGCCGAAAAGGCGCGCAAGACCATGATCGATCCGGACTCCAACATCGAGCGCGTGCTCGATCTCGGCTTCGTCGGCGAGCCCGTCGAGGTCGATCGCACGCTGCTCGACCTGCTGGCGCGTTCCGAAATGATCCCTGTGCTGGCGCCCGTGGCGCCCGGCCGCGACGGCCACACCTACAACATCAACGCCGACACGTTCGCGGGTGCAATCGCCGGTGCCTGCAAGGCTTCGCGCCTTTTGTTCCTCACCGACGTGCCGGGCGTGCTCGACAAGAACAAGAAGCTGATCGACGAACTGACCGTGGCCGAGGCCAAGGCGCTGATCAAGGACGGCACCGTATCGGGCGGCATGATCCCCAAGGTCGAGACCTGCATCGAGGCGATCGAGCGTGGCGTCGAGGGCGTCGTCATCCTCAACGGCAAGACGCCGCATTCGGTGCTGCTCGAACTCTTCACCGAACACGGCGCGGGCACGCTGATCGTTCCCTGAGAAGAGGTCAGCCGGCTAATCTCTTACGGTCGGGTACTTCCTGGCTCAGGACGGCAGGCGCCGGCGGCTTTCGCGCTGGCCGCTGGAAAACCATCGCTTCCTCCTCTCCGTCCTGTGGCGCGCCCCAGAACTCGGCGAGCGTCGGCCCGTCCGTCACCCTTATGTCGCGGGCGAGGAATCCCCAGACCTCCCGGAACCAGACCCTTCGTCCCATCTTCGTGTACCAGCGCATCGAGTGGCGTTGCTCGGGGTCGGGATGGAACAGGATGCGCGCCAGCGCCTTTGGCCGCGACTGGACGGCGAGTTCGATGAGCTTGACCGCGAAGAACAGCATCCACGGTTTCAGCCGGGTCATGTGCAGCACCTGGTGCTTGTAGTCCCACAACCTGGCATCTTTCTGGATCACTTTGCGATCCCTGGCGATTCTGAAGAACGGCGTCCAGCGGTGCGGCGTCACATAGAGCGCCTGGATCTGGTCGGGGTCATAGGCGAGGAGCTGGCGAAAGCCGCGCCAGAGATCGCGAAACCCCTCGTCCTCGAAACCGGCCACCCAGGTCGCCATCGACAGGATACCGTGCTGGCGCAGCAGTCTTATCGCCTCGCGGTCGGATGAGGTGCTGCCGCCCTTGCGGATCAAGGCAAGCGTCTGCTCGTCGGTATTCTCCATGCCGAGCAGCCAGCGGATAACGCCCGCCTTGCGGTAGAGGTGGAGAATGTCTGCGTCGCGCACGATGTCGTCGGCCCGTGTCGAGCCGACGATCAGCACTGGCACGGCCTCGGCGATCAGCGCGTCGAGAAAGGCGCGCCAGGCCTTCTTCGAAACCGTCGGGTTCTCGTCGGCAAGGTTGATCAGCTCGACGCCGTGCGCGCGGTGCAGCCAGGCGATCTCCCGGGCGAATTTTATGGGGTCGCGATGCCGCCAGCGGGTCCAGAAGCCGCGCTGGCCGCAATAGTTGCAAAGATGCGGACAGCCGCGCGAAAACTGCATGACCACGGCGCGCTTGCCGCCCCAGTAGCTGTATCTGCTGACGTCAATCAGCTCCCAGCCGACGCGATAGGCATCGAGATCGGCGATGGTCATCGCCGCCTGAGTCGCAAAGGGCCGGCGCAGATCATCGCGAAAGGCGATGCCGGCCACGCTCGCCGGTGGCTGATGCATCTCCAGTGCCTCGACCAGCGCCACCACGGTCGCCTCGCCTTCGCCGCGCACGATGAAGTCGAAGACATCCGTCTCAGTCAGGATATCGCGCCAGTGGTAGGTCGGGAAAACGCCGCCATAGATGATCGTCGTTGCCGGTTCGCGCTGCTTGATCATCCCGGCGATCCGCAGGGCGGTCGGATGCGCCGAGGTCGAGCCGGAATGGCCGATCAGCACGAAGTCCGGCAAATCCGCCAGCGCCTGCGCGACCACCGCATCGAGCGGCATCGGCCCGAACTCGGCATCGACCAGCCGCACTGTGTGCCCGGCATCGATCAGCGGGCCGCCGACCGCCAGCAGGCCGAGCGGCGGCAGGTGATCGTCCGGCACGCGGCTGCCGATGGCGGTATGCGGCGGGTTGATCAGCACGATTTTCATGACGGACCTCCTCAAGGGTTGGTCCGCGCATGCTGGCCCTCGATAGTGCCGCCCGATTGGCTGGTTTCAGCAGTTTGCGCGCAGCTTTTCCGCAGGAATAGGATGTGCGGTCAGCGCTTGAGATGCGCCAGCGGCACGTGGCCTGGCCCCTTGATGTTCTGCAGCACGAGCTGGGTGTGGACGTCGCGCACGCCGTCGAGCCGCATCAGCCGGTGCATGACGAAGGCGTTGAGCTCGTCGACCGACGGCACCATGACATGCAGCAGGAAGTCGTGGTCGCCGGTCATCGTCCAGCATGCCGACACCTCGTCCATGCGCTGCACCGCGGCGATGAACTTTTCCGGCGAGCCGTCGCTGTGGCTGACCAGGCGCACCTGGATGAACACCTCGACCATCAGCCCGACCGCGCGGCGGCTGATCACGGCGGCGAACCCCTTGACGATGCCCGCATCCTGCAGCGCCTCGAAGCGTCGCGCGCAGGGCGTCGTCGACAGGCCGATCTCTTGCGCCAGCTCGGAGACAGGCTTGCGACCGTCGCGTTGCAGCACATCAAGCATCTTGATCTCGAAATCGTCGAACTGAGGCATTTTCACTCCTTCAAGTCGAATATTGAGTGAATGTTATCTAGAATTTCACGAAAGAGCTATCATCAAGACCGATATGCCTCCTGAAGTCAGGCTAGCCTCCGGCACACATCGATGATTTGCCAGGGAGAAGAGCCATGACGACGATGAGCGTTTCCGAATATGCCCGCGATTGCGCGGCGCAGGGACTGCGCGGCGACTATTCCGTCTGCCGTGCCGATTTCACCGTGGCGCAGGGCTACGACTACAGCGCCGAGGAGCAGGCTGTGTGGCGCACGCTGTGCGACCGCCAGACCAAACTGACGCGCAAGCTAGCTCACCACTCTTACCTCGACGGTGTCGAGAAACTCGCCCTGCTCGACCGCATCCCCGATTTCGATGAAGTCAGCGCCAGGCTCCGCAATCTCACCGGCTGGGAGATCGTCGCCGTGCCGGGTCTCATTCCCGCCGCGCCCTTCTTCGATCATCTCGCCAACCGCCGCTTTCCGGTCACCAACTGGCTACGCACGAGGCAGGAGCTCGACTACATCGTCGAGCCGGACATGTTCCACGATTTCTTCGGCCATGTGCCGGTGCTGTCGCAGCCGGTTTTCGCCGACTTCATGCAGATGTATGGCCAGAAGGCCGGCGACATCATCGCGCTCGGCGGTGACGAGATGATCACCCGGCTCTACTGGTACACCGCCGAATACGGTCTCATGCAGGAGGCCGGCCAGCCTTTGAAGGCCTTCGGCGCCGGGCTGATGTCGTCCTTCACCGAGTTGCAGTTCGCGGTCGAGAGCAGGGACGCGCATCACGTGCCCTTCGACCTCGAGACGGTGATGCGCACCGGCTACGAGATCGACAAGTTCCAGCGCGCTTATTTCGTGCTGCCGTCCTTCGACGCTCTGCGCGATGCCTTCCAGAATGCGGATTTCGCGGCCATCGTCGCCCGCCGCAAAGGCCAGCCGGCTCTCGATCCGGCTTCGGTCTAGTAATCCGGCACCAGTGTTTAAGGCGCGGCGCATGAATCCACTCCAATGCGACGCGCCTTGGGCGCTTTCAGCCCGACAGGCTATTGCATGGCGGCGGGGTTCATCCACAGGAGCTCCCAGACGTTTCCGTCCGGATCTTCGATATGGCGGTTGAACATGAAGCCGAGATCCTGCGCCGGATTGGGATCGGCGCGGCCGCCAGCCGCCACGCCCTTCTCGATTGTGGCATTGACCTCGTCCTTGCTGTTCGTGGTGAGGGCGATCAGCATCTGGCTTTCGCGCTTGGGGTCGCCGATCTGCCGCGCCGTGAACTGGCTGTAATGCTGGTGCGTCAGCAACATGACGCCGATGGCGTCCGAGAACATGACGGAACTCGCCTGGTCGTTCGAGAACTGGGGGTTCAGTGTGCCCCCGATCGCCAGATAGAAATTGGTCGCTGCCTGCAGATCGCGCACCGGCAGATTGATAAAAATCATTTTGCTCATCGGTTTAAGCCCTGCTTTCGTTGACGAGTACTAGTCAGTCTAGTACTTTGAAGGTGACTATCATACGGGAACGGTACCGTCTAGTACTGGTTAGGGGCGCCCATGGAAATCGACGGTGAGACCAGATCGGCACGCAAGGATCGTGAGATCATCCAGGCGGCCACGGCGGCGTTTATCGGCAAGGGCTATGACGGAACCAGCATGGAGGAAATCGCCACCAGGGCGGGAGCTTCCAAGCAGACGGTCTACAAGCATTTCAAGGACAAGGAGACGCTGTTCGGCGAAGTCGTTCTGTCAACCGCAACCCAGGTCAACGATATCATCGAGTCCGTGACGACGCTGCTCTCCGAGGCGAAGTTCATGGAGGGAGGCCTGCAGCAGCTTGCCCGGCGTTTGATAGCTGTTCTCATGGATGAAGAGCTGTTGAAGCTGCGGCGCCTGATTATCGCCAACGCGGATCGAATGCCGCAGCTTGGCCGCAGCTGGTACGAAAAAGGCTTTGAGCGCATGCTGGCCTCGATGGCGTCCTGCTTTCAAAAGCTCACCGATCGAGGCCTGATGCAAACCAGTGACCCCCATCTGGCAGCCAGCCATCTTTTTGGAATGCTTCTGTGGATTCCCATGAATGAAGCTATGTTCACGGGAAGCAACCGGCGCTCCAGGGCCGAACTTGAACGGCACGCGGATGCCTCGGTGGAGGCGTTTCTCGTCGCCTATGGGGTCCGGCAGACATAGTCTCGCTCCCTGCCGGCTTGCGCGGTAACACCGCGAGCACATGGCGCCAGCCTATCGCCCTGATATTTCCGATCCCTCGGCTTTCAGCCGCTCCAACTGCGCGCGCTGGAGGTCGAGCGCGGCGTTTATGAAGCGCGCAATGGTCGCAAGCTCAGGCTCGCCGAAGGTGGCGAGCACCTGCTCCCCTTCCCGGGCGATGGCGCCGTAATAGCGCGCCGACAAGTCGCGGGTGGTCTCTGTCGCCTCGATCACCACCTTGCGCCTGTCCTCCAGGCTGCGGGTACGCGTCAGCAGCCCTCGCGCCTCCAGCCGGTCGATCAGCGCCGTTACGGCGGCCGGCGTGAGACCGGTCACTGCAGCGATCGCACCTGCCGATTGTGGCCCGCTGTAGAGCAGTCCGATGCAATGACGCTCGGCCATGTTCAACCCAAGCCTTGCTCCCACCGCCTCGTCATAGGCCTGCGTCGCGTCCTGCCACTGCATGACGGCAAGGCCGATGGCGGTCGTCATTTCGTCGCGATAATCGCTTGACGAATTTACTTCGATCATCTAACTATCAATCCGTCTAACATTTAGACTATCTCAACAATATGCGGCCCGAACGCCGACAAGGCAAGAGCGCGCCGCAGACAAGGACGTGAAAAATGAGCCTCATTCAACAGCGTGTCCCGCTTTCGCACGAGGAAGAGTTCAAATACGCCAAGCTGGCGATGGAGTGGTATGGCTGGGGCTCGCCCATCGGCCTCGGCATCCTGCTGGTTTCGCTGGCCGCAGCGGCCGTTCTGGTGCGCATCGCCATCTACGGTTTCTGACCATGGCCGTCGCCACCACGCAGGCATTGCCGGTTGCCATCATTGGCGCCGGCGTTGCCGGGCTGGCCCTTGCCGTCATGCTTCGACGGCAGGGCGTTGGCGTCAGCCTGTTCGAGGCAAGGCCGCGCGAGGCGCTGAACGAGGGCGCCTTCCTCACCTTGGCGCCCAACGGCGTCAACGCCTTGCGGGCGCTCGGGCTGGCCGGGCGCATAAGCGCGCTCGGCATCCGCACGCTTGGCTTCGAAATCATGAATGCCGCGGGCCGCCGTCTCGTCCAGCTCGATGAACGGCAATCGATGCAAGAGGCGGGCGCAGAGAGCGTCACGCTCAAGCGCTCCGACCTGCTCGGCGCACTGCTGGATGAAGCGCTGGCGCTCGGCGCCGACATTCGCTTTGGCCATGCGCTCGCCGGAATCCAGGACCGCCCGGACAGTGTGCACCTGGCCTTCGCCAACGGCTCGACCGCCGATGCGGCCTGGCTGGCGGGCTGTGACGGCGTCTGGTCGCGCGTGCGCCGGCTCTGTTTTCCGGCCTCGCCCGATCCCGTCTACACCGGCCTGACCGGCGTCGGCGGTGTCGTCGACCTGCCATTCGTCGAGCCGACCGACGGCCTGATGCATATGGTCTTCGGCGACCAGGCCTTCTTCGGCTACATCAAATCGGATGACGGGCCGGTGTTCTGGTTCGATTCCTTTCCGCTCGACGAGGCCGCGGCTATGGCGAAGCCCGATCCCGCCCAGCTTGCCGCGACCGTTCGCCGCCTGCACGCGGGCGACCCACCGGCGGTTCGCCGGATCGTCGAAACCTTCACCCACATTCCGCGCGGCTATCCCGTCTTCGACATGCGGCATCTGCCACAATGGCACAGCGGCCGGGTGGTCCTGCTGGGCGATGCCGCGCACGCCGTCTCGCCGCATGCCGGGCAGGGCGCGTCCATGGCCATCGAGGACGCCGTGGTGCTGGCCGCGTGCCTGGACGCGACGCCGCTGCCGGCACAGGCTTTCGCCGCGTTTCAGACCCTGCGCCAGGACCGTGTCGAGCACATCGTCAAGGTCTCCAGGCGCATCGGCTCGCAAAAGCAGACAAAGGGACGCGTCGCCCTGTTCCTGCGCGATCTGATCCTGCCGTTCTTCATCCGCCTGGGTTCACGAACCACCCGCGCGGTGACGCGCTACCGGGCCGACCTGGCGCCGCTCGAAAAGCCGTCGATCTGACCGGTGGTCACGCCCAGCTAGACGGCGACCACCTTGCTCAGATGGTCGCCGAGCCGGCAGGCCAGCGCGGTGATCGTCGTCGTCGGATTGGCCTGGCCCGAGGTACAGAACACCGAGGAGCCGCCGACATAGAGATTGTCCATGCCGTGCACCTTGCAGTTGGCGTCCACCACGCTCCTGGTCACGTCGGTGCCCATGCGTGTGCCGCCCATGTGGTGATGCCCGGCGGTTTCCTCGTTGGTGGGATAGGCCTCGCCATTGGCGATCCAGTCCATGAGGCGGACGCGGCCGAGATCCCTCTCGATCAGCGTCGTACCGAACAGCTTCAGCCCTTCGACCAGCGTGCGGCGCTCCAGTTCCGACTTCTTCCAGTGCAGTTCGATGCGCGGCACGCCGGCATGGTCGACATCGGTCTTCGACAATTCGATCTGGTTGGAGGCCAGCGGCGCCTGCTCCCAGGCGACATAGAGCTGGGCAGCGCAGCGCAGATTCTGGCTGAGCTGGTAGGCGGCCCATTCGGCCGCGTCGGGCGCCGTGCAGGCGAGGTCGGCGATCAGCCTCTTGACGCCGGCATAGGGCGTCTCGATCAGCCGGATGCCGAAATTCATGATCTGCAGGCGCTCCATGGCCGCCATCGTCGGCGAGAAGAAGGCCTCGTTCACGGCATCGACTTCGAATTCGCTGTAGTTGGCGAGGATGGCATTGCCGCCCTCGAAGGTCGGATGCTCCATCCAGTAGCGGCCAAGGGCTGCCGCGTTCGGCACCACGCCGCCATTGGAGCGCTGGTTCGACCACAAAAGCAGCCGCGAATTCTCCAGACCGCCGGTGCAGACGATGAAATAGTCGGCGCTGAAGGTGCCGGCGTCCTGGCCGTTCGACCACAGCCTGGCGCTCGTCACCCTCTTACCGTCGCCGGCAAGCTCGGTGGCATAGGTGTTGAGCACGACGGCGATGTTTTTGCTCCTGTCGAGCTCGTCGGCGTATTTTTCGCCGAAGCGCACCGCCGGGCTCTTGATCAGCTGCACCCAGCGTATGTCGTCCGAGATCGGCATGTCGGGCCGGAAATCGGGAAGTTCGAGGATGTCGTGCACTTCGGGCAGGTATGGCTCGATGTCGGCGCGCCGGATCGGCCAGCCGGTGTCGGGAGCCCAGGACTTTGGCTCGAAATCCTGTTTGTCGAGCACGCGGCACCAGCCGGCCCAGTGGTTGGAGCTGCCGCCCATGTAGCGCAGCCGGGTGATATCGAGGTCGAAGTAGAAATCGCCGACCGTGGTGCCGCGATAGAAGTCCTGCGACTCGTCGCTGAACTCGCGAGAGCCTGCCTCCAGGACCACGACCGGTATGCCGGCCGCGCCCAGCTTGCGGGCAATGGTGGTGCCGGCCGGGCCGGAACCGAGGATACAGACCTTCGGCCTGAAACCGGTGGCGCGATACGCCTCGTAGCTGTCGAGGATCATGCCAGGTCGCTCCGCTTCAGGATCCAGCCATTGACCTCGACGATCTCGTTCGGGTCCGCCTGGGGCAGGCCGGTGTCGGTCGCGTTGGCATCGGGCAGTTTGCGGGCCAGGGACAGGGCAGGCAGCGCGATCATCGCCCGCACGAGCGTGCGGCGTGACATTCTATGGAAGAAACTCATGACTGGTCTCTCGATGGGGGCCTCGACAATGCATGCCCGCTTTCTCTGAACGGGACATGTGCCGATCGAGATGCCGGTTTCGTGCCAGACCGGGCCAGAAAGCCGTTTCAAACCCGCTGTTGGCGCGACCGGATGCGAACACGGTTTTAATTCTCTTAACGGCGGCCGCGGCGCCGTGGTTTCAGGCGGCGGCCGAGATATCGGTATCCAGGATCGACAGGTTGCGGCCCGCATGCTTGGCTTGGTAGAGGCGCCGGTCGGCGGCACGCATCAACTCGGAGACATTGGCCTCCTCGCCACAAACGGTGCCGCCGATGCTGACGGTGAGCGGAATGGTCCGCTCGTCGACAGGCCGGAAACGGATCAGTTCGACCTCGCGGCGGATGCGCTCGGCCACGCGCTTGGCTTCCTGCTCCGTGGCGCCGACCAGGAAGGCGCCGAACTCTTCGCCGCCGATGCGGCCGAGCACGTCGCCATGGCGTATGCCGCGCTCGATGGCGCTGGCGATCAACAGCAGCGCGTCGTCGCCGGTGAGGTGGCCGAAATTGTCATTGATCGTCTTGAAGTGGTCGGCGTCGATGATCAGCAGGGCGCCGCGGTCGGATTTGCGCCGGGAGCCGTCGAGCGCGGCGAAAAAGCTCTCCCGGTTGAGCATGCCGGTCATGTCGTCCCGGCTCGCCTTTTCCGCAAGGCGGCGGTGCGCGGCGGCGAGCTGGGCATGCGCACGGGCGAGCTCGCGATGCGCGTTCTTCAACCTGTCGCTCTGCCAGAAGGTGCTGGCGCAGGCCGCCCAGGCCAGCACCAGCGGGCAGAGCGTCGAGGTCAGCCAGATCGTGCGGCTGATGGGGAACCCCATGGCCGGAACGATGATCAGCGTGAGCAGGAGAGACGTGGCGACTGAGGCGAAAGCGATGGCGGCGGATTTCAGAATAATGACGTTCATCGCTGGCTCCCCACGTGACTGTCTGTGTGCCAGCAAGCCCTGAAGGTCACCTTTCCGGGATGCGTAAAATTTGAATCGCAGGCCGGTTTCTGCCACCCGCGGCGCGTGGAAGTTGTGGATAAAGTGCCTTCCAGAATCCCGGTTTCGTGCCATAAGGAGCGCATGACCACGCTCCCGGATCCCGCCCGCTTCGCCCATGTCACCGACTGGGTGTTCGACCTCGACAACACGCTCTATCCGCATCATTCGAATCTGTTCTCGCAGATCGATGTCAAGATGACCGCCTATATCGGCGAATTGCTGGCGCTGCCGCGCGAGGACGCGCGCAAGCTGCAGAAGGAGCTTTATCTCGAATATGGCACGACGCTGAACGGGCTGATGACGCGCCATGGCATCGACCCGGACGACTTTCTCGAGAAGGTGCACGACATCGACTATTCCTGGCTGGTGCCCGACCCGGTTCTCGGCACCGCCATCCGCCAGCTCCCCGGCCGCAAGTTCATCTTCACCAATGGCGACCGCAGGCATGCCGAGCGCACCGCGCGCCAACTCGGCATCCTTGATCATTTCGACGACATTTTCGACATCGTCGCCGCGGACCTCAACCCCAAGCCCGCGCGCCAGACCTATGAGAAGTTCGCCGAACTGCACGCCGTCACCGGCCACAATGCGGTGATGTTCGAGGATCTCGCCCGCAACCTCTCCGTTCCGAAATCGCTGGGCATGACGACGGTTCTTGTCGTGCCCCGAAATTTCGAACCGACCTTCTCCGAAATATGGGAACGCGATCCCGCGCAGGAGGATGACGTTGATTACGTCACTGACGATCTGGCAACGTTTCTTACGGCGATCGTGGCGGGCAGTAGGGAATAGGCAGTAGGGCAGTAGGGCAGTAGGGCAGTAGGGCAGTAGGGCAGTAGGGCAGTAGGGCAGTAGGGCAGTAGGGCAGTAGGGGAAGAAGGCGTTCCCAGGCCCTGTTTCCAGGTGAATTCCCCTACTGCCTTACTGCCCTATTCCCTTACTCCCCTAATTTGTAGAACCGGCTTATAATGCCCCAGGCTTCGTCGGCGGTGTCGACGAAGTCGATGATGTCCTGGTCGCCGGGGCTGATCGTGCCCTGCTCGGCGAGGAAGTCGAGGTCGATGGCGCGCTTCCAGAAGGACTTGCCGAACAGGATTACCGGCACGCGCTCCATGCGCCCGGTCTGGATCAGCGTCAGCGTCTCGAAGAACTCGTCCATTGTGCCGAAGCCGCCGGGGAACACCGCCACCGCCTTGGCGCGCATGACGAAGTGCATCTTGCGGATGGCGAAATAGTGGAAGTTGAAGCACAGTTCCGGCGTCACATAGGCGTTGGGCGCCTGTTCGTGCGGCAACACGATGTTGAGCCCGATCGACGGCGCGCCGACGTCGTCGGCGCCGCGGTTGCCCGCCTCCATCACGCCTGGCCCGCCGCCGGTCACCACGACATATTCGCGGTAATAGGAATTCGCCGACTGCTGCGAGCACAGACGGGCGAATTTGCGCGCCTCCTCGTAATATTTGCTGTTTTCCTCGAGGTTCTTCTTCTGTGTTTCGTTCTTGGCCGCCCAGGCCTCGCCGCCGGGTTCAGGCAGGCGCGCGCCACCGAACAGGATCACCGTCGAGCGTATGCCGCGTTCGGCAAGGATCATTTCCGGTTTCAGGAGTTCGAGCTGCAGCCGTACCGCGCGCAGTTCGCGCCGTGTCATGAAGTCGGGGTCGTTCCAGGCCAGGCGGTAGGTCTCGGCGCGCGTCTGCGGCGTGTCCGGCACGCTTTTCGACCGCTCCAGATCCTCATCCGAATGCGGCAGCGGCGTCCATCCCGCCTTTTCCATAGGAGTCATCGAATCCACCCGTCCAAATTCCCTTACTTGCGCCGTCCCGTGACGCAGGCGCGATTGACCCCCATTCCACCTTAACATAGGGTCCGCGCGACTTTTAAACAGGTTAAGGCGGAGCCCCTTAACAGCTTGGTAATGGAGCAAATTCATGTCGAAGCCCGATCTGGCGAGCCTCGAAAAGACCATCGACAAGGCCTTCGAGGAACGCGACACGATTTCGACCGCGACCCGCGGCGAGACGCGTGACGCCATCCAGTCGGCGCTCGACCTTCTCGATCGCGGCACCGCCCGCGTCGCCGAGCGTCAGGCCGACGGCAAATGGCATGTCAACCAGTGGCTCAAGAAGGCGGTTCTGCTTTCCTTCCGGCTGAACCCGATGGAGATCATCAAGGGTGGCCCGGGCCAGGCCGTGTGGTGGGACAAGGTGGCGTCCAAGTTCGACGGCTGGAGCGCCGTCGATTTCGAGAAGGCCGGCTTCCGCGCCGTGCCGTCGTCGATCGTGCGCCGTTCTGCCTATGTCGCGCCCGGCGCCGTGCTGATGCCGTCCTTCGTCAATGTCGGCGCCTATGTCGATTCCGGCACCATGGTCGACACCTGGGCTTCGGTCGGTTCCTGCGCCCAGATCGGCAAGAACGTCCACCTCTCGGGCGGCGTCGGCATCGGCGGCGTGCTGGAGCCGATGCAGGCCGGCCCCACCATCATCGAGGACAACTGCTTCATCGGCGCGCGTTCCGAAGTGGTCGAAGGCTGCATCGTGCGTGAAGGCTCGGTGCTCGGCATGGGCGTCTTCATCGGCCAGTCGACCAAGATCGTCGACCGCGCCACCGGCGAGGTCTTCTACGGCGAGGTGCCGCCCAATTCGGTGGTGGTGGCCGGCTCGATGCCGGGCAAGCCGTTTCCAAACAACGAGCCTGGCCCCAGCCTCTATTGCGCCGTCATCGTCAAGCGCGTCGACGCCAAGACCCGTTCCAAGACCTCGATCAACGAATTGCTGCGCGATTGATCTTTTCCGAAAGCAGGAGCACCTTCCGCCGGCGCGGCAATCCGTCGCGCTGGTTCAACATGGAGGGGTGACATGGACTGGAAGTATCTGCTCACAAGCTTCGACGGTCGCATCAACAGAGCCAAGTTCTGGGCCGGCATCGGCATATTCATCGTGATCGGCATCGTCGCCTTCATTCTCGATTCGATCCTCGGCACGCGTTTCACCACGGCCAGCGGCGCCCAGGTCGGCATCATCGGTATTTTCGTTGCGCTGGCGTCGATCTATTTCGCGCTTGCCCTCTATGCCAAACGCTGGCACGACCGCAACAAGTCGGGCTGGTGGACGCTCATCGGCCTCGTCCCCGTCATTGGCGGCATCTGGCTGCTGGTCGAACTCGGCATTCTCCAGGGCACCAGTGGCGCCAATCAATATGGACCGGACCCGCTTGCCTGACAGTTCAAATCTCACATGGCTTTTCTTCAAGACATCGGGCCGCGTCAGCCGCGCGGCCTATTTTCTTGGCGGGCTGCTCGTCGCCATCATCCAGGCTTTTCCGCTCTACCGCTTCACGCTGGTTCCGGAAGGTTCGGCCGAGAGCAACATGTGGTCGTTCATCTTCTTCATCGCCTTCATCGCCTCGCTGTGGTCGAACATCGCGCTGGCGGTGAAGCGGCTGCACGACCTCGACAAACCGGGTATTGCGGCGCTTATCCTGTTCGTGCCGGTGGTCTCGATCGTCGCCTTCCTTGTCTTGTGCCTGTTTCCAGGGCAGCCTGGGCCCAACCGTTACGGCCGGCGCACCAACGAGCCGGCTCAACCCTGAAGCCTTTCACGAGGGGCCGGATATCTTGCCATGCGCTACCGCACGCTTGATCCGAAACTGATCGTCGAGACCGCCGAGCGGCTGGAGGGCCGGGTGGCCGACCGGTTCCCCGAGGCTGGCCTGCGCGGCGTCGCGGCCGAACTGGTGTCCCTGTCGCGCGACCTCGCCAAGGCGGCCAAGGCGCTCGAAGAACCGATCTGGTGGCTGCGCGGCGTCATCGTCGCCGCCTTCATCGCCGGTGTGCTGATCTTCCTGTTCGTCGGCACCATCCTGCCGCTCGACCGCATTTCGGGCACTGACGACGCCGTGCAGTCGGTGCAGGGCATCGAGGCTTCGATCAACACCGTCATCCTGGCCGTGCTCGGCTTCTTGGCCCTGATCCGCACCGAGGAGCGGATCAAGCGCAAGAAGGTGTTTCGCCAGCTGCATGGCCTGCGCTCGCTGATCCACGTCATCGACATGCACCAGCTGACCAAGGATCCGGCGACGCTGTCGGCCAATTTCAAGCCGACGGCGCATTCGCCGGCCCGCCTCACCAACGCCGCCGATCTCGCGCGCTATCTCGACTATTGCTCCGAAATGCTGTCGATCACCGGCAAGATCGCCGCTCTCTTCGCCCAGTCGGTCAATGACGACGTCGTCATCGACGGCGTCAACGACATCGAGAATCTGAGCTCCAACCTGTCGCGCAAGATCTGGCAGAAAATCACCCTGATCGACGGCCGGACTTAAAGCGCGACGCGTCCAAAACAGCTTCACGCGCCGGCCAGCTCGGGCGCCAGGCCCGGCGAACCATTTCGATCCGCTTCCGCCTCGCGCACCAGAGCGCTGATCCGCCTGACCGTCGGCGCGGGCGTGCCCGCGCTTTCCGCCAGACGCAGAACGGCGCCCTGCAGATCGTCGATCTCGGTCGGCCTGCCACGCTGCAGATCGTCCCACATGGACGAACGGGCCTCCGGATCGATTGCCAGCATGCGCCGCGCCAGCAGCCTGAACAGCCAGTCGGGCAGCCTGAGCACTTTCGGCAGCAACGCAGGCCGCAGGCCGGCGATGCGCGTCGGCTCGATGCCGGACGCCTTCATCGCTGACAGTGCCTCATCGATCTGGCGGGCCAGGATCAGCCGCCAGCGGCGGTCGGCGAGTTCGGTCGCTAGCGGCAGGCCCGACAGCGCGACCAGCGCGTTGTTCAGGTTCATCAGCAGCTTGCCCCACAGCACGGCTTTCATGTCGCCATGCCTTTCGACGGCCAGCCCCTCGACATTGAGAAAACCTGCGACATCGGCGCCGCCGTCCTCGATCATCACCTTGCCCTCGCTGGCGCGGTGGACGCGCAGCGGCAGGTCGGACTGCACGACGTTGAAGGGCACCATGCCGGCCAGCACCTTCCGCTGGCCAAGCGCGGCGCGCAGCCTGTCGGCATTGTCGACGCCGTTCTGCAGGCTGATCACGATAGCGTCGGGGCTGGCATGCGCCTTGATGAGCGCGGCCATCTCCCCCGTCGCGCCGCTCTTGACCGTCACCAGGATCACATCGGCGCCCGGCAGGGCGACAGCTGGGTCGGCGGTGATTTCGAAAGCATCCGCCTTGACGAGGCGGTCGCGACCCTCGAGGTCGCTGACGCGCAACCCGCTTTGCCGCACCGCCGCCCCGATGCGCGGCCGTGCGAGAAGAGCGACCTGCCGCCCGGCAAGCGCCAGGCAGCCGCCGACATAACAGCCGATGCTGCCGGCGCCGGCAATGACGATCCTGTTTTGCCCATTTGTCATTCTGTCGCTCCGCGCCGGCGCCGACTATACGACATGAAAACCATAATGTCGGCGCCATCGTCCGCCATTGGGCTGGCCCTCATGTCTGCCCGTGACAGACCCCCAGCTTTCGACTATCGCTTTTGCCATGACGCTGCCGACCGATCCCGCCGAAAACCTCGCCGCCCTCATCCGTTGCGCCTCGGTGACTCCCGCCGAAGGCGGCGCGCTGGGCGCGCTGGAAACGATGCTGAAGCCGCTCGGCTTCCTGGTCGACCGGCCGGTTTTTTCCGAGGACGGCACATCAGATATCGAGAACCTCTATGCGAGGCGTTCCGGCAACGGTCCGCATCTGATGTTCGCCGGCCATACCGACGTCGTGCCGGTGGGTGATGAAGCCGCCTGGACGCATCCGCCTTTCGGTGCCGAGATCGGCAATGGCGAGATGTATGGCCGTGGCGCCGTCGACATGAAGGGCGGCATCGCCTGCTTCATCGCGGCGCTGGCGCGCCATGTCGAGACGAAGGGCGGTCCCAAGGGCTCGGTCTCGCTGCTGATCACCGGCGACGAGGAAGGCCCGGCCATCAACGGCACGGTCAAGCTGCTCGAATGGGCCGCGTCCAGGGGCGAGAAATGGGACGCCGCGATCGTCGGCGAGCCGACCAACCCGGATACGCTGGGCGACATGATCAAGATCGGCCGGCGCGGTTCGCTTTCCGGTTCGGTCACGGTCAATGGCCGCCAGGGCCATGCCGCCTATCCGCAACTTGCCGACAATCCGGTGCGCGGCCTGATGAGCCTTGTCGATGCCTTGCTGCATCCCGTCTTCGACAAGGGCACGAAGGACTTCCAGCCGACCAATCTGGAGGTCACCTCCATCGATGTCGGCAATCCGGCCACCAATGTCATTCCGGCCAAGGCGACCGCCACCTTCAACATCCGCTTCAACGACACCTGGACGGCGGAGACCGTGCAGGCCGAAATCCACAACCGCCTCGACCAGGCGGCCAGGCGCAAGAAATACCGGCCGGGCAAGAAGACGCCGGTCGATTACGATCTGGTCTGGCGCGACCGGCCAAGCCATGTCTTCCTGACCCGCGACGACAAGCTGGTCGACACGCTTGCCGGCTCGATCAAGGCCGCGGTCGGCAGGAAGCCGGCGCTGTCCACCTCCGGCGGCACGTCTGATGCACGCTTCATCAAGGATTACTGCCCCGTGGTCGAGTTCGGCCTGGTCGGCAAGACCATGCACATGGTCGATGAACGCGTCGCCCTTGCCGATCTCGAAACGCTGACGCGGATCTACCAGCGCTTCATCGAAGACTGGTTCGGGCAGGGCTGAGCGGCATGCTTTCGGCGGACGATACCCAAGCTTCGCTGACTGGCGCCTGGCGGCTGATGCTCGGCAAGGTCGACGGCCTGCGCCTGCTCGACCTGTCGGCCGACGGGTTCTGGAATTCCTTTTTCGCCATCATCGTCGCCGCGCCGGCGCTGATCGTCGGCTGGGTAGGCATCGCCAACGAGATCGGCGACCCCGATGCCTTCGTCGGCCGCTTCAGCATGCTGTTGCGCCTGGCCGCGGTCGATATCGGCTCCTGGGTGCTGCCGCTGGTGGCGCTCGCTCTGGTCGCGCCGCGCGCCGGCATAGGCGGCCGCTTCGTTCACTATGTCGTGGCCAGCAACTGGGCCTCGGCCATCACCGCCTGGCTGATGCTGCCCTCGGCGCTGATCAGGCTCTTCGTGTCTTCGGCGAGCCAGGTTTCGAGCCTGGTGTCGCTGCTGTTGTTTTCGCTGTCGATGGTGCTGACCTGGCGCATGACCAATGCGACCATAGGCAAGGGCGCGGCGGTGGGGACCGCCGTTTTCGTCGGCATGTTCATCGCCTCGCTGCTGGTGCTGTTCGGGTTGCAGATGCTGCTCGGCATCAGCGTGCCGGACGATGTCGGAGCCCAGAGCCTTTCCGGGTTCTATCCCGGATAGAACGGGGTTCTATCCCCGATAGAAAAGGGTTCTATCCGGGATAATCGACGCCGGTCAGGAAAAGCCCGTCGGGCGGCGCCACCTGGCCGCAGGCGGCGCGGTCGCGGGCGTCCAGCGCGGCCTTGAGGTCGGCGGCCGTCCAGCCGCCGTCGCCGACACGCTTGAGCGAACCCACCATGGAGCGCACCTGATTGTGCAGGAAGGAGCGCGCCGAGGCTCTCACCTCGATCATGTCGCCCACTCTCTCCACGTCGAGGCGCTCCAGCGTCCGGACCGGGCTGTTGGCCTGGCACTGCGTCGAGCGGAACGTGGTGAAGTCGTGCCGTCCGAGCAGCACTTTCGCGGCCTCATGCATGGCGGCGGCATCGAGGCGCTTCGGCACCCACCACACTTTGCCCTTGTCCAGAGCGGCGGGCGCACGGCGGTTGAGGATGCGGTAGAGATAATGCCGGCCGGTGGCCGAGAAGCGCGCGTCGAAATCATCGGCGACGAGCCCGGCCCTGAGAATGGCGACATGCGCGCCGGCCGCCTGCAGATGCGCGTTGATGGCGTCGCGCACCTTGTCGCCGGCCCAAGCCCTGGCGAGGTCGGCATGCGCCACCTGGGCGGTGGCGTGCACGCCGGCATCGGTGCGCCCGGCGGCGCGCAGCCGAACCGCTTCGCCGCAGAATTTCTCGATCGCCTGTTCGATCGCCTGCTGCACCGACGGCTGATCGGCCTGGTGCTGCCAGCCGGCGAACAGGCTTCCGTCATATTCGATGTCGAGACGAAAACGCGGCATGCCGGCCAGCTATGCGCCCGCGCCTTAAGCGGCCAGTGCGGTGAAGGCGGAGGCGTAGACCAGCCTGCCGGCGTCCGGAGCATCGCCCCAGGCCAGGGCCTGCAAAGCCTCGCCCTGGTATTCGGTCTCGAACTTTTCGGCGCGCTCATGGCTGTAGCCGAAACGGCCGTAATAGGCCGGGTCGCCCAGCACCACGGCAAGCGTCTCGCCGGCGTCCTTGAGCCGGATGTGGGCCTCGCGGATCAGCGCGCCGCCAATGCCGCTGCCGTGGAACGAAGGCTCCACCGCCAGCGGCGCGAGCGCCACGGCCGCAAAACGCTTGCCGCCGTTCTGGACGAACAGCCGCGAAAACAGGATATGGCCGACCACCTGTCCGTCTTCTTCCGCCACCAGTTCGGCTACGGCGTCGCCGTCGGTCACCAGCGCATCGACCAGCCCGGCTTCCGCCTGCTGGCCGAACGCGTGTTCCTCGACGAGGCGGATGGCCTCGCGATCCCGCGGCGTCGCCGCGCGTATCGACATCATACTCATGACAACTTCATTCCTTTTTCGATCTTGGCTCCGCGCAGGAATTCCGACGCGGCGGCGGGCCTTCCGCCCGCGCGTTGAACTTCGACCAGCCTGATCGCGCCCGCCCCGCAGGCGACCGTCAGCCGGTCATCGAGAATTCCTCCCGACTCGCTCGAATCCAGCGAAGGCGACACGCCATCCGATAGTGTCGAGCGAAGCAGTTTCAGCCGTTCCTGGCGGCCGCCAATGTCAATTTCGCACCAGGCGCCGGGAAAGGGCGACAGGCCGCGAATGTGGTTGTGGACCTCGACAGCGGGCCGTGTCCAATCCACGCGCGTCTCGGATTTATCGATTTTTCTGGCGTAAGTCACCCCTTCCGCCGCTTGCACGGTAAATCCGAGGGTGTCCCGTTCCAGCCCGGCCAGCGCTTCCACAATCAGCGCGGCGCCGATGCTCATCAGCCGATCATGCAGATCGCCGGCTGTCATATCGGGGTCGATGGCGCATTTTTCAACCAGTCCCACCGGTCCCGTATCGAGGCCCTCCTCCATGCGCATCACCATCATGCCCGTCTCGGCGTCTCCTGCCATGATGGCGCGCTGGATGGGCGCGGCACCGCGCCAGCGCGGCAGCAGCGACGCGTGGCCGTTGATGCAGCCAAGCCGGGGTGCGTCCAGGACAGCCTTCGGCAGCAGCAGGCCGTAGGCGACGACCACGGCGATATCGGCGCCAAGCGCACGGAAAGCGGCCTGCTCGGCCTCGCCCTTGAGCGATGTCGGCGTGCGCACCTCGATGCCCAGCCGCTCGGCTTCGCGCTGCACCGGCGACGGCGTCAGTTCCAGCCCACGCCTACCGGCCGCACGTGGCGGTTGCGTGTAGACCGCCGCTATCTGATGGCCGGCCTCGGCGATCGCGCGCAGCGTCGGCACCGAAAACTCCGGCGTGCCCATAAAGATGACGCGAAGGGGCATTTTTCTTTCTATATCCTGTTGTGCTGTTAGCCAGCTCACGCGCTTGGTTCAAACGGGTTTACGAGCTTCAGGTCAAGCCCGTCGAAGTCGCGGACATTGCGTGTCGCGAGCGTGGCGTCATGCGCCAGGCAGATTGCGGCGATCATGGCGTCAGCAAGGCTGATCGGGCGCCCGATCCGTTCCCGATCCGCCCGGAGCTTGCCGGCGAGCCGGGGGATGGAACCGGCAAATTCAACGGTCCGGCCGGAGAACTGCTTGGAAATCAGGTGATCGAGAGCGCGCACATGGCGATCGGAGCCGGTCTTGTTCAAAAACCGTTCAGCGCCGAAAGATTGCTCCATGACGACAGGGCCACACAGATAGAGGTCAAGCAGCTCCTGCTTGCGAAACCATTCGACCACGTTTGCGTCGGGTGCCGTCCTGCTCGTTTCGGAAATGACGTTGGTGTCTAGGACGATCACTCGAAATCCTCGATCGGACGACCGAAGTCGCGTTTCCTGTCTGCTTCGATTTCATCCATGATCTGCGAAAACTCATCGCCGATCGCGTTTTCAGTCGCGAATGCGGAACGAATGGCGTCCCACGCGGAAAGGCCCGGTTCGGGCTTGGCATCTCTCTCGGCGACCATGCCTTTGCGTAAAAGATCGATCGCTTTCCCGGACAAGCTCTGCCCGCCCTTGCGCGCAGCTTGCTCGATCTCGCGCTTCAAGGGGTCAGGAATGTCTCTGATCAGCATATCGCCCATGGGCTTCTCCGCAGGTTGATATCAATGATATCAACCTGCGGCCTTACGCTCAACTAAATTCGAAGATAGCTAATGATCGAGCGAGGGCCGATCACGTCGCGTCTATCCCACAAGTTTGCCGGGCGCCTTGTCCTTGGCCAGCTTCTTGAACTTCTTCACCACCATGTCGCGTTTCAACTTCGAGATGTGGTCGATGAACAGCACGCCGTTGAGGTGGTCGATCTCATGCTGCAGGCAGGTCGCCATCAGGCCTTCGGCTTCCATCTCCTGCAGCTTGCCGTCGCGGTCGAGATATCTGACCCGGACAGAAGCGGGGCGTTCGACCTCGGCATAGTAGTCGGGGATCGACAGGCAGCCTTCCTCATAGACCGAACGCGCCTCGGCGCTTTCCAGGACTTCCGGATTTATGAACACATGCGGCGCGGGCGTTTCGTCTTCCTTGGCGAGGTCGATCACCAGCATGCGCAGCGGCTCGCCGATCTGGATCGCCGCCAGTCCGATGCCGGGCGCGTCATACATCGTCGCCAGCATGTCGTCGGCTAAACTGCGCAACGGCGCGTCGACGCGTTCCACCGGCTTGGAAACCTGGCGCAGGATGGGATCGGGAAGGATGATGAGCGGCTTGATCGGCATGGCGTCCCACCTAAGACCTCCAGCGGAACGCGTCAACCGGGTTGGCCGGCATACGTTCACGCTTTGATCTGTGCCAGCCCGACGAATCGGCTATGCTGTCGCCATGAATGACATGAGCACCATCCTTTCGGAACCTGTCGCCCGGTTGGGAGCGTCCACCGTCACGCTTGGCCACGCGCTGGCTTTCGGCGCGCTGCTATTTTTCGGCCTGTTCGTGGCGCTGGTCATCGCCTTGTGGCGGTCGGGCAGGGCGCGCGCCGTCGCCGCGGCCGAAGCCGCCGACCATGCCCGCGACGCCGAGGCGCGCATGGCCGGCATTCTGCAGGCGCAGGCGGAAATGCAGGGCCGCATGGGCGCCATCGCCGAAGTGTTCGGCGCCCGCCAGGCGGAGCTGACGCAGTCGATCGGCCAGCGCCTCGACGCCATGACCGGCCGCATCGGCCAGACCATGACCGAACAGACGAAGTCGACGCATGAGAGCCTTGCCAGACTGCAGGAGCGGCTGGCCGTCATCGACACCGCGCAAGGCAACATCCAGTCGCTCGCCGGCCAGGTCGTGCAGTTGCAGGCGATCCTCTCCAACAAGCAGACGCGCGGCGCCTTCGGCCAGTCACGCATGGAGGCGATCGTTGCCGACGGTCTGCCGCATGGCGCCTATGAGTTCCAGGCAACCCTGTCGAATGGCAGCCGGCCGGACTGCCTGATCAGGATGCCCAACAGCGCGCCCTCGCTCGCCATCGACGCCAAGTTCCCGCTAGAGGCCTGGAACGCCATCCGCGCGTCGGATGGTCCCGACCTGCAACGGGGGGCGGCGCAGGCCTTCCGCCGCGACATCGAGGTGCATATTCGCGATATCGCCGAAAAATATCTGATCCAGGGTGAGACGCAGGACACCGCCTTCATGTTCGTGCCTTCGGAATCGGTGTTCGCCGAAATCCACGAGAATTTCGAGGCCGTCGTGCAGAAGGCGCACCGGGCCCGCGTCGTCATCGTCTCGCCGTCGCTGCTGATGTTGTCGATCCAGGTCATCCAGGCGATCCTCAAGGACGCCCGCATGCGCGAGCAGGCGCATCTGATCCAGGGCGAGGTGATCCGGCTGATGGAAGATGTCGCGCGCGTCGACGAGCGTGTGCGCAAGCTGCAGGGTCATTTCGCCCAGTCGGCCAAGGACATCGAGGACATCCTCGTCTCGACCTCGAAGGTGACCAAACGCGGCCAGAAGATCGAGGCGCTGGAGTTCGGCGGGCAGGGCGATGGTGATGCCGAGGCGCCGGCGCGGCAGCCGACCGCAAGGGTGGACAGCGCGACCCGCGCCGCCGACTCCAAGACCGGGCAGTTGAGACTGAGGGTCGTTGAGGGTGACGACTGAGCTTGTGGCCCTCGGCGGTTACACAGCCGCCACGATGACATGCGCCTGGATCTTCGCGGCGACCTCGCCGCTGCCGTGCCTGTCGGCAATGGCGGCCGCCGCATAGTCCGTCGCCGCATCCAGTCCGCCTGGCTTCCGGGCCTCGATCTCGGTGCGAAGAACAGTGCCCCTGCAAAACGCCATGGCCGGCAGGTCGGGCGAGGATGCGCGGCTCTCTTCGGCTTTCGTGTCGACCGTTGCGCCGGAGAAGCCGGCGTCGGCCAGATCGCGGCGGATCAGGGCCGTGTCATGGTAGCCGTGCGGCGTGCGCGCCAGGAAACGCGGCGGATCTTCGGGGAAAATCCTCGCAAGGGCCTTCGTCACGTCGTCGGCGAAGACGTTGTCCTCGATCCGATCCCACACGTTGAAAATGAAATGTCCCCCCGGTCTCAGCACCCGCCTCGCTTCCCGGTAGGCGGCGACACGGTCTGGAAAGAACATCGCGCCGAACTGGCAGCAGACGGCATCGAAGGCAGCGTCCTCGAACGGCAGCGCCATGGCGTCCGCCTGACGCCATTCTATGCGGCTGTCGGCGGCCTGCCGCGAAGCCGCGTAATCGAGCATCGGCTGGTTGAGATCGGTCACGACATAGCGCGCGCCGGGCGAGAGGCCGGGCGCCAGTGCGCGGGTGACGACGCCGGTGCCCGCCGCGATCTCCAGCACGGCATTTGGCGAGAAGGCGGCGACCCGCTCAGCCATGTCCCGCGCGTAAGGCGCAAAGATCAACGGCACCATGTAGCGGTCGTAGTTTTCCGGAATAGAGCCTGCAAAGAGCTTGTCGGCTTCGAGCATCGCGACCCCCTTCGTTCCATGCTGCGCCACTGCCAAATGTCCGGAATTCGAGAGGGAGCGCTTCAGCGCTCTCCCTCGACCGTGGCGATCTCGAAATCGGGCAGCCAATGCAGCGCCGAACGATGCCATTTCTGCTGACGCGGGACCAGGTCCTCGCGCTGCCGGGCGGTCCCCGCCCTGATCCCGTACACTTTCGGACCGTCCCCAACCGATGTCGCGTAGAGATGCGAACCGCAATTGCCACAGAAGGCCTGGGCGCGCTTGGCCCCGCTGCCGCCGGTCTTGATGTAGATTTTCGGCTCGCCGCTTGTGATCCGGTAATTCTCCTCGGGCGCGGGAACGGTGACGCGAAAGGCGGTGCCGGTCAGTTGCTGGCAATCCGTGCAGTGGCAGATCGAGGTCTTTTCCGGATCGACCTCCGCTTCATAGGTAATAGCGCCGCAATGGCACCCGCCGTCGATCTTCATCGTCGCTCCTCCGAAAAATCCATTCCCCTGATTCTAGCGGCCCGGAGCCGCAAGGCAACGGTGGGGCGCTAGTCCAAAGCCGGATCCGACGCGGCCTCGATCATCCTGCGCCGCTGTTCCCACGTGCCTGACGTCTGCGGCTTGACGAACAGGCGCGTAATCTCAGGCATTTCCTTCTTCAGGCGCGCTTCGAGGCGCTCGACGCAGGCTTCGATCTCGGGCGCCGCCAGATGGTCCTCGAATTCGATGCTGAGGCCGGTGACGATCTCCTCGGGTCCCATATGGACGGTGACCACGCCATTCGCCCGCTGCACCGCCGAATCCTGCTGCGCGATCGCCAGCACCTTTCTCTGCACCTCGGGCGAGGCCGGCTCGCCGATCAGCAGGCCCTTGCTTTCGCGCGCCAGGAAGATCGCCGTCGCGCCGAGGATAAGCGCGATGCCGATCGAAGCGGCGCCGTCGAGTTCCGGCATTTCCAGCAACTCCGCCGCCAGAATGCCGGCAAAGGCGACGATCAGGCCCAGAAGTGCCGCACTGTCCTCGAACAGCACGGTGTAGACGCTGGGGTCCTTGCTCGATTGTACCGCTTGCAGCCAGCCTTGCCTGCCTTTCTCGCGGCGGAATTCCTTCAGCGCCACCAGCCAGGAACTGCCCTCGAACAGGAAGGACAGGCCAAGAACGATATAGTTCACCTTGACGTTGGCGACCGGTTCCGGCGCCATGATGTGAACGATGCCCTCGTAGAAGGACACGCCGGCGCCCAGTGCGAAAACCAGCAGGGCGACGATGAAGCTCCAGAAATAGAGTTCGCGGCCGTGGCCGAGCGGATGGGCACGGTCGGCGGGGCGCGCGGCGCGGTGCATGCCATAGAGCAGCAGGCCGCCATTGCCGGTATCGACCAGCGAATGGACGCCTTCGGAAAGCATCGCCGAACTGCCGGTGAAGAACGCGGCCGCGAACTTGGTCAGCGCGATGGCCAGATTGCCGGCGAGCGCCGCGTAGATAACCGTTCTGGACCCGCCATGCCCCGCCATCCGGTTCCTCGCTGTATCCGGCTGCCTGGAGCTTAGCCGCCCGCCCGCCGAAGCTCCATATCCTTCCTGAACGCATGAGCGGCCCGTCCGTTCAGGGCATATGCCGCCTGTCGAAGCGCCATAAATCTCCCAAACCGGTTGACAGACGTCCCGAGCGCCACATCGCTAGAAACATCCCCTTGCTTACACACGTTTCTCTTGTTTCACTTCGCGTCCCGCAACTGGAGGAACGAATCATGGCTAAAGGTGCGATGAAGGCAGGCAAGGAAGCCCGCAAGCCGAAAAAGGATGCCAAGAAGCCGGCCGCTGCTCCTGCGTTGAAGGCGCCGCCGGTCAAGGCGATGCGCCTCAAGGAAAAGTAGGCCTCGGTCGCCTGCGTGGCAGGATTACACCGGCGGCGTTCGCCAATGCCGCCGGTATGGTATTGATTGGGCGTCCGGACGCTCCTATATGCCAGGCGCGGGGACGACCCCGCACTTCCCTAAAATCCCGGCCGGGACGACCCGCCCATTGTTGATCGAGCATCCGGACATCTCCGTTTCGGTGCTCTGATGGAGCGTTTCGATGTCGTGGATTCTTCTGTTTTTCGCCGGCCTGTTCGAAATCGGCTGGGCGATCGGCCTCAAATACACCGATGGTTTCTCCAAGCTGGTGCCGACGGTCCTGACCGTCGCGTCGATGATCGTCAGCCTCACCCTGCTCGGGCTGGCGCTGAAGGCGCTGCCTGTCGGCACCGCCTATGCGGTGTGGACCGGTATCGGCACCGTGGGCACGGCGCTGCTTGGCATCTGGCTGCTTGGCGAGCCCGCAACGGCGATCAGGCTCGCCTGCATCGGACTGATTGTCTGCGGCATCATGGGGCTGAAGTTTGCCGCGTAAATTCCCCGGCTGCGGCCGCCCGCCTAACCAAAGCGCGTCGCGCTGAAACGGATTCAGCCGACGCGCTTCAAGTCTTCGTTTTGATGCATGTCGTTGTCTCAGAATCGCTGCGCACTCGTGGCGATGCGCTTTAAGGGCAGCGCAGGCAAGCGCAGACAGGGCCGCGAGAAGCAGCCCTGTTTCATCATCTCGAAACGAACGAAACGCTCAGCGGCCGGTAAAGCCCGGAGGCGTCCTGCCGACACGCGCCTTGCGCGCCGCATAACGCGCGTCACGCTTGGCCTTGCGCTCGGCTTCGTCGGCGAGCAGGCGGGAAATCCGATCGGTTTCCTCGGCTTCGCGGATTTTCGCCTCGGCCGCGGCCGCTTCCTCGGCGGCGATGCGCGCCGCCTCGGCCGCAGCTTCGCGCTCGGCCTTCTCGGCCGCCTCGCGGGCCAGCTTTTCCTGCTTCAGCCTGGCCTTCTCGGCCTCGCGTATTTCACGGGCCGCAAGAATAGCCTTGCGCTCGGCCTGTCGCGCCAGCACTGCTGGATCGTCGGCTGCCGGCTTTGCGTTGAAGCGCGCCAGAAGCGCCTTCTTTGCCTCGTTCGCGGCATTGCGCCGCTCGAAAATGTCTTTTTCCCTGTAGATAGCCAAGTCCACTTCCCTGAAGTCAATTCGCGACGCTTACATACGCGCGAAAACGGGGAGTTCAAGCGCCAAAACGGTATGCCAGCCATGAAATTCTGGGCTGTTGCAGCCGGGAGACGCCTTTTGCGCCGAAACAGACATGCACTGTTCACCCGCCACCCCTCTGGCGGCGTGGTGGGTGTGTCGCTACCTCTAGCGCAACAATCAACACACCAGGATGACACCAGATGGAACTCGGTCTCTACACCTTCGCCGACGTCAGCCCGCAGCCCGGCCCGGGCGCCATCGGGCCGCACGAACGGCTGCGCAATCTTGTCGAGGAGATCGAACTGGCCGATCAGGTCGGTCTCGATGTATTCGGTCTGGGCGAACATCACCGGCCCGATTACGCGGCCTCCGCGCCGGTCGTGGCGCTGGCCGCCGGCGCCGAACACTCAAAGCGCATCAAGCTGACCAGCGCGGTCACCGTCTTGTCCTCCGATGATCCGGTGCGCGTCTTCCAGCAATTCGCCACGCTCGACCTGCTGTCGGGCGGGCGCGCCGAGATTATGGCCGGGCGCGGTTCGTTCATCGAATCCTTCCCGCTGTTCGGCTACAACCTGGAAGACTATGATGACCTCTTCGCCGAAAAGCTCGACCTGCTGCTGGCCATCCGCGACCAGGTGAAGGTCACATGGTCGGGCAATCTGCGCGCGCCGATCAATGACCGCGGCGTCTATCCCAGGCCGTTCCAGGAGAAACTGCCGGTGTGGATCGCCATTGGCGGCACGCCGCAATCGGCCGCCCGCGCCGGCGCGCTCGGCCTGCCGCTGGCGCTCGCCATCATTGGCGGCGAGCCGGCCCGGTTCGCGCCGCTGTTCGATCTCTACCGCGAGGCCGCCAAACGCGCCGGCGCCGATCCTTCAGGCCTTGCCACCAGCATCAACGTGCATGGCTTCATCGCCGAAACGACCGAACAGGCGGCCGACGATTTCTACGGCCCGCAGGCCGAGGTGATGAATCGCATTGGCCGCGAGCGCGGCTGGGGTCCGACATCGCGGGCGCATTTCGACCAGTCGCGCGGTCCCCATGGCGCGCTGTTCGTCGGCAATCCGGAACAAGTCGCCGAAAAGATCGTCGCCCAGCACAGGATCTTCAGGAATGACCGCTTTCTGCTGCAGATGGCGATCGGCACCATGCCGCACGCCAAGATCATGAAAGCGATCGAACTCTATGGCACCAGGGTGGCGCCGCTGGTGCGCAAGGAGACGGCTGCCGCTGCACCGGCGCCGGTTGCCTGAGCAAGCCGGCCCCTGACGGAACTTTGCCGGGGCGCGGACGTTTCCCCCAAAGTTTGCACCGGTTGCGGTGCTTGAGGGAAAAATGAAAGCCGAACCGATCGCGTCGGGAGCCGCCGTTGCCGAGCCAGACCCGCGTGCAAATGCGCGCGCCGACATCAGGCTCATGCGCTCGTTGGTGATCGGCATCTTTCTCTTCATGGCGACGGCCGCGCTCTATTTCGGCCGCGCCTTCTTCATGCCGGTGATGCTTGCCTTCCTGCTGGCGTTGACCCTGACGCCGATCGTGCGCTTCCTGCGCAAGCGCGGCATTCCCGAAGTCGTATCGGCGACGCTTCTGGTGATGCTGTCGATCTTCATCTTCGCCAGCGCCGGCTATCTGCTCAGCGGACCGATCATCGATCTGATGAACAACACGTCGTCGATCGGCCAGCAGCTTACGGAACGGTTGGCGCAGTTCAAACGGCCGCTGGCCAAGATCATAGATCTTTCGCATCAGCTCGAAGCGATGACCGAGACTTCCCAGGAGCCAGGGGTGCAGAAAGTGGCGGTGGCGCCATCGGGTATCCTGTCGACGGCCGCGAGCAATCTGGTCGATGCCGGCACCAGCATAACCATCGTCTTCGTGCTGTCGCTGTTCCTGCTCGCTTCGGGCACGCTCTTTTATGAGAAGATCATCCAGTCCTTCGCCAGTCTCAGCCAGAAGAAACGGGCGCTTCGCGTTGTTTACGATGTCGAACGCGAAATCTCGCATTATCTTCTGACGGTCGCCGTCATCAATGCCGGGCTTGGGACAGTCATCGGCCTCGGTTTGTGGGCGCTTGGCGTGCCCAATCCGCTGGTCTGGGGCGCTGCGGCGGCGCTCCTGAATTTCCTGCCCTATGTCGGCGCGCTGATGACGATCGTGCTGGTCGCGGTCATTTCGCTGATCAGCTTCGACACGATCTCCTACGCATTGCTCGCGCCCGGCTTCGTGCTTTTGTGCGATATCGTCGAGGGCCAGTTCGTGACGCCGATGGTGGTGGGCAGGCGCCTCGAGATCAATGCCGTCGCGATCTTCATCGCCATCGCCTTCTGGTCATGGCTCTGGGGCTTCGTCGGCGCTCTCATGGCGGTGCCGCTGCTGGTCGTCATCAAGGTCTTCTGCGACCATTTCGAAGGCCTCAGCCACGTCGGCAACTTCCTGGCGCAGCATGCGTCGGTCGTTGACGAGGAAACGCCGGAGGAGGCCGGCAAGGCTTCCGCGTAATCGCCGGCCGGCATTTGCGGCGCGCGGGGTGCATGCCTATATCGAGCGCATCGACGACCGGTGCCCCTGATGACCGATGTTTCCCTTGATCTCGACGCCTATTTCAGCCGCATCGGCCACGCCGGCTCCAGGGATGCGTCGCTGGACACGTTGAAGACGCTTCATTTCCTCCACCCGCAGGCAATTCCCTTCGAGAACATCGATCCATTCCTAGGCCGCCCGGTCCGGCTGGACCTTGCTGCACTGCAGGACAAGATCATCACGGGCGGCCGTGGCGGCTATTGCTTCGAGCACAACCTCCTCTTCATGCATGCGCTGAAGGCGCTTGGTTTTAAGGTTGGCGGGCTCGCCGCGCGTGTGCTTTGGGGGCAGCCTGACGACGCCATCACCGCGCGTGGCCATATGCTTTTGCGCGTAGAGATCGGCGGCCAGACATACATCGCCGATGTCGGCTTCGGCGGCCTGACGCTGACGGCGCCGCTGCTCCTGAAGCCCGGCCGGGAACAAAAAACCCCGCACGAGACGTTCCGCATCGTCGAGACGGACGATCATTTCCGGCTGCAGGCGGCCATCGGCGGCGACTGGCGCTCGCTCTACCGCTTCGATCTGCAGCCGCAATACGAGATCGACTATTCCGTCACCAACTACTTCCTGTCGACCAGCCCGACATCGCATTTCCTGAACACGATCGTGGCCGCCCGCGCCGCGCCCGACCGGCGCTATGCCCTGCGCGGCAATCGCCTGTCGATTCATCACCTTGGCGGGCGCACCGAACAAAAGGATCTGGCTACCGCCGCCGACCTTGCCGACACGCTGGAAGGCGAACTCGGCATCATCATTCCCGACCGCCCCGCCTTTGAGGCCAGGGCGCGCGAAAAGCATATCGTGGAGACCAATACATGACCGAACTGTCCGTTCTCGACCTGTCGCCGATCGTCGAGGGCAGCGATGCCTCGCAGTCGCTGGCCAACTCGCTCGATCTCGCCCGCCATGCCGAGCGCCTGGGCTACAAGCGCTACTGGCTGGCCGAGCACCACAACATGCCGGGCATTGCGAGCGCCGCAACATCCGTCGTCATCGCCCATGTTGCGGGCGGCACCAAAACCATCCGCGTCGGCGCCGGCGGCATCATGCTGCCCAACCATGCGCCGCTGGTCATTGCCGAGCAGTTCGGCACGCTGGCCGCCCTGTTTCCGGGCCGTATCGATCTCGGGCTCGGCCGTGCGCCGGGCACCGACATGAACACCGCGCGCGCCCTGCGCCGCAACCTCGAGGCCGGCGTCGACAATTTCCCGCAGGATGTCGTCGAGCTGATGGGCTATTTCCTCCCTGCGGAGGAAGGCCAGCGTCTCAGGGCGGTGCCCGGCGAAGGCCAGACGGTGCCGATCTGGATACTTGGCTCCAGCCTCTATGGCGCGCAGCTCGCTGCAATGCTCGGCCTGCCCTATGCCTTCGCCTCGCATTTCGCGCCGGCCGAGCTTGATCACGCGCTGGACATCTACCGCTCGCGCTTCCAGCCGTCGGAGCAGCTCGACAAGCCGCATGTCATGCTCGGCCTTAATGTCTTTGCCGCACCCACCGATGCCGAGGCGCGGCTGCTGTTCACCTCGCTGCAGCAGGCCTTCGTCAACCTGCGCACCGGAAGGCCCGGAAAATTGCCGCCGCCGGTGGAGAATTATGAGCGCGATCTCGATCCGATGGCCAAAACCATGCTCGGCCAGGCGCTGTCCTGCGCCGTCGTCGGATCTCCAGAAACCGTCCGTCAGGGCATCGATGCCTTTGTGCGCCGCACCGGCGCCGACGAGCTGATGGTCACGGCTCAGATATCGGATCACGCCGCCCGCGTGCGGTCGTTCGAGATCCTTGCCGAGGCTCACGAATCGCTGTCTCGGGCGGCCTGAAATTTATCCGCCGACAAATGCTTTTGCGGACATCGATGCTCTGCTAAAGGCGGGGCATCTCCAGGCAAGAGCGAGCCTTCCGTGACAGATGATATCGACAGACGCGAACAGTTTGCGATCGAACTGGCGCGCCGCGCCGGCGAACTCGGCCTGAAATATTTCCGCGACCTGGAAAGCCTGACCATAGAGAGCAAGGGCCATCAGGACCTGGTCTCGCAGGCCGATCGCGAGGTTGAGCTCTTCATCCGCGCGGCAATCGCCGCCGATTATCCGCAGGACGGCATCGTCGGCGAGGAACATGCGTCGGTGGCCGGCGCCACAGGCTATGACTGGGTCATCGATCCCATCGACGGCACCGCCAATTTCGTGCGCGGCATTCCCGCCTGGTGCGTGGTGATCGCATGCGCCCGGGACGGAGAGACGGTCGCCGGCGTCATCCATGAGCCGTCGACCTCTGAGACGTTTCACGGCAGGCTCGGCGGCGGCGCCTTCGTCAACGGCAGGCCGATCAGGACAAGTGCTGCGACCAGCCTGGAAGAAGGCTCGGTGGGCACCGGTTTCTCGAACCGGGCCGAGGCGGAAAACATCGCCGTGCTGATCAAGAAAATCCTTGCCGAAGGCGGTGTCTTCTTCCGCAACGCCTCAGGCGCCCTGATGCTCGCCTATGTCGCCTCGGGCCGCCTGCTTGGCTATGTCGAGGAACACATGAACGCCTGGGACTGCCTGGCCGGGATGCTGCTGATCGAGGAGGCCGGCGGCACCGTTCTGAAGGCGGATCGCAAGACGGTGCTGCGGAGCGGGACACAGGTCATCACGGGCGGCAAGGACGTCTTTTCGAAGCTGCAGGCACTCTGCTCGGATGTGTTCCCGGCTTAAGCGGTCACGCCCTGCACGACCGCGCCCAGCGGCCGGCACGAATTGCGGATCATCAGCCGGCCCTTGAGCACCAGCTTGCGCGGCGGCGCGTCGCGGTTGCCCGCCAGGCGGTCGAGCAGCAGATTGGCGGCCTGTTCGCCGATCGCCTGCACCGGTTGCGCCACGGTGGTTAGCTGCGGCTGGAACACGTCGGACCAGGGAAAATCGTCGAAACAGGCGACGGAAATGTCTTCCGGGCAGGACAGGCCGATATCGCGGATCGCCTTCATCGTGCCGATCACCATCGGGTTGTTGGCCGAGAAGATCGCGCTCGGCCGCTCGTGCAGCGACAGCAGTTGCATGGTGGCGTTGTAGCCGTCGATCTCATGAAAATTGCCGGAGCGGATCAGCTCCGGGCTCACCGGCAGGCCGGCGGCCTGAAGCGCCTCGCGATATCCGGCCATGCGGTCGCCCATGGTCGAGATATCTGAAGTACCGGTGATATAGGCGATGCGCCGGTGGCCGAGATTGATCAGGTAGGTGATGGCGTCGAACACCGCGCTCTGGTTGTCGAGCACGACCGCGTCTGTGTCCACGCCTTCCAGAGTGCGGTCGAGCAGCACCACCGGCACGTTGGCGTCCTCGACGATCCCCCTGAGCAGCGCGCCGTCGCCGACGCGCGCCACGATCAGCCCGTCGACCATGCGGTCGAGCAGGAGCCTGATCTGGTCGTCCTGGGTGTTCAGGTCCTCGTCCGTGCAGCACAGCATGACGGCATAGCCGGCCCGGTCGAAGGCCTGCTGGATGACCGAGACGACATCGGTGAAGAACGGATTGGTGATGTGCGGCACTGTCAGGCCGATGGTGCGCGTCGTGCCCATCTTCAAGCTGCGCGCGATCGCATTGCGCTTGTAGCCGATGTCGCGGATCGCCTGCTCTATACGGGCGCTGAGCTCGGGGCTGACGGTCGCCGTGCCGTTGATCAGGGCTGAAACGGTAGCGACCGAAACACGCGCCGCTTCGGCGACGTGAAGCATGGTGGGAGCGGTGGATTTTCGCTGTTTTCTTGGCCCGGACACTGTCATTTTTCGAAACGTTTCGTCATCCCGTATTCCCAATACCTACGGAATCCTGCCTTTCTAGGCAAGAATTGAAATGCGTCAAACCAGCGTTACCCTATATCGGCTTGACAGGATCGAAACGTTTAGATTAGCGTTTGGGACGCTGACAAAGACGGAAGGGAGGCCGCGATTGTCATGGAGCAGCGCAGTTCCCTTTCCTCGACCCGCGATGCGGCATCGGAGCGTTCGGACACCGTCCTGAGCGCGCGGCATATTTCCAAGAGCTTCGGCGGCATCGTGGCGCTGTCTGATGTCGGTTTCGACCTGCGGCGCGGCGAGGTCCATGCGCTGATGGGCGAGAACGGCGCCGGCAAGTCGACGCTGATGAAGATCCTTTCCGGCGTCTACACGGGTTACGAAGGAACGGTCAGCATCGACGGCCGCCCGGTCAGCTTCGCCGGCGTACGCGACGCCGAGGACGCCGGCATCGCCATCATCCACCAGGAGCTCAACTTGGTGCCGGAACTGAGCGTCGCCGACAACATCTTCCTCGGCCGTGAGAAGCTGATCGCCGGCCTGATCGTCGACCGCAAGGCGAGCAGCCGCGCGGCGAGCGCGCTTTTGCAGCGGCTCGGCATCGAGCTTGATCCCGACGCGCGCGTCGGCGCCTTGCGGGTTGGCGAACAGCAGCTTGTCGAGATCGCCAAGGCGCTGTCGATGTCGGCGCGCATCCTGATCATGGACGAGCCGACCTCGGCGCTGTCGCCGGCCGAGTGCCAGCGGCTGTTCCGTATTATCGGCCAGCTCTCCGAAAGCGGTGTCGCCATCGTCTACATCTCGCATCGGATCGACGAGGTGATGCATCTGGCCAGCCGCGTCACCGTGTTTCGCGACGGGCGCCACGTGCTGACGCGGCCGATGAGCGAACTCGACGAGAATGCCATCATCTCGGCCATGGTCGGACGGGACCTGCTCGCATCCTCCCAAGGCGAGCGGGCGTCCGGCGGCGGGACGGTGCTTTCCGTCAGCGGCCTGTCGTTGTCGAAGCCCGACCGCCAGGGCTGGCGCCCGGTGATCGAAGGCGTGAGCTTCGATCTGGCCGCCGGCGAAATCCTCGGCATTGGCGGTCTGCTGGGCTCTGGCCGCACCGAGATCATGGAAGCGATCTTCGGCTCGGGCGATGGCCGCGCCGGCGGTGAGATTCGGCTCGACGGCCACATCGTGGACATCCGCTCGCCGCGCGACGCCAGGCGGCTGGGCATCGCGCTCGTCACCGAGGACCGCAAGACGCAAGGCCTGCATCTGCAGGCCTCGATTACCGACAATGTGGCGTTGCCGCTGGTCGGGTCGCTGGCGCGCTTCGGCATCCGCTCGCTGGCGGGCGAAGAAGGGCTGGCGCGGCAGGCCGTCAAGGCGCTCGGCATACGCTGCCAGGGCATCGACCAGCCGGCCGGCACGCTGTCGGGCGGCAATCAGCAGAAGGTCGTCATCGGCAAGTGGCTGGCGACAAGGCCGCGCGTGCTTTTGCTCGACGAGCCGACACGCGGCATCGATGTCGGTGCCAAGCGCGAAATCTACGACCTCATCTTCCAACTGGCGCGCGACGGGCTGGCCATTGCCGTCATCAGTTCCGAACTGCCGGAACTGCTGCATCTTTCCGACCGCATCCTGGTGATGGCCGACGGCCGCCAGACCGGCATCCTGTCCCGCGACGCGGCGAGCGAGGAGGCCGTCATGCGGCTTGCCGCGCCCCGCCGGACCCTTTCGAGACCAGCCGCATGAGCGCATTGAAACTCCTGTCGCGGACCAAGCTCTACTGGGGCCTGATCGCCATCTTCCTGATCGGCGTGTTGGGTTCGCCCATCAGCTCCAAGGGCAACAACATCTTCCTGTCCTATGGCAACCTGCTCGACGTGCTGCGCCAGGTGTCGACCACGGGCCTGATTGCCACCGGCATGACGGCGGTCATCATCACCGGCGGCATCGACCTTTCCGTCGGCTCGCTGATGGCCATCTGCTCGGTGGTCTGCGCCATGCTGCTGACGGTGCCGGGCGTGACGCCGGGCGTCGTGCTGGGCGTGCCGACCGTCGCCATTGTGGTGCTCTGCCTGGGCTTTGTCGTCACGCGCTTCATCTTCCTCAACCTGGAAAAATCCCGCGCCGGTCCTGACGCCGCCGGGCGCGACATCAGGCTGGACCATGCTCGCGGACTGGCCGCGCCCGCGATCGTCGGCGTGGTGCTGTGCTGCCTGTCGCTTTGGTACCTGCTGCCGCAGATCGAGCCGAAATTCGGCGTGCTCGGCGTGCTGCTGGTGGCGCCCTGCGTCGGCCTGCTGTTCGGCGCCATCAACGGCTTCATCATTGTCGCCGGCCGGCTGCAGCCCTTCATCGTCACTCTGGCGATGATGGTGACGGCGCTCGGCATCGCCCGGCTGACCGCCGGCCAGAACAATGCGGTGCTGCCGGTTTATACCGGTTCCAACGCCACCGAAGATTTCGAGTTGCTGCGCTCGCTGGTCTTCGGCGTCATTCCGATGCCCGGCCTGTTCTTCCTCGGCGCCATCGTCATCTACAGCGCGGTGCTGCGTTTCACGCCGTTCGGCCGCTATGTCTATGCCATCGGCGGCAATGAAGAAGCGGCCCGGCTCTCGGGCATCGCCGCCGGCCGGGTCAAGATCGCCACCTATGCCATATCGGGCCTGCTCGCCGGCATCGCCGCCGTGCTCTATGTGGCGCAGTACCGGCAGGGCAAGCCCGATGCCGGCGCTGGGCTGGAGCTCGATGCCATCGCCGCCGTCGTCATCGGCGGCACCAGCCTGATGGGTGGGCGCGGCAGCCTGATCGGTACCTTCTGCGGCGTGCTGATCTTCGGGCTGCTGTCCAACATATTGCAGCTCCACAACATCAATTCGAACCTTCAGCTGGTGCTGAAAGGGCTGATCATCATCGGCACCGTGCTCGTCCAGGAGCGCAATGCCGGGGATCTCCTCGCCTATCTGCGGCTGCCCGGCGCAGCGCACAAGGAAACGGCCGCGGCAAAACGGCCGTCGCAAGAGACACCGTCTCTCAATCTCGGAGGAAACAAGAAATGAAACGACGTGACATGCTCAGGCTTGCCGCATTCGGCGCGGCGTTGCTGACCACGACCGCGCTGCTCTCCACCGGTCATGCCTATGCCCAGGACAAGAAGTGGAAGATCGGCTTTTCGCAGGTGACCACCATCGAGCCGTGGCGCGCCCAGTTCAACAAGGACATCATCGCCGAAGCCGCCAAGCATCCCGAAGTCGAGCTGATCATCACCGACGGCGAGGACAAGACCGAAAAGCAGGTCGCCGACGTCGAGAACCTGATCCGTCAGGAAGTCGATGCGCTTCTGGTGTCGCCGAAGGAATCCGCCGGCCTGACCGGCGTCGTCCAGCAGGCGATCGACGCCAAGATTCCCGTCTTCGTGCTCGACCGCAATGTCGACACCAAGGACTACACGCAGTTCGTCGGCGGCGACAACGCGCTGATCGGCCGCGCGGCCGGCGAATATGCCGTCGAACTGCTCGGCGGCAAGGGCAAGGCGGCGGGCAATGTCGTCGAGATCTGGGGCGGCATGGGCACCCAGCCGGCGCATGACCGTCATGACGGCTTCCACGAATTCACCGACAAGGAGCCGGGCATCAAGTACCTGCTCGACCAGCAGTCGGGTGACTGGAAGCAGGACCAGGCCTACAACATCATGGCCAACGCGCTGAAGACCAACGAGAAGATCGATCTCGTCTACGGTCACAACGATCCGATGGCCTACGGCGCCTATCTCGCCGCCAAGGATGTCGGCCGCGAGAAGGACATCAAGTTCATCGGTATCGACGGCTTGCCCAATGAAGGCGTCCAGATGGTGAACAAGGGCGAACTGACGGCAACCTTCACCTATGTCACTCCCGGTGCGGAAGGCCTGCGCCAGGCGATCAAGTTCCTCAAGGGCGAGAAGGTCGAGAAGACCATCACGCTGCCGACCGAGAAGGTCACCAAGGAAAACGCCGGCAAGATCCTGAAGGACAACGGCCTCTGAGACACCCGCGATAGGAACGTCGGGGGCAGGGCGTCGCCCTGCCCCCTTCGCTTGCGAGCCTCCTGCTCCGCTGCCGCCTACAGAATCTTAGCCAGGAAACCTTTCGTGCGGTCCTTCTGCGGATCGGAGAAAAGCGACTTCGGCGCTCCCTCCTCCACGATCAGGCCGTCATCCATGAAGATCACGCGGTGGCCGACCTCGCGGGCGAAGCCCATCTCGTGGGTGACGACGACCATCGTCATGCCTTCGATCGCCAGCGTCTTCATCACCTGCAGCACCTCGCCCACCATTTCGGGGTCGAGCGCCGATGTCGGCTCGTCGAAGAGCATGACATTCGGGCCCATCGCCAGCGAGCGGGCGATCGCCACCCGCTGCTGCTGGCCGCCGGACAATTCGTCCGGATAGCTCGCTTCCTTGCCCACCAGCCCGACCTTGGCCAGCAATTCGCGCGCGACCTTGTCAGCCTGCGCCTGCGCCACCTTCTTCACCTTGCGCGGCCCGATCGTGACGTTCTCCAGAATGGTCAGATGCTTGAAGAGATTGAATTGCTGGAACACCATGCCGACATGCTGCCGCAGCGTGTGGATGTTGGTCTTCGGATCGGTAAGCGTCATGCCGGCGATCTCGATCTCGCCGCTGGTCGCGGTCTCCAATCCATTCAGGCAGCGCAGAAACGTGCTCTTGCCGCTTCCCGAGGGGCCGATGACGACGACCACCTCCTTCTCCTCCACATGGGTGCTGATCCCCTTCAGGATCTCGTTGTGGCCGAAGGATTTGTGAAGGTCTTTAACGTTTATCAACTTGAAGCCTCCTCTCCAGGTAGGACGCGAATTTCGACAAGGAGAAGATGAGGACGAAGTAGAGAGCCGCGATCAGGCCCCATATGGCAAAGGACGCGAACGTCTCGGCGATCACGATCTCGCCCTTGTAGACCAGTTCTGCAATGCCGACCGGCGCCAGCAGCGAGGTGTCCTTGATCGTCTGCGCCGCCTGGTTGACCAGCGGCGGGATCATGCGCTTGAACGCCTGCGGCAGCACGATGTAGCGCATCGTCTGGAAGCCGTTCATGGCGATGCTCTGGGCGGCTTCCTTCTGGCCCCGGTCGACGCCCAGAATGCCGGCGCGGATGATTTCGGTGACGTAGGCGCCTTCGTTCAGGCTGAGCGTGATCGCCGCCGCCAGGATGGGATAGGTCAGCTGTCCGAACCACTGGTTGACGGGCAGGATCGCCGGCAATCCGAGCACGATGAAGAACAACTGCACCAGCAGCGGCGTCGACCGGAAAATCTCGACATAGGCGGTGGCGATCCACCGCAACGGCGCGACCGTCGACAGGCGCATCAGCGCCGCGATGAGGCCGATCACCACCATCAGGATGATGGCGACGACCGAATACTGGATCGTCAGCCGTAGGCCGTCGAGGAGAACGGGTAGGTTTTGCCGGATGGGGTCCATGAGCAATGCCTTGGATGTCTAGTCCCGGGCCTGCCCGCCGGAGGCGCGCTGCCCGTGGTGTTGATCCACGGGCTTTGCGTTCACCTGACGGGCGGTCGGGAGGCCGAGCTATCTGCCTTTCAGACGACCTGGCGATGCTCAGCCGGAAATCGCGACGGCGGCCGGCTTCTGCACGTCGTTGACCACGCCGCTGGTATCGCCGCCGAAATAGGTCTGGAACAGCTTCTGGTACTCGCCGCTCTGCCTGATCTTGGCGAGACCGTCATTGATCTTCTCGACCAGTTCCGGCTTCTGCTTGCTGATGGCGATGCCGTAATACTCGCCTGTCAGCAGCGGGCCCACGGTCTTGGTGTCCTTGTGAGCGGTCATGAAGTTGACGTTGACGGGATTGTCGAAGATGACGGCATCCGCGCCGCCGGTCTCCAGCGCCTGGTAGGCGGCGTCGATGCTCTGGAATTGCTTGATGTAATCCTGCGCGAACCCGTGACCGGTCAGATAGTCGACCGATGATGTTGCCTTCTTGGTGGCCACCACATGGCCTTTCAGGTCATCGAAGCCCTTGATGTCGGAATCCTGCTTCACCAGCACCGACAGGCCCGACTTGTAGTAGGCGTCGGAGAATTCGACATTCTGCATGCGGCTGGTCTTGATCGTTATGCCGGCGACCGCGGCGTCGATCGAGCCGGCCTGCAGGCTCGGGATGATGCCGTTGAACGGCAGCGTCTTCAGGCTGACCGTCATGCCCTCGGCCTTGGCGATCGCCTTGATCATGTCGATGTCGAAGCCGGTGACCTCGCCATTCGTCTCGGTTTCGAACGGCGGGAAGGTCGTATCGGCGCCCACGACGATCGTCGTCGCGCTCTGCGCGACCGCCACCGAGGTTGCTCCGAATGACAGCACGAGGCCGGAAGCCAATGACGTGGCCAGCACGATGAGCGACTTGTTTTTCACGGATGTCTCCTTTTCGGCGGGCATTCGTCAGCGTCGAGCAAGTCAACGATGGGGAGTGCTGCTTGAATGCATGAACTCTGGGCCCGTCCAGAGCCATCTGGATCGGCGGGGACCCAAGTCAAGACTTGGAGATGCTTCACATTTGCGTTTTGGATTGGGCCACGTCTGGCGTGGCCGCCCTTTTGCCGGCGGTCAAGCGAGCTGGCGGATGATGCCTCAAGCCAGCTTGGCCAGAAGCTTCATGAACGTGGCGATTTCCTTGCTGGTCAGCGGCGCCAGCGTTTCCTGCGTGATCTCCCTTGCGAGCGGGATGAGCCGTTCGATCGCCGCGCGGCCATCCGGGGTCAGATTGACCAGCAGCCGCCTCTTGTCGACTTCATGTTTGGACAGCTCGACAAGGCCGCGCGCCTTGAGCCGGTCGATGACGCCCTTCACCGTCGCCGCGTCCATGGCGATCATCGTGCCGAGTTGGTTCTGCGAGGTCTCGCCGACATCGCGCAGCTTGGCCAGCGCCGCGAATTGCGGCGGCGTCAGGTCGCCGATCCGGCCGGCGAAGATCGAGACATGGCGCTGGTGCGCCTTGCGCAGGATAAAGCCGACCTGCTCCTGCAGGAGGTAATCCTGATCGTCCGGCCCTTCGGCCTCGACCAGCTTGAGCAGATTGTCCTCGGCGCTCACCGCAGCCCGTCCCAGGCTTTTATCTGATCGGCCGTCAGGCCGCCCATGCGGTTGTGGATGCGCGGCCCGCAGGTCATGGCCAGACAGAACAGGATTTCGTCAGGGCGCGGGCCGTCGCTGATGCCCACTTCCATGGCGTCGAAATGGCTGCGCACATAGGCGGCGTTGACGTGGCCGATCGGGACGTCGAGCTTCGAGCCGAAGGCGCCGACTTTCTTGGCCGACGGCACGATCGCCTTGGCGTCGCCCAGACGTTCGCGCATGGCGTAGCCTCCGGGCACATGCCAGAGCGCTCCGTGTTCCAGTTCGCCCGCCGTGCCGACAATGGCGCCCTTGCCGTAGCCGTCGATCTGCTTCACATCGCCGCCAAGCGCGGCGATCAGCCGGTCGGTGAGCAGCAGGCCGAGCGGCTTTAAATCCTCCATCGCGCTCTGCAGATCCTCGACGTAGCGCCCGGCGAACGGGTTTTTCACCACGGCCATCGCCGCCGCGCGTCGACGCGGCACGTCCACGGCCGGGCCGCCTTCGTGAAAGATCTCTTCGCTCAGCACCGCGATCTTGCGGATCGGAAACTCAGGCATGGGCAACTTCCTCCCTCGGATTCTTCTTGGGCGCGGCGAGTGAGACCGAGCCGCTGATACGGGCCTCCCCGGCAAGAAACAGCGCCGATGCGGCGATCAGGCCGCGCCGGCGGAAATCTTCGGCGACGGCAAGGCCATTGTCCAGCGCCCGAGCCACTTCGCCAGGCGCAAGCGTGCCGACGCCTTGTGTCACCAGCCGCGCGCCAAGGTCGCTGTCCGGCGACAGGTCGCGTGCGGGAATGCGGCTGATGGCGGGATTGCCGGGCAGATCCACCGCATTGGCGATAAGCGTCGCCGCCGCATCGGCCTCGGCGCCGGTGCGGGCGAGCACGGTGACGGCGTCGGCAATGCCCAGCGAGAAGGAGCGGCCGCGCCAGCCGCTGGTGGCGACGCCGCGCACGCCATCCTCGGCGCGGATCGTGATCCGGTCGGCCATGCCATTGCCGGTGCCGGCGACCGCCAGCCCCATCGACCGGCCCTTGCCGATGTGGAGCGCGCTGTCGCCGCCATTGTTGACATAGGCGCGGTCGAGCTTGCGGCCGGCGAGCAGCGCGGCAAGCATTTCGTCGGCTACCGATCCCGCGACGGCGGCCATCGGCGTGATGAAACATTCCGCCAGCGGCATGACGGCAGCTTCCATGCGGCGCGCCGTCGGGCCGGCGAAGCTGCGCGGCGCCAGGAAAAACGCCGGCAGCCGCAGTTCCGGAAGCTCTTCGACCAGTTCGAGCAGGATCGTCTGGAAGCGCGTAACGGCCTGCTCATAGGCCAGACGGCACTCATCCGCGTCGCCAAAGGCCTCGACGATCAAGTCGATCGGCCCATGGTTGAGATGCAGCCGCTTGCCGTCCTGCAGCCAGTGTGCCTGCGGGCCCTCCATCATCAGGCCCCGTTCGGCGCGGCACGCCGCAATTGCGCCAACGGCGGCCAGGGATTGCCTGATGGCGCACCACTGCCTTGCCGCGCATTGAGGTATTCGCCGCCTTTGGCGACGATGTCCGCGACGCTGCGGATCTCGGCCTCGTAGCCGCCGAGCCTGATGTAGTCGTCGCGACGCAAGGTGAACTCGATCGGCGCCACCAGCGCCGGCGTCGGCACATAGCCGAAGGCGCCTTCCGGCACCCTTGTGACATCGACCATCAGCGTGATGCCGCCGCCCGGCCAGACATAGACAGGCGCTCCGCCGACCGTGACATAGGTCTTCAGGCCCTGTACCGAACGGGTTAGGTTGACCGGGTTTTCGGTCACGCCGGCGCGCAGCGAGCCGCCGGCGCCGCCGATGAACAGCACGGTGCAGAGAGCCGGCTCGCAATTGTCCTCGATCAGGTTGACCGATTTTTGCAGCCGGTCGGGAAACGGTTTCTGGACGGGCTTCAGATCGTCGTCGAGCTCGTAATAGGCGAACTGCTCGCCGGTGGTCGAAACCATCAGCAGCGACAGGCCCGGCCGCGCGCCCTTCTTGGCGTTCCAGTCGCCAAGGATCGACAGCGGGTCGTCTATGCTGGTGCCGCCCCAGCCGAGACCGGGCTCGGAGACCTTGAAATAGCGGCCCGGCGTCGAACGACGCCCGATAATCTTTATCCCCGTATCCTGCCAGCCCAGCACCTTGCCGGCCTGGTGCTCGGAAACGACGCCGGTGATGTGGTCGTCGACCACCACCACCTCGTCGACCAGTCCTCGCCATTGCGTGGCGAACATGCCGATCGTGGCCGAGCCGCAGCCGACGCGCATGCGGTGTTCCTGCTTGCCATCTATGACAGGTGCTTTGCCGGTTTCGACTGTTATGGTGGCGCCGCCATCGATGGTCAGTTCCACCGGTTTGCGGTTGCACAGGTCGAGCAGCGCATCGCAGGTCGCCCGGCCTTCCGCCTTCGAACCGCCCGTCAGGTGATGCACCCCGCCAAGCGACAGCATCTGAGAGCCGTATTCGCCGGTCGTGACATGGCCGATCGCCTCGCCCTGCGAGCGCACGACAGCCGTTTCCGGTCCGATATGCCGATCCGTGTCGATCTTCACCTTGACGCCGCAATACGAAAAAATGCCTTCGGTCACCACGGTGACGAGGTCGACGCCTTCGACCTCCTGGCTGACGATGAACGGCGCCGGCTTGTAATCCGGATATGTGGTGCCGGCGCCGATCGCGGTGACGAAACGGCGGCCTGTGTTGACCAGTTCGCCGTTCCACGTCTCGCCCTCGGCGACGAAGGGCACCATCGCCGCGCCGGTCCCGGCCGCGTGGTCGAGGATGGTCAGCGGATCCATGCGCATGATGCGGCCGGCGACATTGCCATAGCGGTCGCAGGCGCCGGTGCGGCCGTCCGCGATGTAGCACATGACCGGGCAGGCATCGCAGCGGATCTTTTCCGCCACCAGCTTCTCGCCGGGATCATGGGTTTCGAAACGTTCGGCAAGCTCGCTCATGCGCGTGCCTCCTTGTCGCGGATCGCCGCCAGGATGCGGCTTGGCGTCGCCGGCACCTTGGTGACCAGGACGCCGGTGGCATGGCGGATGGCATTGAGGATTGCCGGCGCCGTCGGGATCAGCACATGCTCGCCCAGGCCCTTGGCGCCGAACGGCCCTTCGGGATCCGGCACCTCGACCAGGATGGTCTTGATGTCAGGCACGTCGCCGATCGTCGGGATGAGATAGTCGTGCAGGTTCTCGGTGCGGCCGGGGATATACTCCTCCATCAGCGCCATGCCGATGCCTTGCGCGATGCCGCCTTCGATCTGGCCTTCGACCAGCAGCGGGTTGATCGCCTTGCCGACATCGTGCGCGGCGGTGATCTTCAAGAGCTTCACCGTGCCGAGCTTGAGATCGACCTCGAGCTCCGCGATCTGCGCGCCATAGCCGTAGACGGCATAGGGTTTGCCCTGGCCCTTGGCGTCCAGCGGCAGGGTGGGCGGGTCGTAGGTCTCCTCGGCGCGGAAGACGAAGCCGTCGGCATCCGTGTCGAGCGCGGCAAGGTCGATATGGCGCGTCGCCTCGCCCTCATGGATGACGATCGCCGGACCGTCCAACCGGAGGGATGCTCTCTCCGAGACGTTGGCGAAGCGCAGGATCTTGTCGCGCAGGGCGCGTCCGGCCTTTTCAGCTGCCTTGCCGGTCACGAAAGTCTGGCGCGAGGCCGACGTCTTGCCGGCGTCGGGGCTGATCGCCGTGTCGGCGCTCCTCAGCCGGAATGTCTCCAGCGGCAGGCCGAGCGCGTCGGCGCAGATCTGGGTGATGACGGTGTTGGAGCCCTGGCCGATGTCCACGGCGCCCTGGTGCAGCACGACCACGCCATCGGCGGCGATACCGACGCGGATGGTCGACGGGTTGGGCAGCGAGGTGTTGCCGCAACCATACCAGCACGATGCCACGCCGGCGCCGCGCTTGGTATCCGCATGGATATGGTTGAAGGCGTCCGCGTCCGCCGTTGCGCGCGCCCAATGCGGCCGCAGCGCCTCGAGGCATTCGGCGATGCCGACACCGGAGTCCAGACGCTGCCCGGTAACCGTTTCGGAGCCGTTCCGAAGGCAGTTTTTCAGACGGAAATCGAGGCGGTCCTTGCCGAGCTTTCCGGCCAGCTCGTCGTAAAGCGTCTCCTGCATGATCGTCGCCTGCGGCACCCCGAAACCGCGGAAGGCGCCGGAGATCGGCCCATGCGTATGGATGGCGCGGCCTTCGGCGCGGTAGTTGGGCGTCGCATAGGGTCCGGACGCATGCACCGGCACGCGATTGGCGACCGTCGGTCCCCAGCTGGCGTAGGCGCCGGTGTTGAAATCGCCCGCGAACACCATGCCGGTGACAAGACCATCGGCGCTGGCGCCGATCGTGGCTTTCATCTCGGCGGGATGGCGCTTGGTGGTCGACATCATCGATTCATTGCGGGTGTAGGCAAGGGCTGCCGGCCGCCCCGTCTTCAGCGCCACCAGGCCGATCAGCGGCTGCAATGAAACGTCGAGTTTCGAACCGAAGCCGCCGCCGGTCGCGGTCGGCACGATGCGCACCTTGTCGACGGCAAGGCCGAGCACCTTGGCGGTGTCGTCGCGGTCCATGTAGGGCGCCTGCGTACAGGCGACGATGACCAGCGTGTCGCCGTCGAGATAGGCGTGGCCCGCTTCCGGCTCGATATAGGCGTGCTCGACATAGGAGGTTTCGATGGCGCCCGTCACGGTGATGGCCGCATCGGCAAGCGCCGCCTCTGGGTCGCCGCGTTCGACAAAGCCCTTCGTCAACAAATTGGCCGGACGGCTTTCATGGATCAGCGCCGCGCCTTCGGCCTTCGCCTCGGCGGGGTGGAGAAAATGCGGTAGCTCACTCCACCGGATCGGGAAATCCGACAGGTCGAGGTCGAGCATCGCCTCGCGTTCGCCGGCGACCAGCGCCACCGCCTCGCCGCGCAGCCGGGCAAAGCCTTCGGCCAGCGCCGGCTGGTCGGCGAACGGGCCGATGACGCCGAAACAGTTTTTTCCCGGAATATCGGCTGCAGTGAAGACGCCGGCGATGCCTGGATGCGCTTTAACCCACCGGTCGAGGTGGCCGAAGGCGAATCTGGCGTGGTAGTGCGGGGAGCGGATGACCAGCACCGCCAGCGCATCGGCGGGAAAGGAATCGCCGCCGAACTTTTCGTCGCCAGTGACTTTCGGGATGCCGTCGAGCCTGACCGGGGAGGAGCCTACCGCATTGCCTGAGAGAGGCATCCTGCGATCGAGGCCGATAGCTTCGCCCTTCTCCCCGTTCAACGGGGAGAAGGTGCCGGCAGGCGGATGAGGGGCGGCGCCACTCATTGCCAGTTCGTATCTTCCCGCTTCCATCACCGCCGCGATGATCTTCCGGTAGCCGGTGCAGCGGCACAATATGCCGCCCAGCGCATCCTGTACCTCGATCTCGGTCGGCGTGGGCGCCTTCTCCAGCAGCGCGGTCGCCGCGACCAGCAGCGCCGGCGTGCAGATGCCGCATTGTGCCGCGCCATGGGCGAGGAACGAGGCCTGCAGCGCCGACAACCGGCCATTGGCGAGCCCTTCGACCGTCGTTACGGCCGCTCCGGACACGGACGCCGCCGGCATAAGGCAGGCGCAGACGGGAGCGCCGTCGACCAGCACCGTGCAGGCCCCGCAATCGCCGGCGTCGCAGCCGACCTTGGTGCCGGTGAGCCGCAATTCGTCGCGCAGCACGGACGACAGCCGGCGCAGCGGCGGCACGTTGACGGAGACAGCGGCGCCATTGACCGCGAAGGCGATGTCGGCGCGCCCGAGCTCGGGCCGGCCCCTACCGAGCAGAGCATCGTCAGCCGGAACCCGGCTCATGTCCGGCTGAGTGTTGCTCATGCCACTGCCACCATATGCTCGTTCGTCGGATCGGCGGCCATCAGCACGGCCCGGGCCACGATCTCCCGCACCGCGTCCAACCGGTACTCCGCGCTGCCGCGCACATCGGCGATCGGCGATAGTTCAGCCATCGGCGCTGACTGGACGGCATCACCAAGGCCGCGATCGGCCGGCAACCCGACCAATCCGGCCTCGACAGCGGCAAGCCGCCTGGCGACGGCCGAACATGATCCGACGGCGACAGTCGCGTGCGTGACAGTTCCGTCCTCGATCGTCAGCCGCGCCGCCACCATGGCGATGGAAATGACCAGATAGCGCCGCGCGCCGAGCTTGACGAAGGCCGACGTGCCGCTCGCGGCAGGCTTGGGAATACAGATCGCCGTCACCATCTCGCCAGGCGCCAGGGCCGTGCGCCGGTTGCCGAGAATGAATTCGGACAAAGGCAGATGGCGCGTCGCGGCCGCTGAGCGCAGTTCAACCTCGGCATTGAGCACGAGCAGGCCGGGCACACCATCGGCGGCCGGCGAGGCGTTGCAGAGATTGCCGGCGACGGAAGCGACGTTCTGGATCTGTGGCGAGCCCACTTCCCGTGCCGCCTGTTTCAGCGCGTCGAAGGCCGGCGGCAGGGGATGGCGGATAATGTCGGTCCATGTCGTGCGCGCGCCGATGACGAAATGATCGTCCGTCTCGGCGACACCGCGTAGCGGGGCGAGAGCGTTGATATCGAGCACATTGTCGCGGAACGGCCTAGCGCCCTGCGCCGGATAGAAGTCGGTGCCGCCGGCAAGGATACGCCACGCGCCCTCGCCAAGCAGCGCGAGCGCCTCCTCGACCGTGGTGGGTTTCGCGTAACGGATCACGCCTGCCTTCCCAAAAGAGGGGCCTTCCCCGAAATCGGCCCTTCCGGGGTGTTTGCCCCGGGATGATCTTGCCGGCGCGAGAGCCGGAAATTCATTCGTATGCAAATGATATCAAGCTGGCGGAATTTGTCAAAGCCAGAGTTGGCGCCGTCATCCCGGCCACAACGCGATTGTTATGTCCCCGGAGGTTGACGCGGCCGTTCATCTGGTCAAGTTTCTGCGTCCGGTCGCGTCAGCGGCATCTTTCTACTGGAGCCTGAGCCCAACACAGAGAAGAAGGAGGCCCAATGGCCGACGAAGCGCTTGTTGTCATCGACCTTCAGAACGACTTTTGCCCTGGTGGAGCGCTGGCGGTGACCGGCGGCGACGAGATCGTGCCGTTGGTCAACGACATGATCCGGCGCAACGACCATGTCGTGTTGACGCAGGACTGGCATCCCGCCGGCCATTCCAGTTTCGCTTCCAGCCATCCGGGCGCGCAGCCCTTCACTTCGATCGAGATGGCCTACGGGCCGCAGACACTGTGGCCGGACCATTGCATCCAGGGCAGTCTCGGTTCGGATTTCCACTCTGGCCTTGCCTGGACCAAGGCCGAACTCGTCATCCGCAAGGGTTTTCGGCCCGACATCGACAGCTATTCGGCCTTCTTCGAGAACGACCACAAGACGCCGACAGGCCTTACCGGCTATCTGAGGGAGCGCGGCATCAACACCATTACCCTGGTCGGCCTCGCCACCGACTACTGCGTCGCCTATTCGGCGCTCGATGCCGTCAGGCAAGGCTTCAGGACGACGGTGCGGCTGGATGCCTGCCGCGCCATCGATCTCAACGGGTCCCTTGAGGCGATGATCGCACGCATGCGCGAAGCCGGCGTGACGCTCGAAGATCATCTGACAGACTGAACCGGCCTTTGGAAAATGGCTCCCTCACCCGGATCGCCAACCGAATTGCAAAGAGCAATTCGCGGCAATCCGACCTCTCCCCGAGGGGAGAGGAGACGGCAAGCGTCTGCGCCAAGCCTCTTCTCCCCTCGGGGAGAAGGTGGCCGCGTAGCGGCCGGATGAGGGGGCCTTTTTCATATTCGTTCCCCCTGCGGGCGATATGCGTCACGGCTCTCGCCGTGCTGTTCCCTGCAGAAGCTCTTGCCGCCGACGCTCACGAACTGCCCGGCGCCGCGATGTCGCTGTGGTGGGCGCTGCCCTTTGGCGGCCTTCTGCTGTCCATCGCCACCGGACCGCTGCTGTTCCACCACGTGTGGGAACATCACTACGGCAAGATCGCGGCGCTGTGGGCCGCGCTGGTCATCGTGCCGCTGGCGCTTGCCTTTGGCGTGCCTTCGGCAACCGGGGCGGTGCTGCATGCGCTGCTCACCGAATACATGTCCTTCATCATCCTGTTGTTCGCGCTGTTCACCATTTCGGGCGGCATCCTGGTCGCCGGCAACATCCATGGCACGCCGCTGGTCAATGCCGGGCTGCTGCTGACCGGCGCGCTGCTTGCTTCGGTGATAGGCACGACGGGCGCCTCGATGATCCTGATCCGCCCGATCATCCGCGCCAACGACGCCAGGCCGTTCAACGCCCATGTCGTCGTTTTCTTCATCTTCCTGGTCTCCAACATCGGGGGTTCGCTGACGCCGCTTGGCGACCCGCCTTTGTTCGTCGGTTTCCTGCGCGGCGTCGACTTCTTCTGGACCACCACCAATCTCTGGCGCGAGACGTTGTTCACCGGCGGCGTCGTGCTGGCGGTGTTCCTCGCCCTCGACATCATCCTGCACCGTCGCGAAGCCGGCGCGCCCAAGATCAAGGATCCGACACCGGACTCGAAGGTGCGCATTCGCGGCCTTCCTAACCTGCCGCTGCTGGCCGGCGTGATCGGCGCCATTCTTCTGTCAGCGACATGGAAGCCCGGCGTGAGCCTCTCGATTCACGGCGTCAATCTGGAATTGCAGAACCTGGTCCGCGACGCCGTCATCCTGGCGCTCGCCTTCGTCTCGCTGGCGGTTTCGCGCAAGGAATACCGCGAGGCGAACGGCTTCAATTGGGGGCCGATCGCGGAAGTGGCGAAATTGTTTGCCGGCATCTTCATCTGCATCGTGCCGGTGGTCGCCATCCTCAGGGCCGGGCACGATGGCGCGCTGGCGCCACTGGTCGCGCTCGTCAACTCGGCGCAAGGCACGCCCAACGACCTCGCCTATTTCTGGCTGACCGGTGCGCTGTCGTCCTTCCTCGACAATGCGCCGACCTATCTCGTGTTCTTCGAGCTTGCCGGCGGCGACCCGCACCACCTGATGACCGAATTCGCCTCGACATTGGCGGCAATCTCGGCGGGCGCGGTGTTCATGGGCGCCAACACCTATATCGGCAATGCGCCCAACTTCATGGTCTACGCCATCGCGCGCCAGCGCGGCGTCGCCATGCCGGGCTTTTTCGGATACATGGCCTGGTCGGGGCTGGTGCTGATCCCGACCTTCGTAGTCGCGGGCTTCCTGTTCTTCGGCTGATCAGCCCACGCCAACATAGCGCCTGACCGCCGACGGATCGGCGCGCAGCGCCTCGACATCGACCGTCTCGCGGTTGCGGCCGTTTTCGATGAAACAAACCCGATCGGCGACCGATAGCACCGCATCGACGCGCTGTTCGACCAGGATGGTCGAGACATCCATGTCGCGCAGCTTCGACACCGTCTCGCGGATTTTCGCGATCATCGACGGCATTAGCCCTTCGGTCGGCTCGTCGAGCAGCAGCACTTGCGGTTCCAGGCACAGCGCGCGCGCCATCGCCAGCATCTGCTGCTCACCGCCCGACAAGGTGCCGGAGCGTTGCCGCAGCCGCTGGCGCAGCAGGGGAAAGAGATCGAGGACATTGTCGCGCACCGCCTTGCCCTTGCCACGCGCCATTAGCCCGATTTCGATGTTTTCGGCCACCGTCATTTCGGCGAACAGCCGTCTGCCTTGGGGGACATAGGCGACGCCCGCCTTCGGCACGTCATGTGCCGGCAGGCCGGTCAATTCCTGGCCCGCCAGTTTGATCGAGCCGGTGCGCGCTGGAACCAGACCCATGATCGCCTTCAGCGTCGTCGTCTTGCCGGCGCCGTTGCGGCCGAACAGGCACAGCACTTCGCCCCGGTTCAGCTCGAGGTCGAGGCCATAGAGCACCTGGACCTCGCCATAGAAGCAGTCCAGTCCCGAAATGGTGAGAGCCTGGGACATCGCCTCGGTCATGGCGCCGTTCCCAGATAGGCTTCCTGCACCGCCGCGTTCTCGCGGATCTGCTCCGGCGTGCCCTCGGCCAGGATCTTCCCGGCATTGAACACGGTGATGCGGTCGGCCAGTTGCATGACGACCGGCATGTTGTGCTCGATCAGCAGCACGGTGGCATTCTCGGCGATCTCGCGCACCAGCGTGATGAAATTGTCGATCTCGCTGTCGGCCAGCCCCTGCGTCGGCTCGTCCAGGATGAGCAGGCGCGGCTTCAGCGCCAGCCCCATTGCCACCTCCAGCAGGCGCTGATGGCCGTAGGACAATTGCCCGGCCGGTGTGCGGGCGCGTTCCGCCAGGCCGGTGCGCTCGAGCGCCGTCATGACGCCGTCGCGCACGGCGCCTTTCGAGCGGTTGTCGCTCAACGTGCGCTGCACCGGCAGCGCCACATTGTCATAGGCGCTGAGGTTGGCGAACACGCTGGTGATCTGGAAGGTGTAGGCAATGCCGCGGCGGACCCTGACATAGGCCGGCAGGCCGGTGACGTCGGCGCCGTCGAAGACGACCGCGCCTGACGATGGCTGGATGCGGCCGCTGACCAGGCTGACAAAGGTGGTCTTTCCCGCGCCGTTCGGACCGATCAAGGCACGGATCTCGCCCGGCATCAGGGCGAAGTCGACATTGTCGACCGCGCGCAGGCCGCCAAAACTGCGCGACAGGCCCTTGGTGATCAACAGCGGCGTCATGGCAGCCACCGGAGCCAGCGCTGGCGGATGGTGCCCAGAATGCCCTTGGGGAAGAACAGCACCAGCAGGATCAGCGCCACGCCGACGATCAGCAGATAGGCCGATGTGTAGCCGCTGGTGATGTCGATGACGTAGTACATGAACAGCGTGCCGATCAGCGGACCGAGCGTCGTGGCGGCGCCGCCGAGCAGCACCCAGAGCAGCGGCAGGATCGAATACTGCACCGAGGCGAAGTTCGATCCGACATAGCCGAACAGCAGCGCATAGGCGGCGCCCGAGGCGGCGCAGATGGTCCCCGAGATCGCCACCGCCAAGAGCTTGTTGGAAAAAGTGTCGAAGCCCAGCATCTTCGTCCGCTCCTCGTTCTCGCGGATCGCCACCAGCACCCGGCCATAGCGGGAGCGGACGATAGCCAGAGTGGTCAGAAGTACGACCGAAAACAGCACGAGCGCGCTCATGTACCGAACTGTCGGATTGGTGAGGTCAAGCGAAGTCGCACCGAAGTTCAATACCCGCGCCGGCTGCGGCACGACCTGGCCCTGATCGCCGCCGGTCCACGTCGCGAAATAGAGGATCAGGAGATAGAACACCTGCGCGAACATCATGGTGACGATCATAAACGCGACACCGGTGGTGCGTAGCGCCAGCAGGCCGATGATGAGGGACAGAACGGCACCGCAGGCAAGGCCGGCAGCGAAAGCCGCCGGCACGCTCCAGCCAAGCTGGATGATGGCAAGGCCGGCGCCGTAGAGCCCGGCGCCGAAGAACATGGCATGGCCGAGGCTGAGCAGGCCGACATAGCCGAACAGGATGTTGTAGCCCATGGCGAAGACGGCCAGCACCATGATGCGGGCGAGCAGGCCGTGATAATAATCGGGCAGCACGAAGTTCATGAGGAAAAGCAGCGCGATGACGCCGAGATGCAGACCGTAGGCTTTTGCCGGCGAAGCTTCGCTCATCGCGACGCCGTTCCGAACAGGCCTTGCGGGCGGAACACCAGCACCATGGCGACCACCAGCGTGGCGATGATCTTGGCCAGCGTCGGCGAGAAGAACATCGAGATGATGCCGTCGGAGAGGCCGATCAGCACGGCGGCGACCACGGTGCCGCGCAGCGAGCCGAGGCCGCCGATGATGACGACGATGAAGGAGAGCAGAAGCGGATCCTGTCCCATCAGATAGTGCGCCTGGCTGATCGGCACGATCAGCACCGCCGCGACCGCCGCCAGCATGGCACCGAGCGCGAAGACGCCGCCATAGACGCGGCCGACCGGAATCCCGAACGCCTGCGCCGTCTCGGCGTCATATTGCGTGGCGCGCATGACGAGACCGATCCTGGTGCGCGTCAGCACCAGCCATGTCGCGGTGAGCAGCAGCGCGGAAGCGGCGATGATGGACAGCTTGTAGCCGGAATAGCCGAACCATGGCAGAAGAATGCGGTAGCTGAACGGTGGCTCCACAGGGCGCGCCTCCGGACCATAGAAGGTCAGCGCCAGCTGCTGGATGATGTAGAGCATACCGATGGTGGCGACGATAGTGGCTTCGGGATTGTAGTTGAGCCGGCGCAGCACCAGCCGCTCGGCGACCAGCGCGATGGCGCCGACGATCAGCGGCGCGATCACCAGTGCCGCCAGGAAGCCAAGCGCCGGATGGCCCGAGACCGCTGTCGAGATCGCCCAGGCGAGCACGGCGCCGAGCATGAAGAACTCGCCATGCGCGACATTGACGACGCGCATGACGCCGAACACCAGCGACAGGCCAAGCGCCGTCAGCGCCAGCACGGCCGAGGTGACGAGGCCCTCGAGGGTGGCGAGCAGGAGATGGGGGCCGAAGTGCATGAGGCTACCCGGTTAGGGAGGCGCGAGGCCCCCCTCTCTGTCCTGCCGGACATCTCCCCCTCAAGGGGGGAGATTGGCAGCT
>NZ_JAFKIC010000105.1 GCF_017306585.1 Mesorhizobium sp. | reverse complement strand
CATGCGATGGCTTCCATCTTGCCGCCGGTCGGGATGTTGGGCGCGGTCTTGTTGTCGGTGATGACGAGATCGTAGCCGCCGCCGTCCTTCAGGCGCCATTGGCCGCCGACCAGCGGTGTCTTGGCGACATTCTTGGCCGCGAAGGGCGGCAGTTTGGCGCCGTCCCAGGCGATGGGGCCGACCAGCGTGTCGAGTTTGGTCGCGGCGATCGCCGCAGCCACCTTGTCGCCATCGCCGGCCTCGCCCGCCCGCTTCATCACGTCGACGGCGATCTCGAACAGCGCATGGACGAAGCCGATCGGCTGCGTCCATTGCCGGCCGGTGGCCTTGGTGAAGCCCGCCGCAACCTGGGCCGAGCTTTCGCCGGTGAGCGAAGATTTGAACGGGTGGTTGGGTGTCCACCAGACTTCCGAGGACAGGTTGTGGCCGGACTTGCCGAGCGCCTCGACCGATTGCGGGAACAAAAGCGCCTTGCCGATCGAGGCCACCTTGGGCGTGAACCCCTGCTGCTTGGCCTGGTTCCAGAAGGTGGTGAAGTCGGGCGGGATCATCACGCCGGTGATGATTTCGCAGGATGCGCCCTTGAAGGCGTTGATCTGCGCCGAGAAATCGTCGGTCAGGTTCTGGTAGCGGCCGGTGTCGGTCAGCCCGTAGCCGCCCTTGGCCAGGACGGGCGGGAAGCCGACCGTGCCGTCGCCCCAGGCATTGCCGTCGCCGTCATTGGGGAAGAGACCGCCAACTTTCTTGTTGGTCTCGACCTGCGCCCACATGTTGGTGAAGACGGCAATGACGTCCTCCAGGCCCCAGAAGAAATGATAGGCGTAATTGAACGGTTTCCACGAGGAGGGATCGCCGGGATTGCCCTGCTGGCCGATGAACCAGGGCTGCCACGGCGCCACGGTCGACAGGCACGGCACCTCCTCGGCCTCGCAGGTGGTGGCGACCGGGTTGGTGGTCTCCGGCGTCGAGGCGACAAGCATCAGGTTGACCTTGTCGGTGACGATCAGTTCCTTGGCGACTTCCGCCGCCCGGTTGGGATTGGACTGGCTGTCCTTGACGACGACCTCGTAGTTCAGCCCCGCGGCCTTGGTGGCGGCGAGAAAGCCGTCGATGATGAATTTGTCGGCCTCGGCGAAGGCGGCCAGCGGGCCGGATTGCGGGCTGACATAGCCAAGCTTGACCGGCGCGTTCTGCGCGATGGCCGGCATGGCAAGGCCCGATGTGCCCGCGAGCAAGCCGGTGGCGGCGGTGTTGCGGATGAATTCGCGTCTGGTGATCATTGGTGCTCCTCCCTTTGATGTCAGTCTTGTGGTCGTCTTCCCTCCCACGCGTCCTGCAACAGGGCGCGGATAGCGGCGCGGTCGAAGGGCCGCGGATTCCAGTACGGATTTTGGGTCGCGATCCCGGCGGCGCGGTCGAGATCACCCTGCTTGAGGCCAAGTTCCCTCAAGGTGAGCGGGGCGCCGACGGAGCTGGCGAAATCGTGAAGGCCGCTTCCGGCGCCGTCGCCGAAAAGGACGGCGACGGGTTCCAGCAATTCGGGCACGGCGGCGGCGTTGAAGCCGATCGTATGCGGCAGCATCACCGCATGGGTCTCGGCATGCGGCATGTCGAAGGAACCGCCCAGCGTGTGGCAGATCTTGTGGTGCAGCGCCATGCCGACGGCGCCGAGCACGGTGCCGCACAACCAGGCGCCGTAGAGCGCATCGCCGCGCGCTTCGAGATTCCGAGGTTCCCCGGTCAGGATCGGGAGGGCCGCTTTCAAGGCGCGCAGCCCCTCGGTGGCCATCAGTGTCGAGACCGGGTTGCGGTCCTGCGCGTAAAGCGCTTCGGCCGCATGCGCCATGGCGTTGAGACCCGAGGTGACGCTCATCGCCACCGGCAGGCCTGTCGTCAGTCCCGGATCGTAGATCACCACCTCCGGCAGGATTTTCGCATCCCGCACCGTGGTCTTCACGCCGTTCTCGGTCTGGCCGAGGATCGGTGTCACTTCCGAGCCGGCATAGGTGGTGGGGATGACGATCTGCGGCAGGTCGGTGCGGTACGCGATCGCCTTGCCCAGTCCCGTGGTCGAACCGCCGCCGAGCGCCACGACGCAGTCGGCGTTGACCTCGGTTGCCTTGCGCATCGCGGCTTCGGTCACGTCGACAGGCGTATGCATGGCCGCGCCGGAGAAGGTGCCGGCGGCGAACCGCCCCAGCCGATCCGCCAGCGCCTCGCCGTCGGCGGCCTGATGCGGGGTCGACAGCACCAGCGCACGCTTGCAGCCGAGCCGTTCGACCCAGGCGCCGACCTCGGCCGAAGCGCCGTTGCCGAAGACGATATGCGCCGGGCTGCCGGAATAGGTGAATTGCCGCGTCATGCCGCCCGGCTCCCCTTGCGCGCCATCGCCATGACGAAATGGAAATCGAGCGACCAGCTTTCGCTCACGCGTTTGAAGTCGCCGACCAGATCCGGCTTGACGCCGAACAGCGCGTCCTCGGCCAGACGCGGATCGCCGCGCTCGAACACCTGCGTGGTCAGCGTCTCGAAACCGTCGGCGCGGATCAGGAAATGCAGATGTGCCGGACGGCTGAGCGGGTAGTTCAGCTGGCGAAGCATCTGTCCGACCGGGCCATCGTCCGGCACGCCGTAGCCGGAGGGCTTGACCGTTCGATAGTGGAAGCGGCCATTCCCGTCGGTGGTGAAGATGCCGCGCAGGTTGAATTCCGGCTGCAGGTCGGGCTGCTGGTTCTCGTAGAGACCTTGCGCGTTGGCCTGCCAGGTTTCGACCGTCGCGCCCGCGATCGGCTTGCCGTCGAGATCGGTGACCCGCCCCGAAACGGTGAGCGGTGCCCCGACGCCATCGAGCGAGATGTCGGCGCCGAGCGGCAGCCTGGGCGCGTCCGCCCGGTAGAACGGGCCGCGCCCGGTATTGGGCGTAGCACCGTTCGGGCGCCTCGAATTGATGTCCTCGACCAATGCGGTGACGCCGAGCAGGTCCGACAGGAGCACCCATTCCTGCCGCTTGTCGTCGCTGGCGTGGCCGATCTCGGTGAGGAAGGCGATGGCCTGGCGCCAGTCCGCCGCTGTCGGGCGGGTCTCCCTGACGATCTGGTGGAGGTGGTCGACGACGGTCGCCAGCAAGCGCGGCAACGGCCCGGCCTTGGCCTTCGACAGGCGCTGGGCAACCAGTTCGGCCGAGTTGCTCTCGCTGAATGACGGTATGCCCAGATGTGACATGCGCCTCCCCGGGATCACTTCACCGTAGGAGATTAACGCGACTTCCAGACAAAGATGATGATTTCTGGCTGGCTTAATATACCATATCGTTATGAAACTCGATGAAAGGCATCTGATCCAGCTCGCTGCGGTGGTGCAGGCGGGCGGCGTCACCGAAGGGGCGGCCCTTGTCGGTCTCTCGCAGCCCGCCGTGTCGCGCACGCTGTCCATGCTGGAAAAACGCCTGGGCGAGCCGCTGTTCCTGAAAGGGCGCAGGCCGCTGCAGCCGACGCCTCTCGGCCGGGCACTGGCCGACCATGGCCAGGTCATGCTGGCGGCATCGCGCAAGGCCTCCGACATCGTCGCCAATTTCAGCCAGGGCCGTTCGGGCGTGGTGCGGGTCGGCGGCACGCCGTTCTTCATGGACGCGCTGATCTCCGGCATGATCGCCGATTTCCAGAACGCCTATCCGGACGTGCGCGTCGACCAGAGTTACGGCTACCTCCCGGACCTGCGCGCCGCCATCAATGCCGACCGCATCGACCTTGCCGTCTGCCCGATCGACATCCTGGAAGAGGGTTCGGGCATGGAGTTCCGCGAGATCCTGCCCGGCCGCAATGTCGTCGCCTGCCGGGCCACACATCCTCTCCTGCTGCGGCGCAAGCTCAGGACCGCCGACCTGCTTGACTATCCCTGGATCGCCCCACCGCCCGGCAGCCCGCTGCTGGAGGATTTGCGCAGCCTGCTTCTGTCGCTGGGCGCGACGGAGATCAAGATCCGCTATTCCGGCGGATCGCTGACCAGCGCCATCAACTATATGAAGGAAACAGACGCGCTGACCGTGCTGCCGCACAGCGTGGTCTTCGCCTTTCGCAAGGACAAGGCGCTCACGGCGCTGCCGGTGGCCATCCCGCACCCCGAGCGTGCACTCGGCCTGCTCAGGCGCGCCGACACGCCGCGCGCTCCGGCCGTCGATGCCTTCGCCAGGCACATCCGGCAAGGCTTCGACAATCTCAAGCACCTGATCAAGCGGCATGAGCAGGCGGTGGTGTGGGGCGCGTAGAATCTCGACCAATTGCGCAATTGTGCGATTAGCCGAAGTCTCCCAACGTCGTCATCCACGGGCGGAGCAGCCGCGCAGCGGCGTCGCGGAGACCCGAGGATCCTGTGTGTTTGTTCGGGTGTATGGTTTGAAGTGGGAAGGAGGCCGAGAGGATCCTGGTCGTCCCTTTCGGGGACAGGCCGCGGCATGGCTCGGTCCCTTCCCACCGATGAACCATCAACCTGAACAGTTGCACGGG
>NZ_JAFKIC010000104.1 GCF_017306585.1 Mesorhizobium sp. | reverse complement strand
TTGCGCAGCGCCACGTTGCGCAGCGTCGGAGTCTTGAACAGGCCGCAATATTCGGCGCGGCCATGGAAATCGGTGCGCAGCGGGCCGCACAGGCCGAGATCGATATAGGCCGGGTCGGCATTGGCCGGGATGGCCGGATTGCGCGGCACGGCGATGGCGATCAGGCCGAAATCGGTGAATTGCGGCGGCTCGCCGTCATTGGCCGGCTCGCTGAGGTGACAGCTGGCGCAGTTGCCCTTGGTTTCGTCCTCGAACAGTTCGCGGCCATGCAATTCCTGCGCGCTGAGCGTTGCTTTGCCAGCCAGGAAGGCATCGTAGCGGCTGGAATAGGGATAGAAATCGGCCGCGCTCTGCTCGAACGTTCCGAGCGCCTCGGCGGCGGCGTCGAGCGCATCGTCGGGATGGTCGAAGACATCGTTGCCGAAGGCAGCCTTGAACTCGTCGGCATAGGCGGCCTTGCGCAGGCCATCGGTGACGGCGGCGGCGTCCTTGTTGGCCATTTCGAAGGGCGAGAGCAGGGGGATTTTTGCCTGGTCCTTGCCGTGGTCGGCGCGGCCGTCCCAGGTCAGGCCGCCTGTCGGGCCGTTGTCGACGCTCTCGTCGCCCTCATCCTCGGAATCGTAGAAATGCTCGGTGAAGGCGGGTGCGGCCTGGAGATAGCGCAGCGACGGCACGGCGCGCAGGCCGGGCCGGTCGAGGTTCGGCCCGCCCATCTCGATAGGCGCGGCCGAGGCCGGCCCGAAGGCGTGATGCGGATCATGGCAGGACGAGCACGCCTGTTTTCCCGAGGCCGACAGCGCCGGGTCGAAGAACATCTTGCGCCCGAGCGCGGTAAGCGCCTCGGCGCGCGCGAAGGCTTGCGCGCGTGATAGGGGGCCTGGATGGACGCCGTCCGCCGGCAGGCCATCGGCTGGCCAGAGGAAGGCGAGGCCGGCCAATGCGAAGGTGGCGGATTTCCATCGTGTCATGCGCAATACAGTCCAGTTTGGCTTGGCCTAGGGGGCTATTGCTACGGATTGATGACCGGTTTCAGCGAGCTCGACTTTGCCTGAACCGAGTTCTGTGGCGCCCCCCTCTGTCCTGCCGGACATCTCCCCCACAAGTGGGGAGATTGGCCGTCACACCGGCTTTCGCCAATCACCAAAGTTTGAACGGCGCGACAGCGAAACTGCCAATCTCCCCCCTCGTGGGGGAGATGCCAAGTGACGGCAAAGAGGGCAGGACAGAGGGGGGCGCTGTCCCGCCGGCCTCTCCTGCTATCCACACGCACCCGCAAAGGTGTCACAAAGCTGACAACCACCGCCCCTAGCGTCGCCCGGTTCCTCCAGCCATCCCCCAGCCACGAGGCATCTTTCCATGACCAAGTCCTTCCTCTCGCTCTGCCTCGCCTCCACGGCGCTGGCATCGCTGGCCGGCATCGCTCACGCCGCGCCCGCCGGCTTCGACAAGATCGACACCGTCGTCGTCATCTACGCCGAGAACCGCAGCTTCGATAATCTCTATGGCGGCTTCCCCGGCGCCAATGGGCTGGCCAATGTCTCGGTCGACCAGGCGCGCCAGCTCGACCGTGACGGCAAGCCGCTTTCGGAACTGCCGCCGGCCTGGGGCGGGCTGACCGCCAAGGGTGTGACGCCCGTGGTGACCGAGGCGCAGTCGGCGCATCTCGCCAATGCCAGCTTCGCCATCGACGACGCCAGCGGCTTCAACGAGAAGACATCGGTCATCACGCGCGACCTCTGGCACCGTTTCTATCAGGAGCAGATGCAGATCGACGGCGGCAAGAACGACAAGTTCGCGGCCTGGGCCGATTCCGGTGGCCTCGTGATGGGCCATTATGACGGCTCCGGCCTGCCGATGTGGCAGGTGGCGAAGAAGTACGTGCTGGCCGACAATTTCTTCCAGGGCGCCTTCGGCGGCTCCTTCCTCAACCATTTCCAGCTCGCCTGCGCCTGCACGCCGGTCTACCCGCATGCCGATACCAGCCCGATCAAGGGTCAGATCGCGGTGGTCGAGGCCGACGGCACGACCTTGAAGGTGGCCGACAATTCGCCGGCTTCGGCGCTGGGCGGCGTGCCGAAATTCGTCAATGACGGCGCCATCACGCCCGACTTCTACGCGGTCAACACCATGCAGCCGCCCTATCAGCCGAGCGCCAACAAGCCGGCCGCGGACGGCGACAAGGCGCTGGCCGATCCGGCCGCGCCGACCACGCTGCCACCGCAGCACGATGTGACCATCGGCGACCTGCTGTCGCTCAGAGGGGTGAGCTGGGCCTGGTATGGCGGCGCCTGGCAGGCGACGCTCGACGGCAAGAACGCGACACCGGTGCCGAACTTCCAGTTCCACCACCAGCCGTTCAACTATTTCGCCGCCTACGCGCCCGGCACCGCCGCGCGGACCGAGCATCTGAGGGACGGCGGTCTCGACGGCGCCGAATTCATCAAGGCGATCGACGATGGCAAGCTGCCGCAGGTCGCCTTCTACAAGCCGCAGGGCAACCTCAACGAGCACTCGGGCTATGCCGACGTGACCTCGGGCGACCAGCATCTGGCCGACCTCGTCTCGCATCTGGAGAAGAGCCCGCAATGGGGCCACATGCTGGTCGTCGTCACCTATGACGAGAATGGCGGTTTCTGGGATCACGTCGCGCCGCCCAAGGCCGACCGCTGGGGCCCGGGCAACCGCATCCCGGCCTTCATCATTTCCCCTTATGCCAAGATGGGCACGGTCGATCACACGCAATACGACACGACCTCGATCCTGCGCTTCATCACCGCGCGTTACGATTTGCCGGTGCTCTCCGGCATCGTCGCCCGCGACAAGGCGCTGGCGGCCAATGGCGAGCCACCGATGGGGGATTTGTCAGCGGCGCTTGATTTGACGCGCTGAGGCTTTTGCCGCCGGATGGCTGCACGGCAGCGATAGCGCTCTACGGCGCCCCCCTCTGTCCTGCCGGACATCTCCCCCACTTGGGGGGAGATTGGCAGCTTGGGCGCCTCGCTTATTCTTGCAACGTCAACAATTGGCGAAATCGTCGATGACATCCAATCTCCCCCCTCGTGGGGGAGATGTCCGGCAGGACAGAGGGGGGCGAAGGAACGCGACGCCAAGTGCCTCAGCGACCTCTCAACCGCCATTCACCAACGCCAGGATCAGCTTTTGCAGATTGCCGCCCTTGCCGAGTTCGACGCGGTCGAATTCACGGCTCGCCTGGCGCTGGGCCTGGGAAAGTTCGGACAGGCGCTTGGTCATCTCGACGCGGATCTTTGAGCATTTGGGGTCATCGGCGATCGTCAGCCCCACAGTCGCCGCCTCGATCTTGCGCACCATGTCGATTATCTCGGCGCCATGCACCTTTTCATGCGCGCTGACGCCGGCGAGGAAAACCTCCCAGTTCTTCTGGATGGCGGGTGGCAGCGGCGCCGACGGGCTTGGCAAAGTGTAGGTGATGATGAGCTTCGGCCTGGCCGAGACCAGCACGCAGGCGCCCGCGCGGGCCTGATAATCCCGGGTCCAGGTCAGCTTGAAATTGGTGTGGGCGATGGCGCGGGCAACGCCGACATTCGGGCCGTTCTCGCCGATCGAGCGGTAGAGCTCGGGTCCCGACTGGCCTGAAATGGCGTAGGTCTCGACCTTCTCGACCGGCTTCCATTGCGCATGGGCGGCGAGCGGCAAGGCCGGCAAGGCGGCTGCCGACAGACACAGGCGAACACAGTTTCTCAGCACCGCTCTCTCCAAGGCGCGCGGCCTTGCCGAAGAGGCAATGCCACGGAACAGCTTTTCCTATATGCTGGCGTCCGGTGCTGCAAATCTGGGGGGAAGTCATGAAGAACTGGTATCTCGTCGCCGCCGGTGCCCTGATGGCGCTGGTCTGCTCGCAATCGGCCTTCGCTGCGTCCTGCGGCGGCTGGAGCGCCAAGATGGAGGAGGACGAAGGCGGCAGCGTGCTGACGGCTTCCGTCTGCGGTGGGCCGAAGGGCGGTGCGCAGCTGATGCTGACCTGCTTCGACAAGCCGGTGCTGAGCTACGATCTCGGCGAGGGCGGCCCGCAACTGGAGCCCGGCTTCAGCGGCGCGTTCGACTTCAAGGCCGACGGCAAGACGGTGACGAAGACGCTGCAGCTGGAGGAGATGTACAATTATCTCGTCGCCGACCTGGAGAAAGCCGACCCGCTGCTCGACCTCTTGCGCGGCAAGGGCGATGTGACGGTCGGCTCGGCCAAATATGGCGCCAACAGTTTTCCGCTGAAGGGCTCGAAAGCGGCCATCGGCAAGGTGCTGGCGCAGTGCGGGAAGGCCAAGCCCGCGGATGGGGATTGAGGGGGACCACACCACACTTCGTCATCCTAGGGCGGAGCAAGGAGCGAAGCGACGCGGCGCAGACCCCTAGGATCCATGCCGGGAACTTCGCCGAAGAATGCAGCAGAATCAGGATGTTCTCCCAACGCGTTACCATGGGGGTAACGTAGGACGGTACGCGGTGGGTCGGAATTCTGGACCGCAGCGCGGCTCTGACGTCACGGCATGGATCCTAGGGTCTCCGCGACGGAG
>NZ_JAFKIC010000103.1 GCF_017306585.1 Mesorhizobium sp. | reverse complement strand
CGCCGCAAGGCCTCCGGTGTGGAAGTCGCCGAGCAGATGCTGGCCGACATGACAACCGCCGCGCAGTAGGCGCGGCGGCAGAGCAATTCCAGGAAAAGTGTGGAACGGTTTTCCGTCCGGAATTGCTCCAAAGGAAGTAGAGCGGGTCAATCGTTTCCCCGAAACGACGACCCGCTTGGAAATCTCAGGCAACGGAAGCCGTCGGGGAAACCCGGCGGCTTTTTCCTTTTACGACCAATGGAGGAAGGCGGATGAGCGCCAAGACCTGGACGGCTGTCGACAACTATATCGTTTCTTCGCTCCTTGAGGCGGATCCCATCCTGGATGCGGTTCTCGCGGCCAATCGCGATCAAGGTCTGCCGGCGATCGACGTGTCCCCGGCGCAAGGCAAGCTGCTTTCGCTTCTGGCGCGCATTCAGGGCGCAAGCAGGATCCTCGAGATCGGTACGCTGGGCGGCTATTCCACCATATGGATGGCGCGCGGATTGCCCGCCGGCGGCAAGGTGGTCACGCTGGAACTCGATCAACACCATGCCAAGGTCGCTCGCTCCAATTTCGAGCGGGCAGGGGTCTCGGACCAGGTCGAGTTGCGCGTCGGCCCTGCATTGCAGTCGCTCGCCGCGCTGGCGAGCGAAAAGGCCGCCCCGTTCGACCTGATCTTCATCGACGCCGACAAGCCGAACAACCCGAACTACCTCACCTGGGCCATGCGGCTGTCGCGGCCGGGAACGGTAATCGTCTGCGACAACGTCATACGCGACGGCGCCGTCATCAATAAGGATGGCCGCGACGCCAATGTCGAGGGCGCCCGCGCGGCGTTTTCATTCATCGGCGGCGACAAGCGGCTGGATGGTACGGCCATTCAGACCGTCGGCGCCAAGGGCTATGACGGCTTCGCGATTGCGATTGTCGAATGACAGCCGGGTTGCATAGCTGACTGGCGTAGCAAGCTTCCGGTGGCCGGTTCACTCCGACTGGTTCTCGTAACGCAGCAGGTCGCCGGGCTGGCACCCGAGATAGTCGCAGATGCGCTCCAGCGTGTCGAAGCGGATGCCTTTGACCTTTCCCTGTTTGAGTAGCGAAAGGTTGGCCTCGGTGATGCCGATATGCTCGGCAAGGTCTTTCGACTTCACGTTTCGTTCGGCGAGGACGACATTGAGCCTGACCCTTATGGGCATGAGCGGATCCTCAAACGAATTGCCGGTTCTCTTCAGCGATAGCCGCCGCCTCGGTCATCACCCAGGCGATCACCGCGATCGTGCCGGCCGCCAGCAGCGCCAGGATCGTGTCGCTGCCGATGCCGAGCGTCAGCCGATGCTGGCCGGCGGGCGCGTCGAGGCTCAACAGCACCGACAGCGCCGCCGCCGAAAATGGCTTGAGCAGGGCGGATGCAAGGCCAAGGGCGAAGTCGCGCAGACCTCGGGCGGGCTCAAGGCTGAAAAAATCTCCCACGGCAAAAGCTATGAAGCAGCGCCTGGCGGCCAGCAGGGCCATGATCAGGCAAGCAAGCGGCACGACGGAAATGAGAAATGCAGCCGTTCTGCCGCCAAAGCCGAGATCTGTCAGCCAGCCCGCCGGGACCTGTGCGTCGGCGGCGATCGAAGTGGAAGAGGCGCCGAACCAGTAGAACAGCAATGCGACCGTCAGCAGCACGGCCAGAAGGATGCAGCCTCGTGCCAGCATCAGGCTGAAGAACCGGATCCGGTTCAACCTTGCCTGACGGGCGGGTTCAAAGGGCGAGTGCGAAGGGGCGTGGTCGGTCATGGGGCTCATCTCGAAAGAAATTATTGTTTTACAATAATTAATTTATGCATAAGAATGATTCCTGTCAACGCCTACCAACAGGAGACCTCAATGCCTTCATTCAAACCCAGGATCGCGCTCGCCACGATCGCGGCCTTGGTCGCGGCCATGACGCCTTTCGCTGCGGCCGCCCTTCCTTCGACGGCGACAGGCCAGATATCGGTGGGGCAGGTCATAGAGATGATCGACAAGGCTGATGCAAGTCAGACCGCCCGGCAGACCCTGGTCGCCTATATTGCTGGCGTCGGCGAAACCGCCGGCGCAATCGCCGACACCGCCAAGGGATCCCGCGTGATTTCCTGCCGGAAGGCATTCAGCCTGGATACGGCCTCGGTTCGCGCCGCTCTTGAAACCGGCGCGCCTCGCCAAGGGGACTGGGCGCAGACACCGGCGACACCGCTCATCGTCGCCGATATGCTCAAGCGCGCGGGATGCCGGGCCATGAAAGGCTAATTGGCTCGCTTCGTCTTCGCCGCGCGATGGGGATCATCACGCGGCGTTGGGCGCTCAGTCGAAGAAAGCCTCGACCACATTGCGCTTGCCGAGCATGAAGGCGTCGGCGACATGCTGAAGCGGCGCCAGATCGACATCCGACACGCCGGCGCGGACGATTTCGGCGAAGCGGCTGTAAAGCATCGGATATTCGGCTTCCGGCTCGTCATGGACAGTCTCGCCGCCGATTGCGAGCTTTGCCCCACCACCCGAAAGCACCATCTGACCAGCTTCCGTGTCGGCGACGATGTCCCAGCTTTGCGGACCGGTCTGGAGCCAGTCGAGGTCCATCGTGACCGGCAGCCCCGCCGAGGTGCGGAAGGCAACCCGCGCGGCGACGGGGGCGTGACGGTTCTCAGGAAAGTCGAGAACGGCCGAGGTGATGAACATGGCCGGCAGGATATGGGTCGCGATCGACAAGGCGTTGATGCCCGGATCAAAGACGCCGAAGCCGCCCGGCTGCCAGATCCAGTCCTGGTTCGGGTGCCAGCGGCGGACGTCTTCCTTCCATATGATCGCCGCCGAGCGGATTGTCGTCGAGCCGAGGAATCTCCTGGCAGCCTCAACCGCCGGCGCGTAGCGCGAATGCCAGCTTGCGAACAGTGTGACGCGTTGCCTTGCGGCAAACGCCTTGAGCTCCTCGACCTCGCTGACGGTCGCGCCGGGCGGCTTTTCCAGGAAGACATGTTTCTTCGCTTCCAACGCGGCGCGCGCGGCATCATAACGGAACTGCGGCGGCATGCAGAGCGAGACCGCGTCGAGTTCCGGCACCGCGTCAAGCATCGCCTCGATGGTGGGAAAATTCGGGATACCGTCGACCTTGCCGTGCCGGCTGGCGGCAGCGGTGAGGCGATAGTTCCCGTCCTTCGCCAGGGCCGGCAGATGCTGGTCGCGGACAATCTTGCCGACGCCGACGATGCCTATCTTGATGGGCGTGCTGTTCGGGGACATGAAGGCTCCGGAATTGAAATGGTGGATTTTTCTAGGGGCGCCGGGCAAAGCGTGCAAGCCGTCGGGAACGCGTTGCGAATCCCGGATTCAGAGCGGCTCGTCGAACGTGACGATCGACACTTCGCCCTCGAGCGCGCCCTGGTATGCGGACAGATGCGGTTCCTCGTCCGGTTCGCCGTCCATGTCGCCGATCTGGTCGAGTTCGGCTTCCGCATAGCCTTCCGCCGCGAGCGATTCGAGAGCGCGGCGCACCGCCGAATCGTCATCGGGCGCGACCAGCATGACGTGGACGCCTTCCGCCTTGCCGCCTTTCTTCTTCCACACCCGGCCGGTGATGATGGTGACCGGGCGTTCTTCATTGTCGTTCACGGGCTGATTCCTGTTGGTCCGAGGGCAGGCGAGGGGATTTTGACTACCGATCCGGCCTTTTCGCACGAAGCCAGGCCTTGCGACAGCCGCAAGCCGGTCACTTTCTTCCTCGTCCTTGCAAAATGGCGAAAGAAAATTACATGCGGTTTTCGCATGGCTGCCAAGCCCGGGCTTCAATGCAATATTTGGCGTCGCGGGGTTGACGCTTGGCGGGCTTGCGAGTAGAAGCCGCCCAGTCAGAACCGATGTGAGGCTCTCCTTTCCGAAGCGACACGCTTTGGAGTTTGCCTCAAACAGGGTTCGTTTTACGAGCGAAAAGACATTTCCGGCGTGCACGAAGCGGCTTCCGCTTCCTCTGCGATTTGTTCGGGCAAGACCGCGAAGCGCGGTTTGTGGCCCGAATTTGCGTATGGAAATGACGCTTTGAGCGAGCCTTGACCGGCACGAGACACGGAATTGAGAGACAAGAGGGTTTAATGCCTACCGTCAACCAGCTGATCCGCAAGCCGCGCATTGCGCCGGTGAAGCGCAACAAGGTCCCTGCCATGCAGCAGAACCCGCAGAAGCGGGGCGTCTGCACGCGCGTCTACACCACGACGCCGAAGAAGCCGAACTCGGCGCTGCGCAAGGTGGCCAAGATCCGCCTGACCAACGGTTTTGAAGTGATCGGTTACATCCCCGGCGAAGGTCACAACCTTCAGGAGCACTCCGTGGTCATGATCCGCGGCGGCCGCGTCAAGGACCTTCCGGGTGTGCGCTATCACATCATCCGCGGCGTGCTCGACACGCAGGGTGTGAAGAACCGCAAGCAGGCCTCCGGGCTGACCGAGGCCGAAATGGCGACGCTGGCGGGCGAACCCGCGGCGGAGACCGTCGAGGCCGAGGCGTCGGGCGAGGCGGCCGGCGAGTAAGCCGGCGGTCGCCGTGCCCCGTCCGGGAATCCCGGGC
>NZ_JAFKIC010000102.1 GCF_017306585.1 Mesorhizobium sp. | reverse complement strand
GGTCGAGCACCTCCCCGCCGCCATATCCGTCCTCGCGCATCCAGCCGCGCAATTTCGCCAGCCGGCCTTTGCGCAGCGCATCGGCGTCGATGAAGGAAGGCTCGGTGTCGGACAGCCACATGCCGCCGGCCGGGTCGGCGGCGGCGGGATGGCGCATGCGGTCCTTGAAATCGACGTCCTCGGTGCTGTCGGGGTCGAATACGACGATGCTCATGGGTGCCTGGCCTTGGGGTGGGGTTGAAAGGCCCGACCATGGCCCAGGAGGGGCGGAAGCATTGTGCGGAAAACCGCGCATGTTGTGCGAGATGCCGCTGGTGTAATGAGAGAGACAGGCGCGAGGCCCCCCTCTCTGTCCTGCCGGACATCTCCCCCTCAAGGGGGGAGATTGGCAGCTTCAGCGGCCGCGCGTACTCCTCAGCGCTAAAGATTGGCGAAGCCGGTGGTGACCGCCGATCTCCCCCTTGAGGGGGAGATGCCCGGCAGGGCAGAGAGGGGCGATGCCCCGCCAGCATTCAAAACCTAATGCCGTCGCGCCAGTGTCGGCGGATGGCCATGCTCCTCGCGAAATGCCCGCGCAAAGCTCGACATGGAAGCAAAACCACAGGCCAGCGCCACATCGCGCACGGCAAGCGTGGAATGCGCCAGCAGGTCGGCGGCGCGTTTCAGCCGAAGCCGCCGGTAGTAGCCATTCGGCGAGATGGCGAGTTCGGAGCGGAAGGAGCGCTCCAGCTTGTCCGAGGATACACCGAGCCGCGCGGTGAGTTCGGTCATTCCGAGCCGTTCCTCCACCGCGTCCTCCATGATGGCGATGGCCGACAGCACCAGCTCGTTGCGGACCCCGGTGCGCAGCCTGAGCGGCATCAGCTTGCGGTCGACGCTGGAGCGCAGCTGGCTGTGCACGAACCATTCGGCGACCCCGGCGGCGAGTTCGCCGCCATAGTCGCGGGTGATGATCTCGAGCATCATGTCGAGGCTGCCGACGCCTCCCGCCGAGGTGAAGCGCTTGCGGTCGATGACGAAGAGATCGCGCCTGAGCTCGATCGCCGGAAAAGCCTCGGTGAAGGCGGCCTGGCTGGTCCAGTGCAAGGTGCAGGCATGGCCGTCGAGCAGGCCCGCCCGCGCCAGGAAGAATGCCGCGTCGGCCACAGCACCGATATGGGCGCCGCCGCGCAGGCTGCGGCGGATCCAGCTCGCCGCGTCCTCGGCGACGAGATGATCGGCGTCACCGCCCGAGCAGACGACGATGCGGTCGACCCTGGGTGCCGCCTCGGCATGAAAACCCGGCTGGATGACGACGCCGTTCGAGGCCTCGACCGCGCCTTTGGTGCCGCCAACGATGATCCAGCGGTAGCAGTCCTTCTTCGCCAGGATGTTGGCGGCGCGCAGCGGCTCGATGACGGAACTGAACGCCATCATCGGAAAACCGGGAAAGACCAGCACCGCGAAGGTGATGGGCTCGGTGGGTTTTGGAGGGTCGCGCGTGGCCATGGGCGCAATAGTTCGGTTAGATGACGGCTGGGGTCAATTGGCTGGCCGCCGACTGCCGATTCATGAAGCGTCAGCGCTGCCCCTCACCTGCCTGCCGGCATCCTCTCCCCGTATAGTGACGGGGAGAGGGACGCTGTGCCGGAGGACTTCGCCAAATTGCCGGCGTTGCAGGAAAGCGCCAGGATTGCGACCAGCCCTTTCTCCCCGTCACTATACGGGGAGAAATGTCCGGCAGGACAATGAGGGGCAGCGCTGACCTCGGACAGTCGTTGCCGCTAACCCCCCAGCGCCTGCTCCAGATCCGCGATCAGGTCATCGCCATCCTCGATCCCCGCCGACAGCCGCACCAGCGAATCCGAAATGCCGATCGCCTCGCGCTTCTCCACGGGAATGGAGCCATGTGTCATCAGCGCCGGATGCTCGATCAGGCTTTCCACCCCGCCGAGGCTTTCTGCCAGCGTGAACAGCTGCGTGCGCTCCAGGAAGCGTTTTGTCCCGGCGAGGTCGCGGCCGAGATCGACCGAGATCATGCCGCCGAAAGCATGCATCTGCTGGACCGCGATGGCATGCTGCGGGTGGCTGGCAAGGCCGGGATAGAGGACGCGGCGTATGTCCTTGCGGGCTTCCAGCCATTGCGCGATTTTCAGGCCGTTGGCGGAATGGCGCTCCATCCTGAGCGCCAGCGTCTTCAGGCCGCGCAGCGCCAGAAAGCTGTCGAACGGGCCCGATATGGCGCCGATGGCGTTCTGCAGGAATTTCAGCTGGGCGGCGAGATCCTTGTTGTCGCCCACGACCGCCACGCCGCCGACCATGTCGGAATGACCGTTGAGGTACTTCGTCGTCGAATGCACTGTTGTGTCGATGCCGAGTTCCAGCGGGCGCTGGATGTAGGCGCTGCAGAAGGTGTTGTCGGCCACCGACAGGATTCCCTTGCGCCTGGCCAGCGCCGCCACGCCTTCGAGGTCGACGATGCGCAGCAGCGGATTGGTCGGCGTCTCGACCCAGAGCAGCTTCGTCTCCGGCCGGATCGCGGCTTCGACCGCCGCGAGATCGGTGAAGTCGACGAACGAGACCTGCAGATTGGCCGAGCGCTTGCGCACCCGCTCCATCAACCGGAAGGAGCCGCCATAGATGTCGTCGGTCGCCACGATATGCGCGCCGGAATCGAGCAGCTCCAGCACGGTCGAGATCGCCGCCAGGCCGGAGGCGAAGGCGAAGGCCGCCGTGCCGCTTTCGAGGTCGGCCACCGCGCGCTCGAAGGCGAAGCGCGTCGGGTTCTGGCTGCGGGCGTATTCGAAACCCTTGTGCACCCCCGGTGACTGCTGGCCGTATGTCGAGGTGGCGTAGATCGGCACCATCACCGCGCCGGTCAGCGGGTCATGGCTCTGGCCGCCATGGATGGTGCGGGTGGAGAAGGCCAGGCGGTTCTTGCCCGTTGCTGCTGTCGTCATTTTGCGCGGCGCCTCAGATGGTTGATCAGGTCGATGCGGGTTATCAGGCCGACGAACTCGTCGCCGTCGAAGATGATGGCCACCTCGTTGCGGTCGAAGACGGGCAGCAGCGCGTCGAGCGTCTGCGTCGCCTGCAGCGTGTGCAGGTTCGAGGTCATGGCCGAACGCACCGGCCCGTTGAAACGGTCCCAGCGCCCATCATAGGGCCCGTCGACCTTGGCCAGTATGTCGCTCTCGTCGACGATGCCGACAAGCTTGCCCTCGTCCAGCACCGGCAGCTGCGAGACATCGGAGCGGCGCATGCGACCATAGGCGTTGAGCAGGCTTTCATCCGGGCCGACCCACACCGTGTCGCCGGTGCGGTGCGAGCGCATGACGAGATCCCGCAGGTCGCCGTGCTGCTCGTGCTCGGCGAGGCCCTGTTCGGCCAGCCAGAAGTCGTCGAACACTTTCGACAGGTATTTGTTGCCGCTGTCGCAGACGAAGGTGACGACGCGCTTAGGCACGGTTTGCTCGCGGCAATAGCGAAGGGCGGCCGACAGAAGCGTGCCCGACGAAGAGCCGGCCAGGATGCCTTCGCGCGACAGGAGATCGCGCACCGCCAGCATGCTTTGCTTGTCTGATATCGAATAGGCCTTCTTGACCAGCGCCAGATCGGCATTGGGTGGCACGAAATCCTCGCCGATGCCTTCCACCGTCCAGCTTCCGGCCTCTTCCATCTTGCCGGTCTTGATCAGCGGCGCCAGCACCGAGCCGACCGGGTCGGCCAGCACCATCTCGGTCTTCGGCGAATGCTTCGCGAAATAGCGGCCAAGCCCGGTCAGCGTGCCGCCGGAGCCGACGCCGACCACGACGGCGTCGACATTGCCGTCGAGCTGCGACAGGATTTCCGGACCGGTCGTCGTCTCATGCGCCAGCGGGTTGGCCGGGTTGGCGAACTGGTTGGCATAGAAGGCGCCCGGCAGTTCCGCCGCGATCTTTTCCGCCATGTCCTGGTAGTATTCCGGATGGCCCTTGCCGACATCGGAGCGCGTCATGCGCACCTCGGCGCCGAGCGCGCGCAGATGCTGGATCTTTTCGCGCGACATCTTGTCGGGCACGACCAGGATGATGCGATAGCCTTTGGGGATGCCGACCTGGGCAAGGCCAAGCCCGGTATTGCCGGCGGTCGCCTCTACAATGGTGCCGCCAGGCTTCAGCCTACCCTCCTTCTCGGCCGCCGCAATCATCGACAGCGCGATACGGTCCTTGATCGAGCCGCCCGGATTCTGGCTTTCGAGCTTGATGAACAGCCGGCACTTGCCGGTGTCGAACTTGGTCAACTCGACGACAGGCGTCTGGCCGATCAGGTCGAGAACCGATCTGTAGGGCGGGCGCAGGCGGGACAGCTCGGTATCCGCCGCTTTTGTCTGCTCGCTCATCCGGGATGCTCCATGGAAGCAGTTCGACGCGGGTCTTCGCAATCTCGCGCAGGATGCCGCCGGAATCCATTCCGGCTTCGCGGACCCGCGCGCTGTCGTCTTTTCCAGCCGTTTGCGCCGGGAAAGAAGATAGAACGTGCCAATCAACCGGCCAGTCGGGGAATGGAATTTCGCGGGGGGCGTAATCTCCCCCCTCGAGGGGGAGATGTCGCCGAAGGCGAC
>NZ_JAFKIC010000101.1 GCF_017306585.1 Mesorhizobium sp. | reverse complement strand
GCCCGGTCTGCCTGCATGCCGGCTCGATCGTCGCTCCCGAGCTTCTGCAGCACTGCGCGCCCGGGGCGAAACTGATCGATACCGCGCCGATGTCGCTCGACGAGATCGAGGCCGAGTATGTGGCCGCGCACCAGGCTGGCCAGGACGTCGCCCGCCTGCATTCCGGCGATCTCTCGGTGTGGAGTGCCGTTGCCGAGCAGATCCGCCGGCTGGAAAGGCACGGCATCCCCTACACGCTGACGCCAGGCGTGCCCTCCTTTGCCGCCGCCGCCGCCGCCTTGCGGCGCGAACTGACGATCCCGGAAGTCGCGCAAAGCCTGGTGCTGACGCGCATCTCCGGCCGCGCCTCGAAAATGCCGCCCGGCGAAACATTGGCAGGCTTCGGCCGCACCGGCGCCACGCTTGCCATCCACCTTGCCATCCATGCCATCGACCGCGTCGTCGCTGAGCTCACGCCGCATTATGGCGGCGATTGTCCTGTCGCCATCGTCTTCCGGGCCTCGTGGCCGGACGAACGCGTGCTGACCGGGACGCTGGAAACGATCGAAGCCCGGCTCGCCGCCGATCCGATGGAGCGCACGGCGCTGATCTTCGTCGGCCGCTCGCTGGCGGCGGAAGGTTTTGGCGAAAGTTCATTGTACGACGCCCACTACCAGCGGCGTTTTCGCGGACGGGACGGATTGTGAGCGCCAGCAGCAAAAACAAGGGCGAAAACGCCACGCTCGAACAGGCCTTGTCCCGGCTGAAGTTCAGGCCGCATCCGCTTGAGCCTGGCCATGTCTGGCTGGCCGGCGCCGGCCCCGGCGATCCCGGCTGCCTGACGCTGGAAGTGCTGGCCGCATTGGCCGAGGCGGATGCGCTGGTCTACGACGCGTTGGTCTCGCCTGACGTGGTCGCGGTGGCGGCGAACGCCGAGCTGTTCTACGCGGGAAAACGCGGCGGCAAGCCATCGATGAAGCAGGACGACATCACCGCCTTGCTGGTGAAGCTTGCGCGCGAAGGCCGCCGCGTCGTCAGGCTGAAGGGCGGCGACCCCTATATTTTCGGCCGCGGCGGCGAGGAAGCCCTGGCGCTGGCGCGCGAAAACATCCCGTTCCGCGTGCTGCCCGGCCTGACATCGGGCCTCAGCGCACTGGCCGCCACCGGCATCCCGGCCACCATGCGCGGCATCAACAAGGCGATCATCCTGGCGACCGGCCATGCCGCCGGCACCGATGAGGACATCGACTGGGCAGCGATCGCCCGCACCGGCCAGCCCGTCGTCGTCTATATGGGCATGGCCAACCTGCCGCTGATAACGGCCGCGCTGCTTGATGGCGGCTTGGCTCCCTCGACACCGGCCGCCGTCATCGTCGCCGCGACGACGCCGCAGGAGCAAACCGTCGTGGCCACGCTTGCCACCATCACCGAGGCGGCGGCGGCCGCGGGCCTCGCCTCGCCGGCGCTGATCGTCGTCGGCGGCATCGTCGCCATGCGGGCGGCACTGGCGGGCGAAGCGTGACCGCCCGCGCCATCATCATCGGCGCCCCGCGCTCCGGTTCAGGCAAGACCAGCGTCACCATCGGCATCCTGCGCGCTCTGACCCGGCGCGGCCTGAAAGTGCGCGGCGCCAAATCCGGCCCCGACTATATCGACCCGGGCTTTCACACGGCCGCCACCGGGCTTTCAGGCGTCAATCTCGACAGCTGGGCCATGCCGCCTTCGCTGCTCAATGCGCTGGCGGCTCAAGCGGCCGACGACACGGATTTCGTCATCCTCGAAAGCGCCATGGGCTTGTTCGACGGCATCCCGGCCGCTTCGGGCCGCACCGGTTCGGCCGCCGATCTTGCGCGGCTCTACGGCCTGCCGGTCCTTCTGGTGCTCGATGTGTCCGGCCAATCGACCACGGCGGCGGCCGTCGCCAAGGGCTTTGCCACCTACGATCCGGATGTGCGCATGGCGGGCGTGGTGCTCAACCGGCTGGGCAGCGAACGTCACCGGCGGCTCTCCGGCGACGCCATCGAGGCGATCGGCCTGCCCGTGGTCGGCGCCATCCTGCGCGACCCCACGCTCAATTTACCGGAGCGCCATCTCGGCCTCGTCCAGGCCGGCGAGTATGATGACTTGATGGCGCATCTCGACAGGCTGGCCGACATGGCGGAAAAATCCCTCGATCTCGACGCTGTCATGGCGCTGGCGACCCCGCTGCGCCCGGCAGAGGGGGACTTCGCCGACGCACTGCAACCGCCGGGTCAACGCATCGCGCTGGCTGAGGATGCCGCCTTTACCTTCCTCTATCCGCATGTCGCCGCCGTCTGGCGGAAGGCGGGCGCCGAGATCGTTCCGTTCTCGCCGCTCGCCGATGAGGCGCCCGGGCAGGATTGCGATGTCTGCTGGCTGCCCGGCGGCTATCCCGAGCTTCATGCCGGCAAGCTTGCCGCCGCCACCAACTTCCGCGCCGGAATGGCGGGATTTGCCGCGACAAAGCTGATCCACGGCGAGTGCGGCGGCTTCATGGTGCTCGGCGAGGCGCTGGAGGATGCCGACGGCAAGACGCACGCAATGCTCGGCCTGCTCGGCCATTCCACCAGCTTTGCCAGGCGCAAGATGAATCTCGGCTACCGTGAGGCGAGGCTGCGCGCCGGCTGCGCCCTGGGTCCGGAAGGCGCGTTGATCCGTGGCCACGAATTCCATTATGCGCAGATGACCGCCACCGGCAATGACGAGCCGCTGGCCGACCTCGCCGATGGCCAGGGCAACCCGATCGGGGCTTCCGGCTTCCGGCGCGGCCATGTCAGCGGCACTTTCTTCCACGCCATTGCGAAAGGCTAGCGCATGAAGCTGCCGAACCTGACGCTTTCGCCCCGGCAAGTCCTCGACGACATAGCGCTCTGCCTGGTCTTCTTCACCAGACTGCCCCTGCCCGCCTTCGACTTTCGCGGCCGTGGCCTCGCGGCCGCGATCTGGGCGGCCCCCATCGCCGGCCTTGTCGTAGGGCTAATCGGCGCCATCGTCTTTGCCACGGCCGAACGTTTCGGCCTTGCCATGGGGCCAGCGGCGGCGCTCTGTCTCGTCGCGACCATCCTCACCACCGGCTGTCTCCATGAGGACGGACTATCCGACGTCGCCGACGGTTTTGGCGGCGGCAAGTCGCGCGGACGCAAGCTCGAAATCATGCGCGACAGCCGCATCGGCGCTTATGGCGCGATGGCGCTCGGCCTGTCCCTGCTGATCCGCTGGAGCGCGCTTTCGCAGCTCATCGATCCCACGCAGGCCCTTTTCGCCCTTGTGGCCGCGCACGCGGCTTCGCGCGGGGTGCTGGGCGCCTTCATGCACATCCTGCCTCCCGCGCGCCCCGATGGCTTGTCCGCCGGTGCCGGCAGCGTTTCGCTCGAAACCGCCATTGCCGGCGGCGTACTCGGCGCGATCCCGCTTCTGCTGCTCGGTCCTGGCGGCGCCATCGCCGCCATCATCCTGCTTGGCCTGCTGTTTGCCGCATTCCATGCCCTTTGCCTCAACCAGATCGATGGCCAGACCGGCGACACGGTCGGCGCGCTGCAGCAGGTGAGCGAAATCGCGGTGCTGCTCGTCGCCACCGTGGCCCTCTCCTGATCCCCTTGCCCTGATTCCCTTTTGGAGACCTTGCCCCCATGTCCTTCAAATCACTCGATGAACTGCGCGCCGCCTGCCTGGATCTACCCGCCGGCAGCGATAAGGCGGCCAAGGCGGTTGCCAGCCGCCAGGACACGCTGACCAAGCCGCAAGGCAGCCTCGGCCGGCTCGAGACCATTGCCGCGTGGCTGGCGCGCTGGCAGGGCCGCGACATGCCGAAACTCGACCGGGTGAAAGTGTTCGTCTTCGCCGGCAACCACGGCGTCACCGCGCAGGGCGTGTCGGCCTTCCCCTCGGAAGTCACCGTCCAGATGGTCGCCAATTTCGCCGGCGGTGGTGCTGCCATCAACCAGCTTGCCCGCATCGCCGGCGCCGAGCTCGATGTCATCCCGCTCGACCTCGACCACCCCACAGGTGACTTCACCCAGACGGTCGCGATGGACGACGAGGCGTTTCTCGCCGCCGTTTCCGCCGGCTACGACGCGGTGACCAAAGACCTCGACCTGATCTGCTTCGGCGAAATGGGCATCGGCAACACCACGCCCGCTGCCGCCATCTCGGCGGCGCTGTTCGGTGGCAAGGCGGAAAAATGGACCGGACGCGGCACCGGCGTCGACGACGCCGGCCTGAAGCGCAAGGTGGTCGCCATCGAGGCCGGCTTGAAGCGCCATGCGGGCGCCCTGTCCGACCCGCTGAAGATCGCCGCCAGCCTGGGTGGCCGCGAACTGGCCGCCATCCTCGGCGCCACGCTCGCCGCCCGCCATCTCGGCATTCCCGTGCTGCTCGACGGCTTCGTCTGCACGGCCGCCGCCGCGCCGCTCGCCAGGCTGCACCCGACCGGGCTCGCCCACACTGTCGCTGCTCACGTCTCGGCCGAATCGGGCCATCGCGGCCTGCTCGAAGCGCTCGGCCTGCCGCCTTTGCTCGATCTCGGCATGCGGCTCGGCGAAGGGTCCGGCGCGTGCCTGGCCGTCAACATCGTCCGTTCGGCGCTGGAATGCCATGCTGGGATGGCGAGCTTCGCCGA
>NZ_JAFKIC010000100.1 GCF_017306585.1 Mesorhizobium sp. | reverse complement strand
GTCGCTTCGCTCCTTGCTGCGCCCGTGGATGACGAAACAACATGGGCCTCGCTACCCCTAATGCACGGCCGCATACATGATCTTCTCCTCCGTGGCCTCCGCCGGCGAAAACTCCTCCACGATGCGTCCCTGGCGGCACACCAGAATCCGGTCGGACAGGTTCATGATCTCCGGCAGGTAGGACGAGATGACGACAACGGCCAAGCCCTCGTCGGCAAGCCGGTTGATGATCTGGTGGATCTCGGCGATGGCGCCGACATCGACGCCGCGCGTCGGCTCGTCGAAGATGACGATGCGAGGCTTCTGCACCAGGCCCTTGCCGATCACCACTTTCTGCTGGTTGCCGCCGGAAAGCTCGACCACGCGCGCATTGTCGTTGATCGCCCTGATGTTGAGCGTCTTCGTCCATTCGGCCGAAAGCTGCCGCATCTCCTGCTGGTTGATCACCCAGGCCTTTTCGCGGCCAGCCGCCAGCAGCCCGCCGAACAGGTTTTCGGCAATACCCATCGTCTCGAAGATGCCTTCGCTCTTGCGGTCCTCGGTGACGTAGACGATGCCGTCGGCCACCGCTTCGCTGGGCACGAGATAGCGCACGGGCCTGTCGTCTAGTTCGATCGTGCCGCCGCGCAGGAAGTCGCGCTTGTAGATGCCGGACACGATCTTGAAGGTCTCCGTGCGCCCGGAGCCGATCAGACCGAACACGCCTGTTATTTGGCCCTCGAAGATGGAGAAGGAATTGTTGCGCACGACATTGCTCATCGAAATGTCCTGCACCGACAGCACCTTCCTGCCGGCCTTGCGCAGTTTCGCCTCGTCGCGCTGGCGGTAGATCTGACCGGACAGCGTGCGCCCGACCATGGCCGCGACGATCCTGTCGCGGTCGAAGGCCGCCGTGTCGTCGGTGATGACCAGTTCGCCATCGCGCAGGATGGTGATGCGGTCGGCGATGGCGAGCGCCTCTTCCAGCGCATGGCTGATGAAGACGATGGACACGCCGTTCGCCTTCAGCCGCCGGATCAGCGCGAAGAAATGGCGCTTTTCCTCCGGCGTCAGCGTCGCCGTCGGTTCATCGAAGATGATGATCTCGGCATTGTGGTGGACGGCGCGCGCGATCTCGACCATCTGGCGCTTCGCCGCGCCCAGCGTCGCCACCATGGCGTTCGGGTCGACGGGAAAGTTCAGCGACTGCAGGAATTGCTGTGCCGAAATATACGTGCCGCGCAGCCGGTTGAGGAATTTCTCGGTCCCGAGATAGAGGTTCTGCGCCACCGTCATCGACGGCACCAGGCTGGTCTCCTGGAACACCATGGCAATGCCGGCCTCGAGTGCCGCATGCGGCGAGGCGTAGGCGATCTCGGCGCCCTTGTGGAACATCCTGCCCGACGTGGCGTCGACGACGCCGGCGATGATCTTGGTCAGCGTCGATTTTCCCGCGCCATTCTCGCCGAGCAAGGCGTGGATTTCGCCCTTGCGCAGATCGAACGTGACGTTCTTAACCGCGGGCACGCCGCGATAGTTTTTGGTGACGTTTTCCAGACGAACGATCGGTTCCATCAGAAACCTCCCGAAGCAAGGTCGACGGAAAGCACGCAGTCGCCGCCCTTCGAAGCGATGAACAGCCGGCCATCCTTTTCCGCCACGCTGCAGATGCCGTGGCGCGTGCCGTTGGCGCGGCTGTGCAGGCTGAATTGCGGCCGCATGGCCTGGTCCAGCTTGACCACCAGCCCGTAGGAGCGGCTGGGCGACCACGGCTTGTGGATGCCCATGGTGCGGATGCCGCCGCATTGCAGCGGTTCGAGAAAACTGCGGTTGGAGGCAAGCGCTGGCGCGATCCAGTAGGCCGGCGGAACCTGGTCGATCATGTCCTGCCGGTAGTGCGTTTCCTGCAGCACGAACTCGATCAGCCGGTTGCGCGGCGCAAACAGCGTCAGCCATGCGCCGCCGTCCGTCGCCGGCGCCAGTCGGGCTGGATAGCCGGGCAGATGCGCCAGCACCGTCGCTCGTTTGCCGTCCGCGCCCACGCGCAGAAGCTGGTGTCGCCAGCTTTCGCTGACCAGCACATCGCCGCCGACGGGATGCAGCCCGTAGGGAAAAGCGATGTCGCCAGCCACCTTGCGGAAATCGCCACCGGGCGCGCGCGCCCACAGCGAACCGGAAGCGCCCTTCTTCATCAGATCGGCCGCCCATTGCGACGGCGCGTGGTCAGCCGAGCCGTTGGCCAGCCACAGCGTACCGTCTTCGGCATAGGCGAGCGCGGTGATGCAGCGGACGCCGGCCGGGAGCGAAACCTCCCTGCCCGCGACCAGCAACTTGCCGCTCTCCAGTCCCACCGTCAGTTCGCCCGATGGCGACAGCGCCAATGCCGTGACGGGCGACTGACAAGTCTCGACCACGACAGGCACGGCGCCGGCGGCAAGGGCATGGATGGCGTTACCACCTGACGCCAGCAGCCGGCCGTCGGCTACCAGCAGATTGTCCGGTTCGGTGAGCTCCGCGAACGCAGACGCATCATCCAGCCGCGTGTTGGGCCGGAAGGCGCCATCCAGCGGTGGAATGGTCACGGCCTTGCCGCGAAAGACATCCAGGATCGGATCGAGGATCATGGCTTCGCGCCCCAGTAGGAAGCGGGGCTGGTCCAATCCGGATCGGCGCCCGAAATCTTGTAGCGGCCGATGCGGTTGTTGAGGATGCCGCCAACGAACAGAAAACCCTTGTGCTCGCGCATCGAGGTGACCATCGGATGCGCGCCGCCGGTGAGGTCGCCCAGCGCCTCGACGATGCCGCCCTTCTCGTTGAACTTCACCACGCCGCCGGTGTTGATGTTGGGGAACAGCCACTCGTCCTGCGGCAGCCGGCGCGTCATGCGCTTGCGCATGTCGGGGTGGCGCAGCGACAGGTCGAAGCTCGGTGTGCGCATGCCGAGCCACGCCATCCAGTAATTGCCGTCCGAAGCGCGGTTGATGTTGTCGGGATAGCCCGGCATGTCGCGGATGACGCATTCGGCGGTGCCGGCCTTCGGCCCTTCGAGCCAGTAGCGGTGCACGCGGCAGGCCCAGCTTTCTGCGAAGAACAGCGACTTGCCGTCATGCGCCATGCACACGCCGTTGGTGTAGCGGTAGCCGTCGAGCAGTGTCTTCGTCGAACCGTCCTTCGGGTCGTAGACCAGCAGCCGGCCGGTGGCGCGGTTCTCGATCGAGTCCAGCGCCCAGTCATGGGCGTCATAGCGCTTGGTCGAGTCCGTGAAATAGATGCGGCCGTCGGGTGCGATGTCGCAATCATTGGGGTCGCGCAGCCGCGCGTCGTCGACGATCGATGTCCATGACCGCGACGTCTCCGCCGACAGGCGTTTCACCTCCCGCTCCGGCGAAACGGAATAGAGCCCCATCGCGCCGACGCAGCTGATCAGGTTGCCTGATCTGTCGAAAGCCAGCCCCAGCGGGAAGCCGCCTATATGGGCAAACACCTCCGACCTGACATAGTCGGGTGCGAAGAAGCGGACGATCTCGCCATGACGCGTGCCGCAATAAAGGTGGTCGTCGCGGTCGAGGATGACGTCCTCGGGCCCTTCCAGTTCGCCGAGCCCGATATGGTCGGCCGACGATAGCCGGTTGTCGAGCTCGTATGGCGTGCCCGAGCCGGGCACGGCCGACTGCGTCTCGCCCATCTTGAGATAGACCGGTGCGACATAGACCTCGTTCAGCACCTTGTGACGGTTCTTCAGCCAGCGGATATCGATGGTGACGGCGACGGCCAGCATGATGCCGAGCACCATCTGGTTGGTGCCGGTGCCGTAGCCCAGCCGGATCAGGCCGTTCGTCATGGTCAGCACGATGATGGCGCCCATCAGGCCTTTCACAACCGAGCCGCGACCGCCGCCCAGGCTGACGCCGCCGACCACCGCCGCCGTCAGCGCCATGATCTCGAGGTTGAGGCCGGTGCCCGGGCCCGCCCCGCTTAAGCGGCATGCGATGAGGAAGCCGCCGATGGAAGCGCAGAAGCCGGAGAAGACATAGGTCATAAACACGGTGCGGCGCACGCGGATGCCGGCATTGTGCGCAGAGCGCCGCGAACCGCCCACGGCCAGCACATGCCAGCCGGGTCGCGAGCGCGTCAGCGCGACGTGCGTCACGACGGCCAGGATGATCGCCAGCCAGACCGAGACCGACAGGCCCCAGAATGTCCCGTCGCCGATGAAGTCGAGCACATTGGAACTCGCCTGGGAGAGCTGCACGTCGGCGGCGTAGGTGGTGACGAGAATGTCGAACAGCGCCCGCCCGAAGATGAAAGTGACCAGCGTGGTCAGGAAGGCGCGCAGCCTGAGATAGCCGACGAGGTAGCCATTGATGGCGCCGAACACGAGGCCCGTGGCCAGTGCCGCCACCAGTGCCAGCCAGATCGATTGTTCGAGGATGAAGAAGACATAGACGGCGGAGAAACACGACAGCGCGAAGATCGAGCCGACCGAGAGATCGATGCCGCCGCCCAGCATCACCACCGTCATGCCGGTGACCACCATGTAGAACTCGCCAAGCTGGCGGATGGCACCTACGGCGCCGTGGTGATGACCGATCTCGCCCGCCAGTCGGGCGACATGAACGCCATCATCAAGTTCCTGCTGCAGAGCGGCCAGCCGGCCGGCACCTCGCACACCTACATCTACACGCTGGAGAAGGCGA
>NZ_JAFKIC010000099.1 GCF_017306585.1 Mesorhizobium sp. | reverse complement strand
GCCGTCATCTTCCTGCCGCCGACGCTGGTCGCCTCGATCTACGGCATGAATTTCGACATCATTCCCGAGCTGAAATGGCAACTGGGCTATCCCTTCGCCATCGGCCTGATGATCGTCTCGGCGATCCTGCCCTTCTGGTATTTCCGCCGCCGCGGCTGGCTCTGACCCGCTGCCGCCGGCGGTCGCTATACGCTGGCTTACCAGAAAGAACTTGACCAAATCGCCCGTGGCCTGCATCCGGGTTTGCCGATCCGAACGGATCGTATGTTTTGCAGGGATGCCAGACCATGACCGCAAAGACATGGGCCTATGAGGATTTCATCGAGGGCGCATCGTTCGACCTTGGCACCAAACAGGTGAGCGCGGCCGAGATCGTCGAATTCGCCAGTGAGTTCGATGCCCAGCCGATGCATCTCGACGAGGAGGCCGGCAAGGCCAGCATCCTGGGCGGCCTCTCGGCCTCCGGCTGGCACACCTGCGCCATGTTCATGCGCATGCTGTGCGATGCCTTCCTCCTGGACTCCACCTGCCAGGGCGCACCCGGCGTCGATCACGTCAAATGGAAGAAGCCGGTTCTGGCCGGCGATACGCTCAGAGGCAATCTGGTCGTCCTGGCCAAGCGGCTGTCGCGGTCGAAGCCACAACTCGGCTTCGTGACCATGCGCAGCGAACTGGTCAACCAGCGCGGCGAAAGCGTCTTCGAACTCGAGAATTCCGTCATGTTCCTGACGCGCGACGCAGCGGGGTATCAGGCATGAGCCTCGACGAATTCTTCCGCATCGGCACCACGGTCACGCTGGGCACGCACACATTCGAGCCCGAGGCGATCAAGGCCTTCGCCCGCAAATACGACCCGCAGATATTCCATATCGACGAGGAAGCCGCGAAAAAGAGCGTGCTCGGCGGGCTCTGTGCATCGGGCTGGCATACCGCCGCCACCTGGATGAAGCTCAATCTCGAGGCCCGCATGGACGCCGATGGCTGGACCGGGACCGGCCCGGCGCCCGAATTCGGCCCCTCGCCCGGCTTCAAGAACCTGAAATGGCTGAAGCCGGTCTATGCCGGCGAGACGGTGACCTTCACCCGCACCGCCATTTCCCACCGCCCCATCGCCTCGCGTCCCGGCTGGCGGCTGCTGGCGCTGCTTTGCGGCGCCTCCGATTCGACCGGCGACAAGGTGCTGGAGTTCGAAAGCGCCGTGCTGGTGAAGGTGGAGTAGGGAATAGGGAATAGCGAATAGGGAGTAGGGAGTAGGGAGTAGGGAGTAGGGAGTAGGGAGTAGTTGGCAGGAATCGGCAGTCATGACCATGGCAGCCTTCTGATGAGGCCTCTAACTATTCCCTATTCCCTATTCCCTATTCCCTATTCCCTACTCGCTATTCCCTATTCAATGCCCCTCGAATCCGATCAGCGTCCGTACCGGCACGCCGAGCGCCTCCAGTTTGGCGCGCCCGCCGAGATCCGGCAGGTCGATGACGAAGCAGGCGGCGAGGATGTCGGCGCCGATCTGGCGCAGCAGCTTGACCGCCGCCTCCGCCGTGCCGCCGGTTGCGATCAGGTCGTCGACCAGGATCACCTTTTCGCCGGGCGAGACGCCGTCCTTGTGCATCTCCATCTCGTCCAGCCCGTATTCCAGGCTGTAGGCGACGCGCACGGTCTCATAGGGCAGCTTGCCCTTCTTGCGGATCGGCACGAAGCCGGCCGAGAGCTGATGCGCCACAGCGCCGCCCAGGATGAAGCCCCGCGCCTCAATGCCGGCGATCTTGTCGATCTTCTGGCCGGCATAGGGGTGCACCAGCTCGTCGATGGCGCGGCGGAAGGCGCGGGCATTGCCGAGCAGCGTGGTGATGTCGCGAAACAGGATGCCGGGCTTGGGATAGTCCGGAATGGTGCGGATCGCCGCGAGCAGCGTGTCTTCGAGCGAAGGTTTCATGGGGCGGCTCTCCGGATGATCCAGCTGGCGGCGCGGGCACCGATGGCAACCCGACGCGACCGACAAGGGCTAGCGCGATGCGGCGCCCGAGACAAGCGCATCCGGCAAAGGATTGGCCTCGCTCGCCTTGTCCCAGGCCTGCGCGGCGATCTTCCAGCGTCCTTCGCTCTTCACCAGCAGCAGCATTTCCACGGAGCGATTGGTTTCGGCGCCGTTCTCGGTCATCTCCGCCGCGACCGCTGCGATCGCGATGTTGCCGAAGACGCGGATATCAGCGCCAAGCACGGTCTCCTCAAGAGACAGCAGCGATGTCCGCGACAGGCCGCGCATACGCTCGACGAAATCGGCAACGTTGATAGATCTCGCCGGGCGGGCTGCCGGAAAGAGGCCGGCGCCATCCAGGAAATCCCCGGCGAAATCATCCCAGCCGGGAGCCCGGCCTTCGCCCCAACTCAGGCTCGCGAACTGCCGGGCGATGATGGCCCGTATGGCCGCGCTGTCGGTATTGGGTTCGTCTTCCGTCATGACCGCTCCCCGTCCACGCGTTTCCTGGCCAGGTCCAGGCGGCTCCATGGGCGTGGCCACCGTATCCGGAAACGGAAAAGGGCGCCACGCGGCGCCCTCCTGGCTGAAAGCATGCGGTGAAGGCCTACATGCCGAGGCCGGACCGCAGTTCGGCCTTGGCCACTTCATACTCGGCCTTGAAGTCGTCCCGGTTGAAGAGGACGGCGGCGATGACGCTGCCGGAAATCTTGCCCATCTCGACATCGGAGGGATAGTGGATGCCGCCGACGACGCGGTTATGGGCGTAGGCGGCCGCGCGGGCCATGATCTCGGCGCGCTTTTCCGGGACCATGTCGGCCAGGATGATGCCCATCATGGTGCCGACCGTGGCGTGGCCCGACGGCCAGGAGCCGGAGCTCGACAGCTTGACCGCCGGCTTGACGAGATCGCTGAGCTGGTGCGGACGCGGGCGCTTCCAGACATCCTTGGCCGGATCGACGACGGCGCCTTCGGTCTCCACCACGCGGTCGAAGAAGGCCGAGAATTTCGGCAGCTTGTCCTTGGTGAAGTTCGGGCCCATCACGTCGGCGAAACGCCAGACATTCTCCTCGGCATCGGCCACCGCGCTGGCCACCATCTCGGGCGTGCGCGTCACCTGCAGGGTCAGCACCTCGCCGAGCTCGGCCTTGGTCTCAGCCGAATCATTGGCTGGCGGCGGCGGCAGGATCATCGTCAGGTCGATGTCCTTGTTGGTGACGAAGGGCTTTGCGTCTTCGGCCTGGGCTGCCGAGCCGACGACCAGCAGCAGCAGACCGGCGGCCAGCGATGCGTATTTCCTCATGGGAGCGATCCTTGTTGGGAATGGCTGAGGATCGCCAGATGCGGTGACGGCCATGTGACATGGCGAATGCGCAAAATAAAAAGGGCGCCCGAGGCGCCCCTTCTCATTCCGTATTGTCTTGGCGCGGCTTAGTGGGCCACGCCTTCCCAGACCTTACGCTTGGTCATGTAGACCAGCGCGCCGAACAGGAGCAGGAACACCAGCACGCGGAAACCGGTCTTCTTGCGGTCTTCCATGTGCGGTTCGGCCGCCCACATCAGGAAGGTCGCCACGTCCCGGGAATACTGGTCGACGGTCTGCGGCGAGCCGTCGTCATAGGTCACCTGGCCGTCGGAGAGCGGCTTGGGCATCTTCAGCGACACGCCGGACATGAAGTACGGGTTGTAGTGCGTGCCTTCGGGGATGACCATTCCGGCCGGTGGCGTCTGGTCGTAGCCGGTCAGCAGCGAGTGGATATAGTCGGGACCGGCGGCATCGTACTGGGTGAAGATATCGAAGACGAACTGCGGGAAGCCGCGTTCGGTGGCGCGCGCCTTGGCCAGCAGTGACATATCAGGCGGTGCCGCACCGCCATTGGAGGCGGCAGCGGCCTCCTCATTGGCGAAGGGCGGCGGGAAATGGTCCGACGGCTTGCCCGGACGGTCGAACATGTCGCCGGCATCGTTGGGGCCGTCATGGATCGTGTATTCGGCGGCGAACGTCTTGATCTGCGCGTCGTTGTAGCCGAGGTCCGACAGCGTGCGGAACGCCACCAGATTCATCGAATGGCAGGCCGAGCAGACTTCCTTATAGACCTTGAGACCGCGCTGCAGCTGCGCCTTGTCATAGGTGCCGAACGGGCCGGAGAAGCTCCAGCTCATTTCCTTCGGCTCATGGATCGGGAAATGCGTCGGCGCCGCTTCATTGTGCGCCTCTTCGGCTGCGAATGCCACGCCACCAGCGGCCACAAGGCCGATCAGCGCGAGCGAGGTGAGAATCTTTTTCATGCCAAATCCCCTTAGATTCTCTACCGCTCAGCCCTTGGTCTGTGGTGCGGCCGTGGCGCCCGCCGGATGCCCGCTGCCGCCCTTGTTCTTCTCCAGCACCGCCTCGGTGATCGAGTTCGGCATCCTGCGCGGCGTCTCGATGAGGCCGAGCACCGGCATGATGATCAGGAAGAAGGCGAAGTAGAACAGCGTTGCCATCTGCGCCATGAACACATAGCTGCCTTCCGCCGGCTGCGAACCCAGCCAGCCGAGCAGGATGGCGTCGGCCACGAACAGCCAGAAGAACAGCTTGTACCAGGGCCGATAGACCGCCGAGCGCACCTTGGAGGTGTCGAGCCACGGCACCAGGAACAGCATGGCGATGGCGCCGAACATGCACAGCACGCCGCCGAGCTTGGAGTTGATCGGCCCGATGTTGAAGGTGATGGCGCGCAGGATCGCGTAGAACGGCAG
>NZ_JAFKIC010000098.1 GCF_017306585.1 Mesorhizobium sp. | reverse complement strand
TGGGCAATCTTCGGCGGGCTGCTCATGCTGATGTCGATCTATTTCGTAGGCGCTGAAGAGGGTGCGACATCCCTTATTTCCAGCAACTACGTGCACGAATTCGTGCATGACGGCAGACACATGCTTGGTTTCCCTTGCCACTGAGGAGGTAGTGAGATGGTCGGCAGTATTTTGTTGCGCGGCATGATTGTCGGGCTGATAGCAGGGGTCTTGGCATTTACATTTGCCAGGATTTACGGAGAGCCTCAAATCGACAAGGCTATCGCCTTCGAGGAGTTAATGGATCAGGCGAAGGGAGAGGCCCCCGGTCCTGAAATCGTCAGCAGATCCACGCAGGCTGGGATTGGTCTTGCAACAGGCATGCTGGTTTACGCTACTGCGCTTGGGGGCCTCTTTTCCCTGGTTTTCGCATTCTCCAACGGCAGGCTCGGCACCCTCGGCCCGCGCGGCGCTGCAGCCGTCATTGCGGTGCTTGGCTTTGTCGCCGTGATCCTTGTCCCCAGCGTCAAATATCCGGCCAATCCTCCGTCTGTCGGCAATCCGGAAACGATCGCTTATCGAACTGAATTGTTTTTCGTCATGCTCGTCGCCTCGATTGCGACGATGGTGTTTTCAGTGCGGTTGGCGCAACGCTTGTGGACGCGATATGGAGCCTGGGACGCCTCCATGATTGCTGGCGCGGCTTTTCTCGCGATCTTCGCTCTCGTGAATTTCGCGCTGCCGGATATCAACGAAGTTCCTGAACAGTTTTCCGCTGTCGTTCTGTGGCATTTCCGGGCTGCCTCGATGGGAATCCAGCTGATCATCTGGACGGTGATCGGTCTTGGCATGGGAATCCTCATGGAGCGCGATCTGGCAGGCAAAGCTACGAGCGGCAGGAAACATCGATACGCGGCTCATTGACTATGTCCTCCCGGACTGAAGCGCGAGCAAGCACGGCCCGTTCTTTCAGGGCCGTGCTTGTTTTCGCCATCACGGTATTGAACTGGACGGCGGCGTTCGGGCATGGCACCAGCTCTGGCCTGCGGGCTCCGGGAGTTCAAATACCCAGTCTGACCCACGGTCAAATGGCGGTAATTGCCCGCTATAGATCAGATATTCTCGCACTCGCCTCAGAGCAAACCGAAACCGATCTCACTTTTCGCCGACTGGTGAACTACGGCAACATTCAGTATACCTACTGTCTCTGGGGTGTCGTCCCCGGCAGCACCTCCGATGAGCAGAGCCCATTCAATGAGTGCAGCCATGCCTACCTTTCGGCGACCAAGGCGATACTCGAGCATATGAAGACGATGCCGGGATCCAAGCAGGCAGCCCAGCAACTCATTTCAGAAATCGATGCCGACATGGTTCTGAGTGGGGCATCGTGGGTCCTTTGCCAATTCAGCGGCGAGCAGTTCAGCACTGGCAAGGTCATCGAACCTCAATGGCGTGGCGTATTGTTTCACTGGCCGAGCTTTCTGACATTTTCGGGGGCTACAGTGGTTGCCTTTGGCGGCGTGTTTGTTTTGTTCAAACCTCGTCGTGGCTGGTAGCATTCGTCGTGCTTGATGTCGTACGTAGTTGTAGTGTTACGTCGGCAGCGTTATCATTCGCGGCCCCCCAGCGGTGAAAGATACTTGCTGCCGGAGTCATGCCTTTCACGTCGCACGGGAACAGATGGGATCGTCACCACTGGCGCCCCTTGGGTCCAAACCAATTCGCGGACACTGCGAAAAGGAAGAGCGGCGCCTGTGGTCGTTGCCGGGCCATGAGCGCGTTGGAGATGCCAAGCCACCAGGCCTCCTGGGGAAAGAATATGAAGCAGGTGCCCCAACCAGAGCTGTTCAAGTCGACGCCGCCTAGAGATGACGCAAATATTGATGCGACCACAAAAGCGGTCCGCGCCATAGTCGACCAAGAGGCGGCGGCGAGGATCGCAAAGACTGAACGACTTCGCGCGGCGAGGCTTGCACGCGAGGCCGTCGAACATCCGGTCACCTCCCCGATCAAGGGACGTCGAGGTGACTAGTGTATTTCTAAGGCTCCCGCTAGCGACCCGGTTGGTGGCGAGCGCAAACGAGCTCAGCCCCCCCTCAATCCGCCAAGCCTGACAAACCCGTTGAGGCCCCAAAATCGGGCCAAGGGCAAGCCGGCAAAAAGGCATGGACTGGACCGACGAATACATTGAATGGAATGCGGACGGCAAACGGGTTGCTATCGGCCTGACACGCTTCGGAAAAGGCGAGAGCCTGCTTCTGTTGCCTGCTCTCAGTTCCATCTCAACCAGAGCGGAGATGCGGCCGTTGCAGGAACGGCTCGGTACGTTATCTGAGACAATGGGCATTGATTAGCCAGGTTTGGCGTCTTGCCGCGGCCCGAAGCAGACTGGCGGCCGAAACTCTATCGCGAATTCCTGCGCTTCCTGACCGAGGAGGTCATCCGGCCCTCTGTGACGGGCGCTGCCGGCCATGCCGCAGGCTATGCGATGGCCGAAGCTGCCGACGACCCAAACGGCATCGGCGCTTGTGCCTGCTATCGCCGACATGGCGCGGCTTCCGACCATGGCAAGCAATCACATGGCGCTGTTTCGCGGCCTAGCGAAGGCTGTCGACCTATCGATTCACAAGATTCGGAGCCGCATGGCCAACATTTCGCCGTGGCTCACCCCGGACGTATTGGCCAGTGTATGTCCCCTGGCGGATCCAGCTGGAGCCGGTGACCAAGGGATCAGCCGTTATTCAGTCGGAGAAGCCAAAGGGAGCTTCGGTGCGCCGAAATTCATCCGCCAGTATGCTGCGGCCAATCGGCGGTTCCGATCTCGATGTGCAAGTGGATCTGTGGCATAGGCGACAGGATATGCCGATTGGAGTGAATACTGGCGAGCTTTTTTGATCACAGTAGACCATCCGCTCAGCATGATGGGCCTCACAGACCAAGGCGACAGCGCGTGTCACGCGCTCAGATGGATACGTGCCTCCTCCGGAGCTGACGGTCCGGGCAATCGAAAAAAATCGCTGGCCATCCGGCAACTCCAACCATTGTGTTACCACGGCCCTAGGCAAAGCGAATACTTGGTGCAGACTCCACAACGGACAGCCGCCTCCATGGCGCGCGAAAGGAAAGTTGCCGCTGTCGAGCCTCTTCGAGACATTGCCGGCACTGTCCACTCGAATGAAGAAGAAGGGCACGCATTCCTGGCCCGGCTTCTGCATTGTCGTAAGGCGGTGTGCGGTTTGCTCGAAACTCGTGTTGAACCGCCGCGAAATGGCCTCAACATCATATCGCTTGCTCTCGGCAGCCTTTGCGAACTGCGCGTAAGGCATCAAAATCGCGGCTCCGAAATACCCAGCCAAGGCGCGGTGCGCGAGCTTGCACGCGTTATCCGAAGATAGGCCGCCAGAGTCTACAATCTTGCGAATTTCGTCATCGACTTGAAGGTAAGCAAGTTGCTGAGCCAGCTGAAAATGCTGACTGGCGACATCGAGACCGTCGTCTAGCAAGATCTCTCGCCGGTGTCGATCAAGCCGCCGAACCGATCCCATCATGATGTCCTGCGGCAAACGTCTAACGTTCAGTCCATGTCGCTGCTTAAGGAAGGCCTGAAGCCCGCCGGCGTGACCAATCTGGGCAGCCAGGCTTTCCGCCGCAGCATCCAGATGGGGAAAGCAGTTTCGATGCGCCGCAAGAAATACGCGAACGGCGGCGACGGGATCACTAGCGGCGTCTCGGCCTGCCGAACCCACCTGTTGCTGGTCTGCCAAAGCAAATTGATCGCTCTTGTAGGCTGTATAGAGACGAAGCATCGCTTCTGTAAAACCTGGGAAATTGGCACCGGTACATTATTGGGACACAGATATACGGTAGGCATGGCGTCATGCCGGACTGTTGTGCAGGGGTAGATATCCGTCTGTGTCGAGCGGCAAGGTTTCGGACCAGATGTAGTCGCCGGTGATGTTGATGTGGTCCCAGCCCAGCGGTGAGAGGCGGGCCGTGATCGTGTCTTCAATCTTCGCTCCCCGTGCCCTCGTTTCCGACAGTATTCTCCCGAGGTAGCGGCAGTTGAAGAGGATAATGGCGGCCGTGACGAGGTTGAGGGCAGCGGCTCTGCTTGACTGGTTTTCGTGACCGCGGTCACGGAAACGCCCCAGACGATGGAAGGCGACCGCTCTGGAGAGGGAGTTCCGCGCCTCCCCCTTGTTGAGTTCCGTCGTGACGAGCCTGCGCAGATCAGGATCTTCGAACCAGCGCAGGGTGAACAGCGTACGCTCGATCCGGCCGATCTCGCGCAATGCAGCGGCAAGACTGTTCTGTTGCCGATACGCCGAGAGCTTCCTCAGGATCAATGATGGCGTGACGACCTTGTGCCGCAGCGCATGGATCACTCTCTGGATTTCGTCCCAGTGCGCGCGGATCAGCTGCGGGTTCAGCCGATTGCCGAACAAGGGCGCGAGAGGACCGTATTTTGCCTTGGGTTCGAATGCATAGAGCTTGCGGTCCGAGAGGCGCGGGATGCGGGGCTCGAACGACAGGCCGAGCAGATGCATGACGGCGAAGACGATATCCGAGACGCCGCCGCCATCGACATGGAAGGCGGCAATATCGACGCCGCTCTCATGACCCAGGATTCCGTCCAGGGAATGCACAGCCTCGCTTGCGGTGCCGGCGATAACCTTCTGATGGAGCGGGGCATATCTGTCGGTGATCGTGGTGTAGATCTTGACGATCGGGTCCCGCCCG
>NZ_JAFKIC010000097.1 GCF_017306585.1 Mesorhizobium sp. | reverse complement strand
GCGCTCGGTCGATGCCACCATGGGGCCCGGCATGGGCCGGCGCGTGGCATCGAAGTTCCGATATTTCCGGAGTCACAGGGACGACGCCGACGCTATCCTCGCGCCGGCCTATGTCGATCAGCCCGGCCTCGATGGCTTTCGCCCGACTTCCATCCAGGCCTGGACCAGAAAGCATGCCGGCGCCCTCAATGACGTGACGCCCATGTGAAACAGGGCTGTCGCGATCACGCCGCCATCTCGGTGATGTGATCGCGGCTCCCTTGTGCAGCCGGAATGGTCGTGAATAAAAGCTGACAGTTCTGCACAGGATTTCCGTGCGCCTTCACGGCGACAAACCCGGGGCAGGTACAGCTTTCAAAGACCTCCAAGCGGGCGCGGCTGAACGAAAATGCTGGTACCGTTCCTGATCATGTTCCGCGAGGGCGTCGAGGCGGCGCTTATCGTCGGCATCATCGCCAGCTACCTCGACCGCACCGGGCGCGGCGCCTGGATGCCGGTGGTGTGGATCGGCATTTTCCTGGCGCTCGCCTTCTCACTCGGTGTCGGCGCCATCCTGCAGTTCGCCAGCGTTGAATTCCCGCAGAAGGCGCAGGAACTGTTCGAGGCGGTCATCGGCCTCGTCGCCGTCTGCGTGCTGACCTCCATGGTCTTCTGGATGCGCAAGGCGGCGCGCTCGATCAAGGCGGAGCTGCACCATTCCATCGACGCGGCCTTCGAGACGCCGACGAACAAGGGGTTCGGTCTGATCGCCATGGTGTTCCTCGCCGTGGCGCGCGAAGGCGTCGAGTCGGTGTTCTTCCTGCTCGCCGCCTTCCAGCAGGAAAACAGTTTCGCGCCGCTGGCGGCGTTGGCCGGCGTGGTGCTGGCGGCGGCCGTCGGCTACGGCATCTATGCCGGCGCGGTGCGGCTCAATTTCCGGCGCTTCTTCCGCTGGACCGGCGCCTTCATCCTGATCGTCGCCGCCGGCCTGCTCGCCAATTCCGTCAACGCGCTGCATGAAGCCGGCCTTTGGAACCATGGCCAGCAGATCGTCTTCGACATCAGCGGCGTGCTGCCGATGGACAGCCCGCTGGGCTCTGTCCTGTCGGGCATTTTCGGCTACATCGATGCGCCGACATTGAGCGAGATCGTCGTTTATCTCGCCTTCCTGTTGCCGTCGCTGTGGCTCTTCCTGGCCGACCGGCCGGGCATGCAAGCAGCATCGGCTTCCAAACAGGGGCGGCCAGCGACATGAGCGCGAACCCTCAAAACCCCACCCTGCCACGCGCGGCGGTCCGGGCCGGCCTGGCGGTTTCGGTCGCGCTGCTGCTGGCTGCCGGCGCTGCCTTCACCTATGCGACGCAGGTCGCGCAGAAAGGCCGCCGTGACGCCACATCGGCGACGACCGTGGCGATCACCGGAAAATCCTGCGAGCCCAATGAACTCACCGTTCCTGCCGGCAAGCATGTCTTCCAGATCGAAAATCGGTCCGACCGCGCGGTGGAATGGGAAATCCTCGACGGCGTTATGGTGCTCGAAGAGCGTGAGAACATCGCGCCCGGCTTCACCCAGACGCTTGCCACGCGGCTCGAACCCGGCGACTACGCCATCACCTGCGGCCTGCTCTCGAACCCTCGCGGCACGCTGCACGTCCTGCCTGCCGCCGATGCGGGCGCGGCCCGCAAGCCCGATCTCGCCGCCTATATCGGCGCGCTCGCCGAATACAAGGTGTACCTGGCGACACAGGCCGATGGCTTCGAGACCGCGGCCACCGCTTTCGCCGGTGCGGTGAAGGCGGGCAATGTGCCGGCGGCAAAGGCTCTCTATCCGGCAGCCGAGGCCGCCTATGCGCGCCTGGCGCCTGTATCGCCGCTGTTCTCGGACCTTGACGCCGCCATCGACGCGCGCGCCGAGGCGTTCGGCCAGCGCGAGGCCGATCCTGGTTTCCAGGGCCTGCACCGTCTCGAATACGGGCTGTTCAGCCAGGGCAGCACCGACGGCCTCGCTCCCGTCGCCGACAAGCTGATCAGCGACGCGGCGGCGCTCAAGACGCGCATCCACGAGCTGCGCATCATGCCGGAAAGCATGGTCAGCGGATCGGGCGCGATCCTGGAGCGGCTTGCGGCCCCGGGTCCAGCTTTCGGCGACAGCCCCTATGCGCATGGCGACCTCACCTCCTTCGAGGCGGCGTTCACCGGCGTGCGCAAGGTCTTCGACCTCTTGCGGCCCATGGCCATCAAGACCGCGCCCGACATCGTGGCGGCGCTCGACCGGGATTTCGCCGTGCTGGGCGACATGATCGCGACGCGGCGCGCCGAGGCCGCCGATGCGTTGTCCGATTCCGCCAAGGCCGGACTTGGCAAGGCGGCGACAGTGCTTGCCGGCGATCTTTCCAGATTGCGTGAAACCATGGATCTCAGCCAATGACAGCCAGGGACAAAACCCAGGAGCCGAAGGCGGCCCTGTCACCCTCGCGCCGCTCGGTGCTGATCGGCGCCGTCGCCGGGGCGTTGGCGCCGCAGGTAGCCGTGGCGGCGAGCGCCGGCAGCGTGACCAATGCACCGGAAAGCGACACGATCGATCAGCGCCAACCCTTCCATGGCGAGCACCAGCCGGGCATCGTCACGCCCCGCCCGGCCGCCGGGCTGGTCGCCTCGTTCGATGTGCTCGCCCAGAACCGGGCCGGTCTGCAGCGGCTGCTGCGCACGCTGACCGAGCGCACGGCGTTCCTGATGACAGGCGGCACGCCGCCGGCACTCGATCCCAAATTCCCAGCCGCCGATTCCGGCATTCTCGGGCCCGTGGTGACGCCGGACAATCTGACGATCACCACCTCGTTCGGCGCTTCGCTGTTCGATGAGCGGTTCGGCCTGCAGGCGCTGAAACCCAGGCACCTGGCGCGCATGGCGTCGTTCTCCAACGACGCGCTGAAGGAAGAGTTCTGCCATGGCGACCTCTTGCTGCAGTTCTCCTCGAACACGCCCGACACCAACATCCACGCCTTGCGCGACATCGTGAAGAACACGCCTGACTCGCTGCTGCTGCGCTGGAAACAGGAAGGGTCGGTGCCGGTGCGGCCGCCCGATCCCGGCAAACCGAAACAGAGCGCCCGCAACTTCCTCGGATTTCGCGATGGTTCGGCCAATCCCGATTCCACCGACGCAGAGCTGATGAAGCGCATCGTCTGGGTGCAGCCCGGCAGCGACGAACCCGGCTGGACGGCGGGCGGTTCCTACCAGGTGGTGCGCCTCATCAGGAATTTCGTCGAGCGCTGGGACCGCACGCCGCTGCAGGAACAGCAGACCATCATCGGTCGCCAGAAGGCCAGCGGCGCGCCGCTGGAGGGCGGCGCCAGCGAAGCCGATGTTCCCCACTTCGCCAACGACCCGCAAGGCAAGACCACGCCGCTCGACGCGCATATCCGGCTTGCCAATCCGCGCGATGCCGAAGCGCAGAAACACCTGATCCTGCGCCGCCCGTTCAACTATTCGAACGGCGTCAGCAAATCCAACCAGATGGACATGGGCCTGCTGTTCATCTGCTACCAGGCCGACCTCGAGCAGGGGTTTGTCGCCGTCCAGAACCGCCTCAACGGCGAGGCGCTGGAGGAATACATCAAGCCCTTCGGCGGCGGCTATTTCTTCGCCCTGCCGGGCGTGAGGGACGACCAGGACTATCTCGGCCGCTCGCTGCTCGAAATGGCCGCGACACATGCCTGAAGCACGAACCCAACTTCCCACAGTGAGAGGATATCCAATGAAGAACCTGCTTGCCGCCGCCACCGTCGCCTTGCTGACCGGCCTCGCGCCGGCCCACGCCGCCGTCTCGCCCCTCGACCTCGTCCAGCCGATCGCCGACTACAAGCTCTATGTCCAGGGCAAGATCGACACGCTGGTGACCAGCACCAAGGCCTTCACCGACGCCGTCAAGGCGGGCGATCTCGCCAAGGCCAAGGCGCTCTATGCGCCGGCCCGCGTCAATTACGAGACGATCGAGCCGATCGCGGAACTGTTCTCCGACCTCGACACCGCCATCGACTCGCGCGCCGACGACCATGAGCAAAAGGAGAAGTCGGCGGATTTCTACGGCTTCCACCGCATCGAATACGGCCTGTTCAGCCAGAGCACGACCGACGGTCTTGCCCCGCTCGCCGACAAGCTGAACGCCGACGTGCTCGACCTGCAGAAGCGCGTCGCCGGCCTGACCGTGCCGCCGGAGAAGGCCATCGACGGCGCCGCCAGCCTGCTGGAAGAGGTGGCTTCTTCGAAGATCTCGGGCGAGGAAGACCGCTACAGCCACACCGACCTGTGGGACTTCCAGGCCAATATCGACGGCGCGCAGAAGATCGTGGCGCTGGTCGAGCCGCTGGTTTCGAAGGAAAACCCTCAGCTGATCAAGACCGTGAACGATAACTTCGCCACCGTCGACGGCATTCTTGCCAAGTACAAGACAGCGGACGGTTTCCAGACCTACGACAAGCTGTCGGACGCCGACCGCAAGGCGCTGGCCGGCCCGGTGACGGCGCTGGCGGAAGATCTGTCCAAGCTGCGCGGGACGCTGGGGTTGAACTGAGGTTTCCTGGCGCCGGTTCGCTATCGGCCAAACGGAGCGCCGCCCCTTGTGTGTTTGGAATCGTGCATAATTGAGGTGCCACGGACCAGGTGGTTGCCTGATCCGTGGCGGCGGTCGAGAGCCCGTCGCCCCTCAGGTGCCGATACCGTGGATGAGCTGGGGCCCGACCGTCTTCTTTTGTGAACCCGAAC
>NZ_JAFKIC010000116.1 GCF_017306585.1 Mesorhizobium sp. | reverse complement strand
CGCGCGCGTTGCCCCGTGACCGGGCCTTTCGACAGCATGAAGGAAACAGAATGTCAGAAGTAGCAATCCACGACCTTGCCGGGATGTCGTCCGAGGCGCGCACGAGCCTGCTGGAGCGGACCGAGGCGGACCTTTCCGACATCATCAGGAAGGTCGAGCCGATCATTGCTTCCGTGCGTGCTAGGGGTGACGACGCCCTGATCGAACTCGCCGCACGCTTCGACGGCGTGACGCTGGACCGCTCGGCCTTGAGAGTGTCCGCCAGTCGCATCGCCGATGCAGAGAAGGAACTCGACCCCGAAATCGTCGAGGCGATCCGGCTCTCGGTGGCGCAGGTCAGGCGTTTCCACGAAGCGCAGATGCCGGACAATCTCTGGCTGAACGAGGAGACCGAAGGCGCGCTGATCGGCGACCGCTGGACCTCGATCGATTCGGTCGCCTGCTATGTGCCGCGCGGCAAGGGTTTCTTTCCGTCGAGCGCGATCATGACGGCGGTGCCGGCCAAGGTGGCTGGCGTGCCGAGGGTTATCATCGTGACTCCGCCAGGGCCCGACGGCACGGCCGACGCCGCCACGCGCTTCATCGCCTCGCTGATCGGCATCGAGGAAATCTATCTCTGCGGTGGCGCGCAAGCGGTGGCGGCGGTCGCTTACGGCACGCAGACCGTGCCGAAATGCGCCAAGATCGTCGGCCCCGGCAGTCCATGGGTGAGTGCGGCGCGCCAGCTTCTGTCGAACCGGATCGATCCCGGCAGTCCGGCCGGCCCGAGCGAATTGCTGGTCTATGCCGACAGCTCCGTCCCGGCAGCACTTGCCGCGCTGGAACTGACCGTCGAATCCGAGCATGGCCCGGACTCTTCGGCCTTTGTCGTCACCGCCGACCGGGCGCTGGCGGAAGCCATCGCCGCCGAGGTGCCGCGGTTCTGGGAAGCGATGGGAGAGTATCGCGCCGATTTCTCCCGCGCCGTGCTCAACGGCAGGAATGGCGGCATCGTGATGGCACCCTCGATCGAAGCGCCCTTCGACTTCATCAACGACTATGCGGCCGAGCATCTGGCCGTGCTGTCGACGTCGGCCTTCGAATTGCTGCCCAGGATCAGGAACGCCGGCGAAATCCTGCTTGGTCCGCACTCGGCAATTCCCATCGCGAACTTCGTGCTTGGACCGAGCCATGTCCTGCCGACGGGCGGCCGCGCCAACACGGCGTCGCCGCTCTCCGTCTTCGATTTCCTGAAGCGCTCCTCGATCGCCTACCTGTCGCAGGCCGCCTATCGGCGGCTGGCTCCGGCCGCCCGCACCTTCGCCCGATATGAAGGCTTCATGGCGCATGCGAATTCGGTCTCGGACATGCGCGACCGCATCCTGTCCAACAGCACCGGCCCGTGAACGAGATGACGATGACCCTACAGACCGACACAGCCGTCCCGAAGCAGACCATGCAGCGCCCCCGGCGCAAGCCGCTGCTGAGCATGGCCGCCGAGATTTCCGGAGCGGCCTATCTCCTGATCGCGATCTGCGCCTTCCTGCTGTTCATTGCGGGGTGGTTCCTGGCGACCGGGCTTGGCGTGGCCAAGCCGATCTTCCTGCCCTCGCCTCTCGGCGTGATCGCCAAGCTCGGGAAGCTCGCCGCCGACGGCACGCTGGCCAGCGATGTCGGCAACAGCGTCTACCGCATCATGGTCGGCTTCCTGATTGCCTCCATCATGGCGCTGGCGACGGCGATCCTGATCGGCGCCTACCGCTTCTGGGAGGCGGCTATAGAGCCGTTCCTGGACTTCGTGCGCTACATGCCGGTCGTGGCCTTCGTGCCGCTGACAATCCTGTGGAGCGGCACCGGCGATATCCAGAAGTTCCTGATCATCTGGATCGGCACCTATTTCCAGCAGGCGCTGATGTTCAAGGACAATATCAAGCGCGTTCCCGCCGACTTCATCGGATTTGGACGCACGCTGGGGATGAGCGACCTGCGCGTGCTGATGCGCATCGTCCTGCCCTCGGCGATGCCGCAGATCTGGGACACGCTGCGCATCTCGCTGGGGTGGGCATGGACCTGGGTGACGCTGGCCGAACTGGTCGCCGCCAATTCGGGGCTCGGCTACCGCATCACCGTCGCCCAGCGCTACCTGCAAACCGACATGGCGATCGGCTACATACTGGTGCTCGGCGTACTGGGCCTGGCGACGGACCAGATCATGCGCCTGCTTGGCCGGCATTTCTTCAAATATGAGAGGAAGTCCTGACATGCAGGCGCATCCCAAGCTCAAGATCTCGCACCTGCAGAAGTCGTTCGCCAACGGGCGTTCGCCGGTGAAGGTGCTTGATGACATCAACCTCGAAGTCGGTGACAACGAGTTCGTCTCGCTGGTCGGCGCGTCGGGCTGCGGTAAGAGCACGCTGTTGTCGATCATCGCCGGCCTGCAGGACCATGAACAGGGCGAAATGCTGGTCGACGGCAGCCCGATCAACGGGCCGGGCCGCGACCGCGGCGTCGTCTTCCAGTCCTACACCTTGCTGCCATGGCTGACGGCGCTGCAGAATGTCGAATTCGCGCTGCGCGAGACCGGACATGAGGCAAAGGACATCACCGAGGTGGCGCGCCGGCATCTCGACCTGGTGAAGCTCTCGCGCTTCGCCGACAGTTTTCCAAGCCAGCTTTCCGGCGGCATGAAGCAGCGTGTCGCCATCGCGCGCGCCCTGTCGTATCGGCCCAAGATGCTGCTGATGGACGAGCCGTTCGGCGCGCTCGACGCGCTGACCCGTGGCCAGATGCAGGAATTGCTGATGCAGATCTGGCAGGAGCATCGCCTGACCGTGATCTTCGTCACCCACGATGTCGAGGAAGCGGTCTATCTGTCCGACCGCATCTTCGTCATGGGCCTCAATCCGGGACGTATCAAGGAGTGCATCGAGGTATCCAGCGCGAGGCCAAGGCCGACAGGCATCCAGCACGACCGCGAAACCCTCGAGCTTCAGGCGCGAGTGCTGAAATCCATTCGCGAAGAGACCCGCCGCGTCGAGTTCGACTGACCCGCTCGCGCCAGCCAGCCGAGCCTCATTGTGCACGGTTTGGCGAGGCGAATTCCGATGCCTGGCGCAGGTGCTGACGAAGCAACGCCTCGGCCCACTCGACCTCGCCGGCCTCGACGGCATCGAGAATGGCCAGATGCTCGCGGCAGGATTGCTTGAGCCGCTCGCCCGGCAATTGTTCGAAGCCCGCCGATTCCTGCAGGCGGCGCAGATTGTTCTGCTGACGGACAGCGTCGGCAAGGAAGCGATTGCCCGAGCACGCGGCGAGCCCCTCATGGAAGGAGGCATTGATCCGGAACCACTCGTCGCCACCGGCCAGGCTCTTGCCATCGAGGATGGTGGACAAAATCCGTTCATGCGCCCGCCGGACAGGCGTCAGAATCTGGGGATCGGCGTGAAAAATCGGCGAGCGTAACGCCGCGCATTCAACGGCAATGCGGAATTCATAGCTTTCGCGATATGCGTCGTCACCGACAAGAGACTCGGCAAATCGCCAGCCATGCCCCGGCAGGCGCTGTACCAGTCCCTCGGCCGCGAAGCGCAGCAACAGTTTCCTGATCACCCCGCGCGACACCTGATAGCGCGGCATCAGTTCCGCCTCGGAGACATCCTGGGGCAATTCCCCCAGCGAGCGATCCCTCATCATGCGCCGGTATAGGTCTTCCAGCGGTGAGCTCGGCAGGACGGTTTCCGGGTCGAGTTCGGCGACGTCTCGCGCCAGTTGCAGCCCCCGTGTCTCGAAGGCGGTCAGGATGCCTTGCGCGACCAGAAGCTCAAGTGCCGCGCTGATGGGAGAACGCGACACACCGAAGGTGCGGGCAAGATCCGGCACCGAAATGCGGGTTCCGACAGTCCAGCCGGAATCGCGGATGCGTTCGAGTATCCGGCGCGCCAGATCGATCTGCAGCGGGCTCGCCGCCGACGCGGATGACGACTGGACTGTGGCGTCCTTGTTCATGCGAATTCTCCGTCTCGGTTGGCATTATAGATAGGCTGGGCGGCGGTTCGAAATGGTTATTTGCGCGAAATATATGCTTTTCATTTGCACAAAATGCAGTATGGTTGATGCAACCAGCAAATTCGAGGCACCCTTCCATGACTGCAGCCGCGCCCTTTCCGCTTATCGAAGTGAGCGGATCCCCTTCCGAGCGCGGCAAGGCTTACGGCGAGCAGGCGCGCGGCCGCATCCACAAATCCGTGACGCTCTACGCCGCGCAGCTCGACCGGTTCGGTTTCGATCAGAGCGATGTGGAGCGTTTCGGCGGCCTGTTCCTGCCTCGCCTGCGGCAGTGGGCACCCGACCTCGTCGAGGAGATGGAAGGAATTGCCGCTGGCGCCGATGTCGGCCTGCCCGCGATCCTGCTGGTCAACGCCCGCACTGAAATCCTGCAACTGGCCAAGCGCGAGAAAGGTGTTTCTGATGATGAGCCCGATGGTTGTACGGGCGCTGTGATCCTGCCGGAGGCAACCAAGGCCGGCCGCCTGATCCATGGCCAGAACTGGGACTGGCGTGCCGAATGCGCCGAAACCTCGATCGTGCTGCGTGTGCGGCGTGAAGACGGGCCGGATCTTATCACTTTCACGGAAGCCGGGGGGCTCGCCCGCAGTGGCTTCAATTCCGCGGGCATCGGCATCACCGCGAACTATCTGGAATCCGACCGTGACTATCGCGAGACAGGCATCCCGCTTCCCTTCATCCGCCGCCGCGCGCTGGAGGCCAGGCATTTCGCCCATGCCGTCAAGGTGGTGGCGACGACGCCCAAATCCGGTTCCAACAACATGATGCTGAGCACGGCCGAAGGCTTCGCGGTCGACCTGGAATGCGCGCCCGACGAAGTCTTCCCGATCTACCCCGAAAAGGGGCTGATCGTGCACGCCAACCACTGGCAAAGCGCGGTTGCGCTCTCGAAGCTGCGCGAAACCGGACTGAACGACGTGCCTGACAGTCTCTACCGCGATTATCGCGTGCGCGGTCATCTGACTGGCCGGCACGGCGAGATCGCGATCGATGATCTCAAGAAGGCGCTGTTCGACGACTTCGCCGCGCCGCTCAGCGTCTGCCGGCCGGCGATCCGCAAGGAGGGCGGCAATCTTTCGGCGACGGTGGCGATGATCCTGTTCGAGCCGGCGAGCGGTTTCATGGAGATAGCGCCACTGCCGGCCGAGAACCGCGTTTTCACCCGCTATGACCTGGCACTGGACGACGCCGCTCTGGAAAGGCTGGCCAGGCCAACGGACCAAGCCTCAGCCAAGGTGTGGGAGAAAAGATGGTCCGCTTCATCCTGACGCGCCTCGCCAGCGCCGTCCCGACGCTCATCCTGGTGTCGGTGGCGGTGTTCATGATGATGCGCTTCATCCCCGGCGATCCCGCCGCGTTGATGCTGGGCGACCTGGCCAAACCGGCTCAGGTCGAGGCGATGCGGCGGCAGATGGGCCTCGACCAGCCGCTCGTCCTGCAGTACCTGATGTGGGTCGGCAATGTGCTGACGGGTGACTTCGGCCAGTCAATCGCCAACGGCCAGAAAGTACTCCCGCTGATCCTCGACCGCTTCGCGGTATCCTCGGTCATCGTGCTGTTGGCTGTGTTCGTCGCCTCGGCGATCGCCGTACCGGCCGGCATGCTCGCCGCCTGGAAGCAGGACAGTCTGGGTGACATCGGCGTCGTCGCCACCTCGACCATCCTGCTATCGATCCCAAGCTTCTGGCTCGGGCTGATGCTGATGATGGTCTTCGGCCTCTACCTCGGCTGGCTGCCGATCGTCGGCTATGTGCCCTTCAGCAAGGATTTCGGCCATGCGGCGCTCTATGTAATCCTGCCGGTCGTGACCCTGGTGCTGGTCGAATCCGGGCCGATCGCGCGCATGGCACGCGCCAGCACGATCGAGGTGTCGCGGCTCGAATACATCACCCATGCCCGCGCCAAGGGCCTGAGTGAAAGTGCCGTCATCTGGCGCCATGCCTTCAAGAATGCATTCGCGCCGACCCTGACCCTGATCGGCTTCGTGCTTGGCAGCCTCTTGTCCGGCATCGCCGTCATCGAGACGGTGTTCACCATTCCCGGACTTGGCCGGCTTCTCATCGATGCCATCTATGCCCGTGACTATCCCGTCGTCCAGGGCACGATGCTGTTCATTGCCGTCATCTACGTCGTGGTGAACCTCGCCGTCGACCTCGTCTATCCCCTGCTCGATCCGAGGGTGACGGCATGATCGCCCGCGCGCTTCGCAGACCCGGCCTGAAATTCAATATGCTTTTCGGCGTCATCGTCACCGGCGCGCTGATCGTGCTGGCGGTGGCGGGCCCCTGGATCGCGCCTTACGATCCGCTTAAGCTCGACCTGCCGGCGCGGCTTTCGGGACCGTCGGCGGTCCACCTGCTCGGCGCCGACGAATTCGGCCGCGACGTCCTGAGCCGTCTCGCCGGCGGCGCGCGCACCAGCGCCTGGATCGCATTCGCGACCGTCATCTTCGCCCTCGTCATCGGCATCGTCTTCGGCGTGCTGGCCGGCTTCCTGCGCGGCTGGGTCGACCGCTTGATCATGATGGTCAACGACGCCTTCCTCGCCTTTCCGGGGCTGCTGCTCGCACTCGGGCTTATGGCCGTGATCGGCGCCAGCCGCGAAGGCATCATTTTGGCGCTTGGCCTTGCCTACATGCCGATCGTCGTGCGCGTGGTGCGCGCGGCTGTCATGTCGATCCGCGAGCGCGAGTATGTGGAAGCCTCACGCGTGATGGGCAACAGCGAATTCATCACCATGGGACGGCATGTGCTGCCCAATTGCGTGGCGCCGATCATCGTGCTGGCCACCACCATGTTCGGCTGGATCATCCTATCGGAAAGCGCGCTGAGCTTTCTCGGCCTCGGCGTGCCGCCGCCGGCGCCGAGCTGGGGCAACATGCTGTCGACCGCCCGGCCCTATATCAGCCAGGCGCCGCATCTGATCATCCTGCCCGGCCTGTGCATCTCGATCACGCTGCTCGGCATCAACATGCTGGGCGACGCGCTGCGCGACTGGCTCGACCCGAAAATGTGAAGCACGGGAACATGCTGGTGGCGACAGACAACAACAATGCGATGCTTTCAGTGCGAAACCTGTCGATCTCGGTCGGAACGGCCGGAAAGCGAGTCGTCGACGAATTGAACTTCGATCTGGCTTCCGGCGATATGTTGGCGCTGGTCGGCGAATCCGGCTCGGGCAAGACGATGGCGGCGCGCTCGATCCTCGGCCTGTTGCCGGCACCGCTGGTAACGACGCCCGAGAGCACGATTCGCTTCTCGGGCCACGATCTCACGCGTCTTGCGCCGCAGACCTTGCGGGCCATCCGCGGCGCCGAGATCGGCATGGTTTTCCAGGAGCCGATGGTCTCGCTCAACCCGGCCATCACCATCGGCGAGCAGATGGCCGAAGGGTTGCGCCTGCACCGCCGCATGTCGCGCGCCGAAATCAACGACCGCTCGCTCGCCATGCTGGAAAGGATCCGGATCAAGGATCCGGGCAAATGCCTCGCCGCCTATCCCCATGAATTCTCGGGCGGCATGCGCCAGCGCATCATGCTGGCCTCGGTCATGCTGCTGAAGCCGCGTCTGCTGATCGCCGACGAGCCGACCACCGCGCTCGACACGCTGGTGCAGCGCGACGTGCTCGATCTGATGGTCGAATTGACGCGTGAGAACGGGACGGCGGTGCTGCTGATCAGCCACGATCTCGGGATGGTCTCGCACTACGTCAGGGATGTCGTGGTGATGCGCGAAGGCAAGGCGGTCGAACAAGGCAACAGCAGCGAAGTGCTGCACGCGCCTCGGCACGACTACACGAAACGGCTGGTGGACGCGCTGCCCAAGCGCAGCACCGGTGGATCACGGGCTGCATCCTCGGGCGAGACGCTGGTCGAGATCAGCAATGTCGTCATCGACTATCCCGGCCGACGCCGGCTGTTCGTGCGCACCGAACCGAAGCGCGCCGTCGATGGCGTCGACCTGACGATCCGGCGTGGTGAAACGCTGGCCCTCGTCGGCGCGTCCGGCTCCGGCAAGACAACGCTCGGGCGTGCGATCGTCGGCTTGGTCAAGCCGTCGTCGGGGACGATCTCGTTTCTCGGCAAGGCGATTGCCGGCGACCGCTCGGCCGAAGCACACCGACAGCGCCGTGACATGCAGATCGTCTTCCAGGACCCGTATTCCTCGCTCGATCCGCGCCAGCGGATAGCCGACATCGTCGCCGAACCGTTGCGGCTCGACACCGGCATGGACAGCAGGAAGCGGACAACACGCGTCGGGGAGATATTCGAGGAGGTCGGCCTGACGCCCGAGTTACTCCAGCGGTTCCCGCATCAGCTGTCGGGCGGGCAGCGCCAGCGTGTCGCGATCGCCCGCGCCATCGCAAGGCGCCCGGCCTTCGTCGTCGCGGACGAGCCGGTCTCGGCCCTCGACATGACCGTGCAGAAACAGGTGCTGCTGCTGATCCGGTCACTGCAGGAACGCTACGGCTTTGCCTGCCTTTTCGTCTCGCATGACCTTGGCGCGGTGGAGCAGGTGGCCGATCGCGTTGCCGTCATGCAGGACGGAAGAATCGTGGAAATCGGCGACCGCGACCAGGTCTTCGACCATCCGCGGCATCCCTATACGCGCTCGCTGCTCGACGCAGCCATGCTGATCGACCGGCGTTTCAACGATGGTGCGGTATCCAGACGGGCAGCGGTGCAATGACGCCAATGCCGACATCCATATGACACCCTTTGGTCTGGTCTCGCAGATATGGCGCTACCCCGTCAGTTCGCTTGGCGGCGAGCGGCTTGACGAGGCTGAACTCGTTCCCGGCGGCATTCCCGATGACCGCGTCTGGGGCGTCGTCGATCGCCGGGACGACACTGTTGCGGCACCGGAAAAGCGCCGGCACTGGCGACCGCTGCCAAATCTGCTGGCCAGACTGGGCGATGGCGGGCCGGAGATCACCAGAGACAAAGACGCCTGGCTCGCCGCGGGTTCGACGGCCGCCGACGACCTGGTTTCGACTTTCCTCGAGTTTCCCGCTGCCGTGCGGCCGCACGGCCCATTCGGCTCGGACACCTCAGGCCGTATCGCGCCGCGCTACCAGCGCGCCGATCTTCATATCCTGACCACGGCCTCGATGCGGGCTCTGGCAGAACTGCTGCCCGACCCGTCACAGGTCGATCCCCGGCGGTTCCGGCCCAATCTGGTGGTCGAGACCGATCCGGCCTGGACAGGGTTTGCCGAGCACCGGATTGTCGGCAAGACGTTGGCGATCGGCGATGTGCGCATCCTCGTTTCGGAGCCGTGCGAGCGCTGCTCGTTCACCGCGCTTGCGCAAGGCGACCTCGCCTTCGAGCCGGCGGTGCTGCAGACCATTGCCCGCCACGGTGAAGGCGGCTTTGGGGTGCTTTGCCAAATAGTCCAGCCAGGCCATATCAGGCAAGGTGACGGGGTCACGCTCGCCGAAGGCTGAAGCCTGTTGTCCCTGCCAGTCTCGTCATCCCGACAAACGAATGGCCGGAGGTGCGCCCCCGGCCATTTCTTCTGTGCGCGGCCTGCCCGTCAGTCGGCCTTCCACACACCCCATGTCCGGGTGTTTTCGGCCGGCCACACGGAATAGCCCTTCACCTTCGGCGATACCGCGTCGATGGAAGGCTCGTAATAGAGGCCGAGGATCGGAACGTCCTTGACCATCAGCGCGTGCAGCTGCTTGAACAGCGCCTTGCGCTGTTCAGGGTCGGTGGTGGCCATCGACTTCGTGTAGAGGTCGAGGGCCTCCCTGTTGTCCCACTGCGCCGTCGGATCGGTGGCCTTGTCGCCGAGGATGGTGCCATACATCAACGACGGGTCGAGACGCGCCGAATAACCGAACGACTGGACCTGAAACTTGCCGGCCAGGTAGTTGTCGAGCTGCGCCGCCCAATCCAGCACTTCGAGCTCGGCAGTGAAGCCGGCGGCCGTAAGCATCGCCTGCAGGAGAACCGCATTCTCATACATGCCCTGATAGCGGGTGTTGGTCTGGATCTTGATCGGCTCGCCCTTGTAACCCGCTTCGTCGAGCAGAGCCTTTGCCTTGGCCGGGTCGTATTCCGGCCATTTGAGGAAGTCGTTGTCGAAGAAGGAGCTCGCCTGGGCAACGGCCGAGGGATCGCCGGCGGCGACGCCATTGGTACGGGCGGCGGCGATCTGGTTGATGTCGATCGCATGCGCCATCGCCTCGCGGATCTTGACGTTGGACAGCAGCGGATCCTTGGTCTGAAGCAGGATCGCCGTCCACGACAGGCCCGGCATCGACAGCACCGTCATGCCACGCGACTTCGCTTCCTCGACACGCGCCGACTCAAGCCCCGGCAGCACGTCGATCTCGCCGGCAAACAGCGCGGTTTCCGCCGCCGCCGTATCGGGGATGACCATGAAGCGGACGTCGTCGACATAGGCCTGGCGACTGCCGGCCATGGCGCTGGATGCTTCCTTCAACGGCTTGTAGGCATCGAAGCGCTGGAGATCGATATACTGGCCTTTGACCCATTCCTTCAGCTTGAAGGGGCCGCTGCCGATGGCGGAGTCGGCGATCCACTTGCCGTCGGCGCCGACATTCTTCGGGCTGGCGACCCAGCCGTTGCACTGCACGCTGGCAAGCTGCGCCAGAAACAGGGCGTTCGGCGCATTGAGCTTGAACACGACAGTGCGCGGATCTGGCGTTTCCACGGCCTCGACTTTCAGGCCCTGGCTGCCGTCAAAGCGCGGAATGCAGAACCACTGGTTGGCCGGGTCCATGCGGCGAATCCAGTTCCACTTGACGTCGGCGGAGGTGACTGCGTCGCCGTTATGGAAGATCGCGCCGTCGCGCAGCGTGAACGTATAGGCCTTTCCGTCGTCGGATATCTTCCAGCTCTCGGCGAGCACCGGGCCGATGGTGAGATCGGCGCGATAGGCGACCAGCGTCTCGAATATCTGGTGCAGCACCGTGTCGGTGTTGGCATCACGGTTGAGACCGTCCGTCGCACGGATGTCAGCATTGATGCGAACCTTGAGCGTGCCGCCGGTCTTCGGCTGCTCCTGTGCCATTGCCGGCAGCGCGCAGGCCATCATCGCCATCGCGGCCAGCATTGCTAAGAATCGTCTTCCCATTGCCGAACCTGTTCCCATTTTCGTCTCCAGCCCCATTTTTGTCTCCAGCATTGTTGACTGCAGTTTTCAGACAGGCGCGGCCTTCAATGCCTGCGCGAAGAACTCCTTGACCTTGCCGATCAGATGGCGATCGTCGTGCTTGATGCCGGGGACGACATCGAGCTGTACGGCGACGCCATGTTTCTCCAGGCTGCCCTTCAGCGACCGCATCCTGTCGTTGCGGTTGGCGCCGGCGAGATCGGCGCCCGGCATCCACCACGGGTCACTCGGCGTGATGGTGATCTCCCAGGTCTCCCTGTCGTCGCCGCCGATCACCATCTGCACGGCGACCCTGCGCATCGCGTCGAGGTCGACCGCCTTGCCGAACTTCGTCTCGAAGTCGCGCACGCCGACCCAGAAATCATTGTCGAAATCCAACAGCGTGACGACACCCGGGGCGCCGATCGAGGCCGCCAGCAGGCGTTCGGGGTGCAGGAACAGGAACCGGTGAGTGAAATGGCCGCCGCCGGAGAATCCGTACATCATCACACGGTCACCGCGGATACGATAGCGCTCGCGCATCTCCTCGATCATGTCGAGCATGACGGCGTCGTAGTGCAGATCACCCTCGCGCAGCATCTTGTAGGAGGAGAGATCACCGGGAAAACAGATATTGGCGGGGAACAGCGGGGCGAGCACGATCACCCCGTTCTCCTCGGCAAAGTCGGCGAACGCATCGCGATAGGCGAGCATGCCGCGCTCGGTGCCGTGAACGATCACCGCCAGCGGATAGGTCTTGTCGCTGTCCTCGGCATAATCGTCGGGAACATAGGCGCAGTAGGGGAAGCGCTGGTCGAAGCGGGACGCGTAAACCGTCGTGTGCCCGAAGTCGTAGTAGGACAGCCGCTTTCCGTGGCCGCTGACATTGCGCATTCATCCACTCCCCATTTCTTTGCACCACCATTTCATCATTTTGTGCAACTGAAAAGCACTAACCACCACACCATATGCTTTTTGGTGGCATTTTATCCACCTCAACACCTAAATCGGACTGCATATGATTGTTGTCGCGAAGCTCTCGTGACCATCTCTGAAAGTTGGTCGGCCGCGAGGCTGGGAGGCAAGCGTGTTGGCTTGCGGGGCAATGAGCGCAGCGTCTATCATGGCCGGCAAATCGCTGATTTCCGTGCTCCCGCGATGCCCGGCCCAATCAGGACTGTCCGCGGCTGGCGATCAGGGTCAATTGCAGAACCAATGAAGTAGCGCCTCACCAATGGCCGGCAGAACACAATTCGGATTGACCGCCGTCGACACCGTTCCCCTGCATGAAAAGGTCTATCTGGAGCTCGTGCGGGCCCTGATGTCGGGCCAGTTCACGCCCGGCCAGAAGCTGACCTCGCGCAAGCTCGCCAAGGAGCTTGGCACCAGCGACATGCCGGTGCGCAGCGCCTTCATGCGGCTGCAGGCATTGCGGGCGCTGAGCCCGATGCCGAACGGCAGTGTCGAGGTACCGGCCATCTCGGCCGACCGCTTCTCGCAACTGACCGCCGTGCGCACGATCCTCGAGGGCTCGGCGACGGAGCTGGCGACCAAACGCATCAACGGCAACAATCTGCGCACGATCAGGCGCCACAGCACCGAACTGACGCTGGCGGCGCGCACTGACGACATCGGCGACTATCTGAGGAAGAACTACGCTTTCAAATTCTCGATCTACCGCCACTGTGGCAACGAGCAGATGATCTTCCTGATCGAAACCGTCTGGATGCAGGTTGGCCCTTTCCTGAGGAATCTTGCCATGGGGTTCGAGGACGACCTCTCCTCCATCCTCGACATCGACTATCACGAGGAAGTCGTGACGGCGATCGAGGCGCAGGACGGCGAACGCGCCCGCGCCGCCATGGTCCGCGACATCGAGGAAGGTGCGGCGCATATTTTGCGACAGGCCAGATTTCCGGATGCGAGAAGCTGGGATTAGGAGACTATCTACAGGCGTCGCCTGTCGCTCCTTTCGGCGCATCCAATCGCGAATGCATGCGGCTCGCCAGTCTAAGCGCCCGAAAATACCCTTGGCTTTCCGGCTTCTTGCCTCTATGTTGCGATCGCAGATCGCGAAATTGGTTTTGAAATGCCTCCCGACATCCCGGCTAGTGACTTGAAAAAATAAGGAAAAATATCCGCCGCAGGCCGGATATGCTTCCCGAAAACTCACAAGCATTTTTACCAGGGATCGCGCAGCCCACAGGGCTCGGGCACCTTCCAAAACCAGAGGTTTGAAATTGAGCGATGCAATTGCGGACGTCCTGAACTGGCTTGACAGCAGAACCGACATACAGAGCCTGAGGGCCGCCGTGTGCGACCTCAACGGCGTGATGCGGGGAAAACGCATCCCGGTCGAGCAGGCGCGCAAGGCGCTCGAAGGCAAGCTGCGCATGCCCTACTCGCTGATCGGGCTCGACATCTGGGGCGAGGATATCGAAGGCAACAGCCTGGTGTTCTCGACCGGCGACGCGGACGGGCTTTGCCAATGGACCGGCCGCGGCATCCTGCCCGTGGACTGGACCGCGCATCCGACCGCACTCGTCCCGCTCTGGCTGGCCGATGAAAGCGGCGCGCCCTATCTGGGCGATCCGCGCCGGGCGCTGGCCCGCATCCTCGACCGTTTCAAGGCGCTCGGCCTGACCCCTGTGGCGGCGACGGAGCTCGAATTCTATCTGGTCGATCCGCAGTCGCAACGGCCGGTCGGACCTGTCTCACCGGTCACCGGGCGGCGTCTCGATTCCGACGCGGCGCTGTCGATCGATGAAATCGACGATTTCGAGGCTTTCATCCACGACGTCTACGAGGCCTGCCGGGCGCAGGGCATTCCCGTCGACACGGCGATCGCCGAAAACGGCGTCGGCCAGTTCGAGATCAACCTGAACCATGTCGCCGATGCGCTGCGCGCCGCCGACGATGCCGTGCTGTTCAAGCGCACCGTCAAGGGCATCGCCCGCAAGCACGGCTTCGCCGCCTGCTTCATGGCCAAGCCCTACGGCGACCGGGCCGGCAACGGCTTCCATGTCCATTTCAGCCTTGTCGATGCCGATGGCCGCAATGTCTTCGACGACGGCACGGACCAGGGTTCCGACACCATGCGTCACGCGGTCGGCGGGCTGCTGGCGGCGATGGCGGAAAGCACGCTGGTGTTTGCGCCGCACTTCAACTCCTACCGCAGGCTTCGCCCTCGCTCCTACGCGCCGACGGCTGTCGCCTGGGGTTACGAGAACCGCATGGTGGCGATCCGCATTCCGGGTGGCCCGACCGCGGCGCGCCGCATCGAGCACCGCGTATCCGGAGCCGACGCCAATCCCTATCTGGTGCTTGCCGCCATACTGGGCGCGGCACTGATCGGCATCGAAAGGCAGATGTCTCCGGGCGACCCGGCCGGCAATGAGGGGCAAGGCACCGCCCCCGCCAAACTGCCGCCGGATTGGGCCTCGGCGATCGCGGCCTTCGAGGGCGGCACACATGTGGCGGAGATATTCCCAGCGATCCTGCGCGACTCCTTCGTCGCCTGCAAACGCCAGGAACTGAACACCTTCGCCCTCAATGTCAGCGATTTCGAGATCGAGACCTATCTCGAAAGCGTCTAGGCGCGGCTGACACACAGCGGTTTTGAGCACACGTTTGAGGAGCCGCGACCTAGGGGCTTGCGGTTCCGCCGTCATCCGGGCATAAACATGACTACTTTCGTCATGTATTATTTCCGGAGACGATCAGGACTTGAGCTTCGTTGCACGCATGGAAAGCCGGATCGAGGGCTTTTCGGTCATCGGCGACCTGAAATGGCATGTCTGGGACGGCGTGGTTGCCGACCTCTGGGATGTCTCGTGCTGTGACAAGGCGCATGGCCACTATGTCTCGCCCGATCCCCGGCTGTTTGTCGCACTCGAGATGGAAGGCGACGGCGATTTCTTGGTCGAAGGCGCCAAGGGCGAACGCTGCCGTCACGACCGGCCTTTCTCCATGGCCTATATTCCAGCCGGCATGCCGATCCGCGGTCGCGTCGAGGGCCTGCGCCGCATCCGGCATCTCGACCTGCATTTCGACGTGGCGACGCTGACCCGCCGCTTCGGCCGCGGCCTCGACCGCGAAGCCTTGCTGACGTCGCGCTTCCAGTTCCACGACGAGAGCATCGCCACGCTGGCCGGCCTGATCGCCGGGGAGTGCGGCAGCGAGCGGCCTTTGCATGATCTCTATGGCGAGGGTCTGCTCAACGCGCTGTTTGCACGTCTTTTCCAGGTCGAGCAGCCAAGTGCCAGGCGTCGCTCGCCGCTGTCGCGCCGCAAGCTACGCCTTGTCACCGACTACATAGACGCGCACTGCCTGGACAGGATCCGGCTTGCCGATCTTGCCGCGCTGACCGGCCTGTCCGAGACCGCGATGAGCCACGCCTTCAAGGCGGCGACGGGCGTGCCGCCGCACCGCTGGCAGATGCAGGCGCGTATCGACAAGGCCAAGGCGATGATGGCGCATGATGCCGCCTCGCTTGGGGATATCGCCGAGGCGACCGGCTTCTTCGACCAGGCGCATCTGACGCGCGTGTTCAAGTCGATTGTCGGCGTGACGCCCGGCGCGTGGGCTAGGACCGCCCGTGACATTTGCGCAACATGACGGCGCGTTATCAGGCGTTTGGACAAGAACAGACAAGCCGCCCAAATCCATCCAATGACCCGCAGATAAGTTGAGATAAATGATCAAGTATCTCAACGACCGCAGGCGGGGACTTTCCTGATGAGCAGATTTTACCGGATGAAGGCGCTTCTGGCGGGTGGCGCTGTGGCGATGATCCCGCCGATCACCGCCTTCGCACAGAGCGTGCAGACCGGAACACAGCTTGCCCCCGTCGTCGTCGAGGGCGAAGCCGGCGACAGCGCCACCGGCCCCGTCAGCGGCGTCGTCGCCAAGAAGACCAGGACCGGCTCCAAGAGCGCGACCGACATCAAGGACATCCCGCAATCGGTCTCCGTGGTCGGACGGCAGGAGATCGACGACCAGGGCGCGCAGAAGGTCGACGAAGCGCTGCGCTACACGGCCGGCGTCTTCGCGCAGCCCTTCGGCCCCGACAGCGACACCAACTGGCTGTTCATTCGCGGCTTCCAGGCGACCGCCACCGGCACCTACATGGATGGCTTGCAGCTGTTCAGCTACGGTTTCGGCGGCTTCTATGTCGACAGTTTCGGGCTCGAGCGCATCGAGGTGCTGAAGGGACCGGCTTCCGTGCTTTACGGCGGCAGCAACCCGGGCGGTCTCGTCAATTATGTCAGCAAGCGGCCGGAGTTCGAACGCAAGCGTTATGTCGAGACCGGCGTCAACGATGCGGGCAACGTCTATCTCGGCTTCGACATCGGCGACGTCGCCAACAATGGCGCGGTCAGCTACCGCATCAACGGCAAGGTCGCCGGCGGCGACACCTACAGCGACCTCCAGAACGGCTGGCGCGGCTTCATCTCGCCCAGCATCACCTGGAAGCCCGACGACGCCACGACGCTGACCATCCTGGCCAATTATTCCCACATCGACGAGAACCACAATGGCGGCAGCTTCCTGCCCTATGCGGGAACGGTCACGGACCGTGTTGTCGACGGCGTGAATTACGGCCGTATCGATCCCGATGCGAACTTTACCGAGCCAAGCATCGATCTCTACAAGCGCGAACAGGGGTCGATCGGTTACGAATTCGAACACACCTTCGACAATGACTGGACGGTGCGTTCCAATACGCGCTTTAGCGCCGCATCTATCGACGAAGTCAGCGTCTACCCCAACGGCTGGGCGAGAGACGCCGCTCATCCAGACGCCAGTCCCACCGAGCTCAATCGCATCAACTTCGGCCATGATACCGACATCAAGACGTTCCTGTCGGATCTGCAGCTGCAGGGCAAGGTCGAGACTGGTTCCATCGAACATACGCTGCTCGCCGGTCTCGACTACAAATACTACAATATCGACCAGGTGCAGTCGTCGGGCCTTTACGATCCCCTCAACTTCAATCCGATCGATGCCTTCAATCCGGTCTACGGCTCGCCACTTACGCCACGCGTCAGTTATCTCAGCCAGGATCTGACCCAGCAGCAGCTCGGCGTCTACGCACAGGACCAGTTGCGCTTCGGCGATGGATGGCTGGTGACGCTGAACGGGCGCTACGACCGTGGCTGGCTCAGCGCCGACAACCGCCCGACCTACTATTCATCGAGTTCGAGCACGCTCAGCCAGACCGTTGGCGACTTCTCCGGACGCGCGGGCCTTGCCTACGAGTTCGCCAACGGCGTCACCCCCTATGCCAGCGTGGCGACCTTCTTCAATCCGATCATTGGCACCGACGCCAACGGCAATCTGTTCTCCCCCGAGACCGGCCAGCAGTACGAAGTTGGCGTCAAGTATGTACCGACCTTTATCGATGGTCTCTTCACGCTGTCTCTGTTTGATCTCACGCGCCAGAACGTAGCCACCGCAACGGCGGCCAGTCCCTTTGCACAGTATCAAACCGGAGAGGTACGTTCGCGCGGCGTGGAGCTGGAAGGCAAGGTGAACATCACCGACGATTTCCGCATCACGGGCGCATTCACCGCATATGATCTCAAAATCACCAAGGACAAAGAACTGGCATATGTCGGCAAGACGCCTTTCATCGCGCCTGAAGTGATGGCTTCGGCGTCAGTCGACTACACATTCCGTGGCGACTGGTATGACGGCGTCTCGATCGGCGGCGGGTTGCGCTATATTGGCTCTTCATGGGCCGACAATGCCAACACGGCGAAGGTTCCCGCCGTGACTCTGGCCGACCTGAAGCTCGGCTACGAGAAGGAAAACTGGGGCGTCGACCTCAACGTCACCAACCTGTTCAACAAGACCTACGTGTCGAGCTGCCAGACGACGCTGACCTGCTCCTATGGCGAAGGCCGTTCCTTCAAGCTGAAGGTGCACACGACTTGGTAGTCATCCACTTGGTTGCACCTTGCTAGACAAGCCAGTGATCCATCGGCCGAACCGAAGGCAAGTGCTGGGGCTGGCGGGCGCGGCCTTGCTGCCACCGATCGCCGCCAAGGCGGCGGCGAACCGCGTCGCCGCGATCGACTGGGGCATGCTGGAGACGTTGCTGGCGCTCGGCATCGAGCCGGCGGCAGCGACAGAATTGATCCAGTTCCGCAAGATCGCGGTGGAGCCGTCCGTGCCTCGATCCCTGACCGATCTCGGCCTGCGCGGCGCGCCCAATTACGAGCTGCTGCGCATCATCGCCCCCGACCTTATCGTCATCTCGAATTTCTACGAATACCAGCGGCCGATGCTCGAACGCATCGCGCCGGTGTTCGCGCAGCCAGTCTACGAAGCCGGCGTGCCGCCCTATGCGCTCGCCGAGGCCGCGACGGTTGCTTTGGGCGAAAAACTCGGGCGGCAGGCTGAGGCAAGGCGCTATGTCGACGAAACATCCGGCGAGATCTCGCGCCTGCGCGCCAGTCTGCCGCCATCATCGGCGCGGCCGGTCTTCGTCATCAGCCTTGGCGACAGCAGGCACTTCCGCGCCTTCGGCCGCGACGCGATGTTCGGCGACGTGTTGTCGCGCCTCGGCATGGAAAATGCGTGGACCGACGAAACCAGCTACAGCGCGGCAGCACCAGTCGGGCTGGAAGCGCTGGCGCGCGTGCCCGAGGCGTCGATGCTGATCGTCTCGCCGCTGCCGGCCGATGTCGGGCGCTCGCTGCCGACGAACGCCTTGTGGAACGCGCTGCCTGCGGTGCGCGAAAGGCGCCTCGCGGTGCTGGAACCGATCAATCATTTCGGCTGCCTGCCATCGGCACGCCGCTTCGCGCGCCTGGCGGCCGCCGCCCTTGCCGGGCACGCTTCATGACGGACCGCGTTGCAACGGACCACCTCAGGGCGCAGCGTGCCCTGTCTCCCCTCGTCCTGTGGGGCGCCCTGGCAGCGGTGGCGGCTCTGCTGTTCGCGTGGCGCGTGGGCACGCAATGGCCGGCAACGCTTCACAGCAACAACAGCAATCTCGACCATGTCATCCTGTTCTACAGCACGCTGCCGCGCGCCGCCGTGGCGGTTCTGGCGGGCGCCGTGCTCGGCCTGTCCGGTCTTTTGTTGCAACATGTGCTGCGCAACCCGCTGGCAGAGCCGTCGACGCTCGGTATTTCGGCCGGCGCGCAACTGGCCATGACGATCGCGTCGCTGCACGCGCCCTTGCTGATGGAGCGGTCGCAAGGCCTGGTCGCCTTCGCCGGCGGCACGGCGGCGGTGCTGCTGGTACTGGCGCTGACCTGGCGGCGCGGGCTCGAACCGGTGTCCGTCGTCCTTGCCGGCATGATGGTGGCATTGACGGCGAGTTCGGTCAGCGCCGCGCTCATCCTCGCCAATGGCGAATACCTGTTCTCGCTGTTCATCTGGGGCGGCGGATCGCTGGTCCAGCAGGATTGGGGACCGGCCATCGCGCTTGCCGCGCGACTTGCGGCCGGCGCGATGGCGGCGCTGATGCTGCTGCGGCCGCTGACCATCCTTGGCCTCGACGACGCCTCGGCGCGCGGCCTGGGCGTTGCCCGCCACACCAGCCGCTTCCTCGTCATCGCGCTCTCGGTGTGGATGGCGACCACCGTCGCGGCTGAGGTCGGCGTCATCGGCTTCGTCGGCCTCGCCGCGCCGGCGCTCGCCACGCTTTCCGGCGCCCGCACCTTGCGGCAGAAACTGCTGGCCGCACCCCTGGTCGGCGCCATCCTGCTGTGGCTGACGGACGGGCTGGTGCAACTTGCGGCCGGCACCGGGGGCGAGCGCATTCCGACCGGCGCCGGCACCGCACTGCTCGGCGGCCCGCTGCTGTTGTGGCTCCTGCCACGGCTGCGCATGTTCGAGTGGCCGCATCTCGGTTCGGCCGGCACCTCACCGCGCAAGGCCAGCCGGCCGTGGCTTCTCATTCTGCTCCTGCTGGCGCTGATACTCATCGCCGCCGTCCTGGCGCTTTTGGTCGGACGCGGCCCCACGGGCTGGTCATTCGCGAGCGGCGGCCTGCTCGCCGACCTCGCCGCCTGGCGCGCACCGCGCATCGTCGTGGCGGCGGCCGCCGGCGCCATGCTCGCTGCGGCTGGCGTCGTCATCCAAAGGGTCACCGGCAATCCGCTGGCAAGCCCCGAAGTGCTCGGCGTCGGCACCGGCGCCGGAGCCGGCCTGACCGCCGTGCTGACGATCAGCGCCACCGCCGGCCTCGGCTGGCAACTGACCGGATCGGCGCTGGGTTCGCTCGCGGCACTGATCGCCATGCTCGCGATCGCCGCGCGGTCGAAGTTCGGCACCGACCGGCTGCTCCTTGCCGGCATCGCGATGAGCGCGCTGTGCAGCGCCGTCATCACCGCGACCGTCGCGATGGGCAACGCGCAGTCCTACATATTGCTGCGCTGGCTGAGCGGCTCGACCGGCCAGGCCACATCAGGAGATGCCTGGCTTGCAATGGCCTGTCTGCCGCCACTGGTGCTGCCGCTGTTCCTTGCCGCCCGCTGGCTCGACATCCTGCCGCTGGGCACGAACAGCGCCCGTGGCCTGGGCGTGCCGGTCGCCGGCGGGCGGCTGCTGCTGATCGTCGTGGCAGCACTTCTGACGGCGCTGTCGGCCATGGTCGTCGGGCCGCTGAGCTTCGTCGGCCTGATCGCGCCGCACCTTGCCCGCCTCGCCGGCCTTTCCCGTGCGCGCATTCATCTCGCGGGAGCCATGCTTCTCGGCGCCTTGCTGATGATCGTCTCGGACTGGCTGTCGCGCATGGCCGCCTTTCCCTACGAATTGCCCACCGGCCTGTTCGCTTCGCTGCTCGGCGGGCCGTATCTCGTCTATCTCTTAGCCAGGGGCGTGCCGCGCCAGGGCTGACCTCCACGCCACAGGCACGTGCGAACAATCGATCACGCCGAGGCGCGTGCCTTTATCGGCCGTCCGCACCTTCGCTGGGAACGCCGTTGTGAAGACTGGCCCCTCGGCGCTTTACGGCCCTGAAACCATCGGCCATACCGGCACCGGACTGTTGATCGACGTCGACAAGGGTGATTCACAGACCTTGCTCACCGACCGAATTCATCCGACATGTCGTTTCGACAGGGGAATCGTTGCGCCGCGACGAGCGATCGGCGATCCCAACAATGGGAACTAGGAAGCGACCATGGAACCAATCTGGGCCGTCGGCCTGATGACCGGCACCGTGCTCGACGGCAACATCGATGTCGCGCTGATCAAGACCGATGGCGAGCGGGTCGCGGATTTCGGCACATACCGGCTGATGCCTTATCCCTCGTCGATCCGTTCGCTGCTTGAAGAAACCCTGACGGCGGCCAGGGCCTGGAATTTCACCGGTCCCGAACCGGAGATCTTCAGCAAGGCCGAGGAAGCGCTGACGCGCGCGCAGTCGGCGGCGGTCAAGGAACTGGTCGAAGGCTACGGCATGACGATGGCCGATATCGGCGTCGTCGGTTTTCACGGGCAGACCGTGCTGCATCGCGCGCCGCAGGTCGGGCGACTGGGCCAGACCCGGCAGCTCGGCGACGGCGAGCTGATGCATAAAATCCTCGGCACCAAGGTCGCTTATGATTTCCGCTCGGCCGACATGCGCGCGGGCGGGCAAGGGGCGCCGCTCGCGGCTGTTTATCACACGGCGCTGATGCGCAACGCCGGCGCCAGTGGCGAGGTGGCGGTGCTCAATCTCGGCGGCGTCGGCAACATCACCTGGTGGGGCGGCGCCGACAATGTCGTCGCCTTCGACACCGGCCCCGCCAACGCGCCGCTTAACGACTTCATCAAGTCGAAAGGGCTCGGCGACATGGACCGCGACGGCGCGCTGGGACGCGCCGGCAAGGTGGATGAGGCGCGCCTCGCCAAGCTGTTGCAGCACCCCTATCTGACCAAGCCTTATCCGAAATCGCTCGACCGTTTCGATTTCGGTGCGGCAATGGCCGATGGGCTGGGCGCCGAGGATGGCGCGGCGCTGCTGACCGCCTTCACCGCCGGCGCCGTCGGCAAGGCGCTCGACATGCTGCCCAGCCGGCCGAAAAAGCTTGTGGTCAGCGGCGGCGGCCGCCACAATCCGACGATGATGGCGATGCTCGCCCGCCGCGCCGGCGTCGAGGTGGTGCAGGCCGAAAGCCTCGGCTGGAGCGGCGACGCCGTGGAGGCGGAGTGTTTTGCCTTCCTCGCCGTGCGCGTGCTGCGCGGCCTGCCGATCAGCTTTCCAAGCACGACCGGCGCGCCGCAGCCGATGCGCGGCGGGCGGCTCGCCGGCTGATCAGGTCGGCGACAGTTTCTTCTGCAGGAAGACGCGGCTGCGGCCCACCGGGAAATCGGCCAGCGTGCCGAAGGGCTGATAGCCCTGGCGCTGATAGACCTTGGCGGCGTTGGGGTTGAAGGTGTCGATCAACGCGCCGTGGCAGCCGCGCTCAACGGCTTCCTGCTCGGCCGCGTCCAGCATCCGGCCCGCCATGTGCTGGCCGCGCAGCCTTTCATCGACCCACAGCCATTGCACGTAGAGCCAGCCCCAGGCGGTGTAGCCCGAAGTGCCGGCGACGACCGCGCCGTCCTCGTCGCGCACGAAGACGGCGAGCGCCTTCCTTTCGGAAGCGCCGACATCGCCGTCGTTGAACGACGTCAGGCGCTCGCTGAGAAAGGCGAGGTCTTCCGGCGGAGGGTTTGCCGTTGTTTCGAGGGTCGTATTCATGGCTCTTTCCGGAATGCGGCGGGTACAAAGCGTTACGAAGGGCGAAGCGCTTGCGCAACGGCTATATGCGTCCCCGAACGACTTGCTGGTCCTGATCGCCATTGCGGAATTCGGATGCGGCAATGCCGTAGCGCTTCAGCTTGTCGTAGAACGTCTTGCGCGGCACGCCGAGAGCATCGATGGCGCCGCGCACGTCGCCGCCATGATCACGCAATGCCTCGCGGATCAGCTGCGCCTCATAATGCCCGACCCGCTCAGGCAGCGCCGCTGATGATTCCCGTGTGGGCGCCGCATTGGCCTGGTCATCAGGACCGAGGCCGAGTGCCACGCGATCGGCGAAATGCACGAGCTCGCGCACATTGCCAGGCCAGTCATGCGATTGCAGGTGGCTGCTGACGGCAGCATTCATTTCGGCCACGGGACGGTTGAAGCGCTCCGCCGCCTTGGCCAGAAAATGTCCGAACAGCATCGGTATGTCGCCGCGCCGTTCGCGCAACGGCGGGATGCGCAGCGTCACCACATTGAGCCGAAAGTAGAGGTCTTCACGGAAATCGCCGCGCTGGTCGGGGCGGCCGAGATCGACCTTGGTCGCGGCGACAACCCTGAGATCGAGACGCCTGGTCTCGTTGGAGCCGAGCGGGGTGAGGCTGCGTGTCTCCAGCACCCGCAAGAGCTTGACCTGCAGGGCCGGCGGCATGGATTCGATCTCGTCGAGGAACAGCGTGCCGCCGCTGGAGTGTTCGACGCTGCCGATGCGCCGCCGCTGCGCGCCGGTGAACGCGCCGGCCTCGTGGCCGAACAGTTCGCTTTCGATGACGGTCTCCGGAAGGGCGCCGCAGTTCAGAGCCACGAACGGCCTGGCACGCCGCCGGCCCCAACGGTGCAGGAGATCTGCCACCACCTCCTTGCCGGTCCCTGTCTCGCCCTCCACTAGCACGTCGACATCCATGTCGGCGATCTGGCGCAAGGTCTCGCGCAAGCGCCGCATGGCAGGCGCCTCGCCGATCAGGGGCATGCCGTCGGCGGCAAGCGCCGCGGCCTCGCGCAGGCGGCGGTTCTCCATCACCAGCCGCCGCTTCTCAAGGGCTCGCTTCAGAGCCTCGACGAGGCGCTCGCCCGCATAGGGTTTCGGGATGAAATCGTAGACTCCGTCCTTCAGTGCGGCCACCGCCAGATCGACATCGCCATGCCCGGTGACCAGGATCACAGGCAGGTCGGCATCGATGGCCTTGATGCGGTCGAACAGCTGCAGCCCATTCATGCCGGGCATCCTGATGTCGCTGACAACCACGCCCTCGAAACCGGCGTCGACGACGCCAAGCGCCGCCTCGGCGGCCTTGAGCGCGACCACCGAGAAGCCGGCCAGTTCGAGCAATTGCGTGGTGGCGTGAAGCAGGTCCGCGTCGTCCTCGACGAGGGCCACCAGTCCTGATCCCTCAGTCATTCGATCCGCCTCAAGTCGATGGTGAAGGATGCGCCGCCCGCGTAATCAGCGTCGAACCGCAGCGTGCCGCCCAGTTCCTGCGCGATCTCCTGCGAGATCACCAGGCCGAGGCCAAGCCCCTTCTCCTTAGTGGTCTGAAACGGCATAAACAGATTGCCGGCGGCCTCCGGCCCGAGGCCGGGTCCATTATCACGCACCGAAATCAGCACCCTGTCGTCGTGCTCGGCCAGGTCGATCTCTATGCGGGGATCGGGCCGGTCCTTCATGGCGTCCAGCGCATTCTGCAACAGGTTGACCAGGATCTGCTCCAGCCGGATGCGGCTTGCCATCACCAGTGGCGACGTGTCGCCACGCGGCTTGACGATGGTGACGCCGGAATCGCGGATACGGCCGGACAGGAGCGACAGCGCGCCGTCGATCGCCTCGCGCACCGGCAGCGGCGAAGCGGCAAGGCCGGGCCGACGAGCAAAGGTGCGCAAAGTGCCGGTGATGGCGCCGATGCGCTCGGTCATCGAGACGATCGAAGTGAGATTGCCGCTCGCCGGTTCGGTCTTGCCGCTTTCGAGAAAACGGCCGGCATTCTCGGCATAGGTGCGGATGGCGGCGACCGGCTGATTGATCTCATGCGCGACGCCGGCGGCGATCTGGCCAAGGATGGAAAGCCGGTTGGCCTGGGCGAGATCGTCGCGCAGCCGGCGCACCTTGGCTTCGGCATTTTCGCGCTCGGTGATTTCGCCTGCCAGCGCGGTGTTGGAGCGCGTCAGCTCCGCCGTTCGCGTGCTGACCCGGCTTTCCAGTTCGGCATTCATGCGCGCCAGCGCCTCCTGGCGTAGCCGGCGCGCGCGCTGCCGCCTGGTGAGCGCATAGGTCAGCAGTCCGGTCAACAGCAGGCCCAACAGCGTGGTCAGGCGTGCTGTGTTGGCCGCGGACGAAAGTGCTGTGTCGGCGGGCGTCAGCAGCCACAGGCGCCAGCCGGGAACAGCACCGGGAAGGTCCTGCACCACCTCGACGAACTGGCGCGGCTTTCGCGAGTCCTCGATCGTCGCCAGGCCATCGCCGGCGCCGCGCCTCATCGGCAGCGGTTCGAAGGCGGCGTCGGTCAGCTGGAGCCGCTCGTGTGCCACCGCGGTATCCTCGGCCGAGAGCGGCGCCAGGGCGCGGAATCGCCAGTCGGGCTGGCTGGTGGCCAGCACCACGCCGCGTTCGTCGGTGACGAAGACGAGGAAGCCGCTGGCTCTCCAACTGGCCTCCACGCCGCCGAGTTCAACTTTCAGAACGACGACGCCAAGCGGTTTGCCGCCATCGTCGACGCGACTGGCGAGGTAGAGGCCCGGCCGGCCGCTGATGGTGCCGAGGCCGTACTGGCTGGCGGCTCCATTGGCCATCGCTTCCTGGAAATAGTGCCGGAAATTGTAATCGATGCCGACAAAGCTGTCCGGCTGGCCGGCATTGCTGGCCGATATGGCGATGCCCGCCGTGTCGATGACATAGATGGCCGACGCCGAGGCATCGCTGGCTATGGCCCGGAGCTTGGCATCGAGGGCGGGCTCCTCCACCTTTCCGGCGCGACGCAGCGCTGCGCGCACCGCATCGTCGCGCGCCAGCACCAGCGGCACGAGGCGCTGCTTTTCGATCTCGCCGGTCAGGGTTCCAGCAGCCAGCGGCAAGGCGGCCATCGCTCCGTCGCGCAGGTCGCCGGCGGCCTGGTCCCGCGCGATGCTGCCGGCAACGGCGACCGCGCCGGCCAGGAGCGCCAGCACCATGGCCAGGATCAGCCAGCGGCCGTCGCGCAGGAAGGCCATCGCTTCGCGCGGCAGGTCGCGTCCGGCAAACCCGGCGGTTTCACTGTCGGTGCGTGCTTGCGGCGTCGGCTCTCTCCCTTTGCCCGGCGGCTTTGCCGGCAGTGTAATGCGAAATTCCGCCCTCGCAAACAAGGCCTGTGCGGAAATCCGCACAGGCCTTGCAGCCGGGAGAACCGAAACGGCCGCAAATCCAGGGATTCCGGCCTTTCCTTGATCTGGCACGGCGCTTGCAAACCCGTTCGCAGCGGCGGGCGACCGGAACGCCGCGATGGGAGAAGCCTTGCAGGGCGCGCTAGCCGCCCCATCCGGCCAGGGAGAGTTCGATGCATATCGCAGACCAATCCGCCGTGCCCGGCGCGCAGCGCAAACCCCTCTATGCCCAGCTCTATGTGCAGGTGCTGGTGGCGATCACCGTCGGCATCCTGCTCGGCCATTACTATCCATCGATCGGCGAGAGCATGAAGCCGCTGGGCGACGCCTTCATCAAGCTGGTCAAGATGATCATCGCGCCGGTCATCTTCCTGACGGTGGCGACCGGCATCGCCGGCATGAGCGACCTGCAGAAGGTCGGCCGCGTCGCCGGCAAGGCGATGCTCTATTTCCTCACCTTCTCGACGCTCGCCCTGATCGTCGGCCTTGTCGTCGCCAATGTCGTGCAGCCGGGCGCCGGCTTCAACATCGACCCGGCGACGCTCGACGCCTCGACCGTCAACACCTATGCGGCCAAGGCGCATGACCAGTCGGTGACCGGCTTCCTGATGAACATCATCCCCGGAACGATCGTCGGCGCCTTCGCCGATGGCGACATCCTGCAGGTGCTGTTCTTCTCGGTGCTGTTCGGCGTCGCGCTGGCGCTGGTCGGCGACAAGGGCGAACCGGTGCTCAACTTCCTGCAGGCGCTGATGGCGCCGATGTTCAAGCTGGTCGGCGTGCTGATGAAGGCCGCCCCGATCGGCGCCTTCGGCGCCATGGCCTTCACCATCGGCAAATACGGCATCGGTTCGGTGATCAACCTCGCCATGCTGGTCGGCACTTTCTACGTCACCGCCTTCCTGTTCGTGTTCGTCGTGCTGGGCGCGGTCTGCCGCTACAACGGCTTCTCCATCCTGTCGCTGATCCGCTATATCAAGGAAGAGCTGCTGCTGGTGCTGGGCACCTCCTCGTCGGAAGCCGCCCTTCCCTCGCTGATGGAAAAGATGGAAAAGGCCGGCGCCAAGCGCTCGGTGGTCGGCCTGGTCATCCCGACCGGCTATTCCTTCAACCTCGACGGCACCAACATCTACATGACGCTGGCGGCACTGTTCATCGCGCAGGCCACCAACATCCCTCTTTCGCTCGGCGACCAGATCCTGCTGCTTCTGGTGGCGATGCTGTCCTCGAAGGGTGCGGCCGGCATCACGGGGGCAGGCTTCATCACGCTCGCGGCAACGCTTTCGGTGGTTCCCTCGGTGCCTGTCGCCGGCATGGCGCTGATTCTTGGCGTCGACCGCTTCATGTCGGAATGCCGGGCTCTGACCAACTTCGTCGGCAACGCGGTGGCGACGCTGGTGGTGGCCCGCTGGGAAGGCGAACTCGACGAGGCCAAGCTGGCGAAGGCGCTGGCCGGGACAGCCGACGACAGCCTGCCGGCCAACGTCGTTCCCGCCGAGTAGCAGCCGCATGGCAATGCAAATGGCCGGGGGCATCGCTGCCTCCGGCCATTTTCATGTGGTGGGGATGTCAGGCGGATTTGCGCAAGCCGCGCGGCTTGAGTTCAGCCGTTGAAGTCCCTTCTCTTGTCCGGATAAGTGCTTGGGCCGACGGGCATGGGAGCCGCCAACGTGCCGCCTTCGTCGAACAGCACCAGGCTGGCCGCGCCAACCAGGCCGGCATGGCGGCCGAGCTGGGCCTGGACGACCGGCACGTCGCGATAGGCGCGCATGGCGCGCTCGCGGATGGTCGCCTCGATGACCGGCGCCATAAGGTCGAGGCCATTGGCGATGCCGCCGCCGACGACCAGCACATCGGGCGAATAGAGATGCAGGAGGTTGGTGAAGCCGACGCCCAGCCAGCGCGCCTCCTCCTCGAGCAGGGCGAGCGCAAGATCGTCTTCCAGCCGGGCCGCCTCGACGACATGGCGGCCAGTCACCTCGCCATTCGCGGACAGGCGGCGCAGCGTCGAGCCGTCCAGGGGCGACGTCGCGGCGTTGGCGCGGCGGCCAAGCGCGGTGCCTGAGGCAACCGCCTCGAAGCAGCCGACGACGCCGCACATGCAGCGTTCGCCCTCATTGGTGATGGTCATGTGGCCGATCTCGGCCGCCAGGCCGCGTCGCCCGTGCAGGATGCGCCCGTCGGCGACGACGCCGCCGCCGATGCCGGTCGACACCGTGACGAAGACCAGCGAGCGAGCGCCATGACCGGCGCCGAAGCGCCATTCGCCGAGTGCTGCCGCATTGGCATCGTTCTCCAGCCGCACCGTCAGGCCGAGCCGCCGCTCCAGGATATCGGCCAGCGGCACGTCCTGCCAGCCGGCAAGCGTCGGCGGTCCGACCGCGATGCCAGCCAGCGGATCGAGCGGTCCCGGCGCGCCGACGCCGACGCCGACAATGGCGAGCTCCGGGACTTGCGCATGAACGGTCGCCGCCAGCGCCTCGATCTGGCCGATCACCACTTCGGGGCCGGCCTGCGCCTGCGTCGGCACGGCCGCGAAGGCCAGTATCTTGCCGTCGCGGTCGACCAGGGCGGCACGAAGCTCGGTGCCACCAAGATCGATTGCGAGGGCGGCCTGGGTTGTCATGCCGCGACCTTCAGCCCATGCAGCCAGGCGATGCGCCCGGCGAGGTCCTTGTCGCCAAAGGCGAGCGAACCGAGCACCACCGTCTCGGCTCCGGCCGCGCGAAGCTGCGGCACGGTCTCGTGGCGGATGCCGCCGTCGGCGGCAAGAACCACGGCCGCCTCGCGGCCTGCCTTTCGCAGGATGGCGCGGGCTTCGCCCAGCCTGTCGCAGGCTTTTTCCGACAGGCCCTGGCCCTTGACGCCGATCGCGGTGCCGAGAAGCGTGACGAAGGCGACCTCGGAGACAAAGGGGGTGACCGTCTCGACCGGTGTCTCCAGCCTGAGCACGACGCCGGCTTCGACGCCGAGCTCACGCGCCAGCCGCACGGCGCGCAATCCGGCCTCGCCGTTCTCGGCATGGACGCTGATCATATCGGCGCCCGCCTCGATGAACTGGCGCGTCTGCGCCTCGACGATGGAAGCATCGACCATCAGATGGACGTGGATGGGTTTGGCCGTCAGCCTGGCGATGCGGGCGACAAGGTCGGGGAAGAACAGGAAGGACGGCGCGAAATGGCCGTCGGCGACATCGATGTGATGGAGATCGACATAAGGCTCGATGCGTTGCAGGTCGCTCTCGAAATTGGCGAGATTGGCCGACCACGAAGAGAATTCGGCGATCAGACGATCGCGCGGCAAGGCGGCGATGGCGGCCGGGCCTGACAGGGGTTTGGAAGTCATGACTGGTCCTGGTTGTTGAAATGTCTGTCGAGGAAGCCACCGATGGCGGCGCGGATTTCGGCGAAGTGGCGGTCCTTGTGGGTGGCCTTCGGCGTGACCTCGGCGAAGGTGGCGTTGGGCATGACATTCGCCAGATCGCGGGCAGTCGCCAGCGGATGAACGAGATCGGCGCCGCAGCCGATGACGAGCGCCGGGACGGCAAGCGCGCTGGCCTCAGCCCGCGTGATGCCAGGCCCGTCATTGGCGATCGCCTGCATCACCTCGGCGAAGACGGTTGCGTTCTCGCGGGCGAAGAAGCCCAGCAGGGAAGCGAGATTGTCGGGCGCTTCGCTACGGAAGCGGGATGATGTGGCGGAAGAGGCGAAGGTGTCGCGCGCCTCATCCAGCGGGAGCCGGCGGATGAGGTCCGCCGCCTCCACGTAAGGCCGCATGTTTTGTGGCGCCGCATCGAACACCCAAGCCGGTCGAACCAGCACAAGACCGGAAACGCGTTGCGGATGCCGGGCCGCCAGATGCAACGCGATCGCCGCGCCCATCGAGATGCCGCCGGCGACAAAGCGATCGACACCGGCCGTGTCGGCGGCGGCCAAGACATCGTCGGCAAACATGGCGATCGAGAACGGCCGCTTGCTTCCGGCGGCTGAACCGCCTTGTGCACGGCATTCGACTGTGAGCCGCCGGCGGGACGGATTGTCGGGGAAATTCTGCGCCACCTGAGCGGCATCGCCGCCGAGACCGTGCTGGAAGACGACGGGAAGCCCGCCCTGCCCCGTGTCGAAGATACGAAGGGCAGCGTCATCGCGAAGCATGGTCGTCGGCATGGCGGCCATCAGACGAGCCCTCGCAGGAAGTCGGCGACGCCAGGCGCCTCATCAGCCGACAGCCCATGGGTCACCAGCGCGCCGTAAAACCCCACGGCCCTTAATCGGGCGACAAAATCGGGGAAGTCGACAATGCCTTGCCCCGCCGTGGCGAAGCGGCCGTCATCATGGCGGTCCTTTGCGTGCGCCATGGCGATGTGGCCGGCGGCCTCGTCGATCGCGGCGGCGACGATGGCGCGCGCCTCGTCCGGCGTCGCATGCTCGAAGAGATTGGCAGGGTCGAGCACGATCTTGAGATGCCTCGAGCCCATATCGGCGATCAGGCGCGTCGCGTCTCCGGCCGAGGTGACGATGTTGGCCTGTTCGGGCTCGATGCCGAGGTCGACACCCGCCTTCTCGGCCAGCGCCAGCGCCTTTTCCATCTCGGCGGCCATGTCGGACCATGCGGCCGGCGAGGCGTTGTCGGGATGATGGGCCCATTGGTCCGACGCGTTGCGCGAGCCGGTGCAGAGCGTGACCAGCGGAATGCCCAGCGCGGCCGCGGCATCGATGACCACCGCCAGGCGCTTCAAGCCGTCATCGCGCACCGTCCTGTCGGGATGCGCCATATTGTAGGTGCCCGAAAGTGCGGCCAGCGAAACGCCTGACGACCGCGCAGCAGTACTGATGGTCGTAATGGTATCGGCCGGCACGAAATCGGGCATGGACGGCAGGCCGGCGCAGGCGAGATTGAACTGCGTCGTCTCGTAGCCGGCCTGTTTCACCGCAGCCAGCACGACGGCGGGGTCAGTGCCAGGAAAGGTCTTGGCGAAGATGCCGAGGCGCATCAGACGGCACCTGAGACCGAGGCGAGTTCGACGCGTTCGCCGCTCTCCACCGAACGGGCGATCGCCACCATGGCGCGGATCGAGGCTATGCCGTCCTCGACATCAGCGCCGCGCATCGGCGCGCCGGTAAGCACGGCATCGGCGAGGCCTTCGAGCTGGCGGCGGAAGAAATGGCCGTCGGCGCCGAGCGGCTTGCGCGAGGTCGCGTCCTTCTCGTGAAAGATATCGACCTCGCTGGCGCGGAAGTACCATGGGTTGAAGGTCCTGGCGATGATGGAGCCGTTCTGGCCATAGAGCTGGAAGCCCTCGTGCCAGTCCATGCGTACCGCGACGGTGAGGTCGAGATGGCCGAGCGCGCCGCTGGCGAACTCGGTCTCGACGAACCAGCAATAGGCGCCGAAGCGCTCGTTGAGACGGGCGCGCACGGCGGTGATCTCGCCGCACAGGAAACGCGCCGTGTCGACCAGATGCGAGCCGTGCGCCAGCATGAAATATTGCCTGAGATCGGCCTTTGGATTGCCGCCCGGCTTCCGCGCCAGCTTGCTGGTGACAGGCAACGGCTGCACGGCATCGGTGTTGGTGTAGCGATGGGTGGAATCGCAATACCAGGCCTTCAGCGCCAACACCTCGCCCATCTCGTCGCGGACGAAGTCGCGTGCCCCCTCGAGCGCCGGGTCGAAGCGCTTCATATGGCCGACCTGCAGCACCTTGCCGGAGCGCTTCACCGCTTCGGCAAGCGCCTCGCCTTCCTCGACCGACACGCCGATCGGCTTTTCGCACAGCACATGCTTGCCGGCGTCGAGCGCCTTGATCGACATCGGCACGTGATAGGCATCCGACGTCGCGACGATCACCGCCTCCAGTTCGGGGTCGGCGAGCATGGCGTCATAGTCGGCATACATTTTTTGCGGCTCGTAGGTGGCGCCCATGCGGGCGAGCAGGTCTGGCGCGGCGTCGCAGATGGCATAGAGATCGGCATTGGCTGCCTTCACGCAAGATTCCAGATGTGCGAACTGCGCGATCGGTCCGCAGCCGAGCACACCGACCCTGAGGCGCCTGTCCTGTTTCTTGATCATCGTCTCAGGCCCCGTAGCCGCGCATCGTCTGGCGGTTGGTCTTGACCGCGCCGGCCGGATCGGCGGCCGCTGTGTCCGACTCCTCTTCCAGCACCAGCCAGCCGTTGAAATTCGGCGCGGTACCGGCGATCTCGATGACCCGAGGCGTGTCGCAGACGCCTTTGCCGAGCATCGCCCAGGTGCCCTGGGCGTCGACGTCCTTGAGGTGGATGTAGCGGATGCGGTCTCGATAGGTGGTCAGCGTGTCGGCCATGTCCTTGTGGCCGCGCAATATGTGGCCGGTATCAGGCACCCAGCCGACAAGATCGGGATCGAGCAGGGCAAAGATCGCGTCATAATCGGCGCGGTCGAACAGCAGCGTGTTGTGGTGCGAGCTCGGATGCACCGCGACCTGCACGCCGGCCTTGCGACCAAGCTCGCCGGCCTGGTTGTAGACATCAGCCGCGATGGCGAATTTACCGTCGCGCGGCCCCTCGGAGACGACGGTCGCCGAACCCATCGACACCAGCGCGCCCGGAAAGGCGGCGACGAAATCGATCCAGCGCTTCGCCGTTTCGACATCCTTGCCGATTGCCTCCTTCAGCGTGAAGCCGCTGCTCGAGCCGAAGGCGAAGGAGACGAGCGTCAGGCCGGAAGCCTTCAGCGCGGCGGCGAATTCTGTCGGCTTGCCGGCATAGCGGCCGATCATGGTGTCGGTGATCTCGATGCCGGCATAGCCGCCATCGGCGATCGCCTTCAGCAGATCGTCCGGGCCGCCGGTGAAGCGGTCCCCCAGCATTTCCCAGGTGAAGGTCTGGCAGCCGACCTTGAGGTCTTTCACGGTCATTCTTTCATTCCTTGATACCGATCTGTTCCATCAGTTCCTCTTGGGACATCCTACTTGACCGAGCCCGCGGTCATCCCGGCGAGGAAGAACCTCTGGGCAATGAGATAGATGAGCAAGAGCGGCAGTGAGCCGAGCACACTCATCGCCATCATCTGGTTCCATTCGAACGCATGCTGCCCCATCAGCAACTGGATGCCGATCGGGACGGTGCGCATGGACGTCGACTTCGTCAGCGTCAGCGCAAACAGGAATTCATTCCAGCAGAGCAGGAATGTGTAGACCGACGTCGCCACGATACCGGGCAGCGAGATCGGGACGATCACCCGCCAAAGCGCTGTCCAGCTGGTGCCGCCGTCGACAGCCACCGCTTCGTCGAGATCGCGCGGCAAGGTGTTCAGATATCCCGTCATCAAGAGGATCGCATAAGGCAGGGTGAACACCAGATAGGTCACGATCAGGGCGATATAGGTGTCGAAGATGCGATACGAGACGACGAGCCCGAAGAACGGGATCAGAAGCGTGATGGGCGGTATGGTCTGCGTGCTGATGATGAGCGTGTTCAAGCTGCCCTTGCCGCGGAAATTGAAGCGGCTGAAGCCGTAGGCGGCCAGCAAGGCGATCAGCACCGTCAGCAGGGTCACCGCTCCCGCCACGAAGTAGCTGTTGAAGAAGAAGCGCAGCTTCACCGGGTCGCTCAGGATCGCCGTATAGGCTTCCAGCGTGAAGGCCTTCGGCAGGATGGTTGGCGGCAGCGCGAAGATCTCGGTATTCGACTTGAACGAGCTGCTCAGCATCCAGTAGATCGGGAAGGCTGCGAAGAACAGCCCTGCCGCAAGGGCAACATGCAGCGCGACGGTGATCAGTTTGTCTTTGCCGGAGTTCCGTTTTCTCATGGCGTCCTACCTAGCCCGCTGATAGCGAATATAGAACAGCGTCAAGCCGAGGGAGATCAGCAGGATGACCACGGCACTCGCCGACGCCTGAGACAGGTTGTAGCTCGAAAACGCCAGCTTGTAGGTGTAGGTGCTGAGAACCTCGGTCGCATAGATCGGCCCCCCGCCCGTCGTTATCCAGATCAGCGGGAAGACCTGCATTGTCCAGATGAAGTCGAGCAGCGAGATGCTGATGATGATCGGCATCAGCTGCGGGATGGTGATGAAGATCAGCTTCTGGTAGGCCTTCGCCCCGTCGATATCGGCGGCTTCGTAGAAGTCCTTGGGAATGCCTTGCAGACCCGCGAGCAGGCTGACCATGAACAGCGGGTAGCCCGCCCAGATATTGGCAAAGGTGACGGCATGCAGCGCCGTCTCGGGCGACGAAAACCACTCGACCTTGGAACCGATGATGCCCAGCTGCATGAGGATGCTGTTGACGACGCCGTTCGGTTCGAGCAGCAGGCGCCAGATCACCGCGATGATCACGGCGGTGAACAGCCAGGGCAGTATGTAGAGCACGCGCAGGATGTTGCGCAGCGTGGGATTGATGCGGTCGCTGTTCAGCATGAGCGCGAAGACCATGCCGATGGTCATATGGAAAATGACACTCATGCATGTGAAGTAGAGCGTGTGCCACAGCGAGGCCCAGAACACAGGGTCGGCGAAGATCGCCTGGTAGTGCTTCAGTCCGGCAAAGGATGGGTCACGACGCAGCACCGCGCTGTTCTGGAACGAGTAGGCAATCACCGTCGCCATGGGCAACAGCATCAGAAGCCCGATGATGACGAGCGAGGGCGATAAATAGAGATAGGGCGCCACAGCTCGTCTGAGCTTGTGATGGGACCGCTTCTGTCGGGTCATGGTGCCAACCTCGCGACGAGAGAAAGGGCTTCAAATAGCATTCGGATTCGTGATTTTCCGGTTGACCCGCCTGATGGCGGACCAACCGGTAGAAGCGCTGCAAGAGCGGAATAGGGCGATCAGAATTTCGCCATCCAGCCTTTCTGGGCAGCAGCCGCCGCCTGTTCCGGCGTCTGCTCGCCGGCGAGCATCTTCTGGGTCTGCACGTCGAACTGGGTCATCAGGTCTTCAGCCACCGGCAGGCCCGTGAACTCGTTGGCGAGATAACCGGTCTTGAAGATTTCGAAAGCCTTGCCGAAAGCCTTGTCCGATGTCACGAAGTCGGGCTTGGCGTTGACGTTGCCCGGGAAGGCGTTTGCAAGCGACACGAGCTTGGCGTTCACCTTCTCACTCATCAGATACTGGACGAGTTTCCAGGCCTCCTCCTGATGCTTCGAGGCCGCGGAGATGCCGATGCCCCAGGAAGCATAGGGAAGGCCGCGCTTTCCGGTATAGTTGTCCACGACCGGGACCGGGATGAGGTCGAAGTTCAGGTTGGGATTGCGCTTGCGGATGAGGTTAACATGCGCGAGCGAGTCGATCATCATGCCGACGCGGTCGTTGACGAATTCCTCGACCTTTTCCTGTTCGGTCTTGGTGGCGATGCCGGGCGAGATGGTGCCGGCGTCGTTGAGCGATTTGACGAAGGTGAGCATGTCCACCACGGGCTTGCCCTCGAGGTCGGGCTTGCCGTTCGCCATCATCGATTGGCCCGAGGCCCACACCCACGACATCAGGTCGTTCTGAACTCCGGCGGGAGACTGCAGCGACAGGGGCAGCACCCAGCCATACTGGTTCTTGTCGGCATGGGTCATCTTTTTGGCGGCGTCGAGAAACTCAGCGCGGGTCGATGGGAGCTTGGTCACGCCCGCCTTGGCGGCGATGTCCAGATTCACGAAGACCGGATAGACGAACGAAGCGACGGGAAACATCACCGCCTTGCCGTCCACCTTGATAATATCGGCGACCTGGGTTTTGTCGAACTTGCTCGCATCCATCATCGGGTTCATGTCGGCGAGCGCGTTCTGCGCGTTCAGATTGTTCACCCATGCGCCATCGAGACCGACGACGTCGCTGAGTGTTCCGGTCGCGGCGCCAACCGAGATCTGGTCTCGCGTGCTCGCATAGGGGCCGCTGACCAGCGTCACCTTGATGCCGGGGTTCGCGGCCTCGAAGTCATCCATGATCGCCCGGAGCGAGCCGGCCGGCAGCTCGGGCTCCCACCATTGGGTGAATTCCAGCGTCGTGTCGGCCATGGCGCCGGTCGCGCCAAGCAGCCATGCGGCCGCCGCCATTTTCAGCATCGCGGATTTTATACGAAACGTCATTCTCTCCTCCTTCTTTTGAGATCGACCGCACAATGCCGCCGATCGTCTGGTTATTCAGAAGTCTTCTACGCAGGCGCCTCGCCCTCGCCTGCGGGCCTTGCCGCGGTTCTTCAGATCGCCAGATGTGTCTCGGGATCGAAGAAATGGAGCTTGCTGTCGTCCAGCGCCAACCGGATTTCCGAGCCGGAGCGGGCTGTGCTGACCGGTTCGAATTTCGCCACCGCATTCGACGCCCGGCCGAAATCGTCCACCGCGTCCGGGTCGCCGGAGTCCACACGGACCGCGTCGATGCTGAGATGGACGATGTGTTCGGACCCGAGCTCCTCGATCGAGGTCACCCTCGCCGGTATCGTCTGATATTTGCGGCCGGATTCGAGGCTGCTGTCATAGAGATCCTCGGGCCGGATCCCGAACACGACCTTGCGCCCCGCATAGGACCTCAGGCCCGGCCTGCGCGCGAAGGCTGCATCCTGCAGCCGGATGGCGAAGGTACCGGCCGTCAGCTCGTCGCCCTTCAGCGTCGCCTCGAAAAGGTTCATCGAGGGAGAACCGATGAAGCCGGCGACGAAGGCGTTCACCGGCGACTCATAGAGCCGCTTCGGCGTGTCGACCTGCTGCAGCACGCCGCCCTTCAACACCGCGACCCTGTCGCCCATCGTCATCGCTTCGGTCTGGTCGTGGGTGACGTATATGGTCGTGACGCCGAGCTGCTTTTGCAGGCTTGTGATCTCAGCGCGCATCTGAACACGCAGTTTCGCGTCCAGATTGGAAAGCGGTTCGTCCATGAGAAAGGCGGCGGGCTCGCGCACCATGGCGCGGCCCATGGCAACCCTTTGACGCTGCCCGCCTGAAAGGTTCGCTGGCTTGCTGTCGAGCAGCGACGTCAGTTGAAGGGTCTTGGCGATTTCGTCCACGCGCTTCTTGCGCTCGGCCTTCGGCTTGCCCGCCAGCCGCATCGAAAAGGCGATGTTCTCGAACACAGTCATATGCGGGTAGAGCGCGTAGCTCTGGAAGACCATCGCGATGTCGCGGTCCTTCGGCGGCATATCGACGACGTCGACGCCGCCAATCCGAAGGCTGCCGCTGGTGACGTCCTCCAATCCCGCGATCATTCGCAACGCGGTGGATTTGCCGCAACCGGACGGCCCGACGAGAATCAGGAACTCGCCGTCCTTGACCGACAGGTTCAATTGGTCGATTGCACGAAAATTGTTCCCGTAGGTCTTGCAGATATTCTCAAGAACGACTTCTGCCATATTCCTCCCTCCACAAGTCTAAGCCACTGATCTTTATAATTATTCGTGGCCCGTTTTCGCTTGCGAGAATGTTTCTTCGGATCGTTTCAGCCTATGTTCCAGTGTCGGGCTGCGCGTATTTCAGGTCGACTGGCGACGGAGCGTTCGCCGATGCCAGGAGTCGCTCGACCTGGTCGCCGGTCGGAAGCGCCTCGCGACCGCCACGCCCCGTTATCGACAGGGCCGCGGCCGCCGCCGCGTATGCGACCCGGCCAGCGGTGTCGGCTCCGCGCGTCAATGCATACGCATAGGCGCCATGAAAGCAGTCACCCGCACCGGTCGAGTCGACGACTTCAACCTGGTGCGGAGGCAGGTGCCAGAGCCCTGTCTCGTCGCCTCCGCGGTAGTAGACCCCCCTGCCGCCATCCGTCAGAACCACAGCGGACCGCGACGGCGACCACAATGCGTCGAGCACCTCGGCGGGCGATCGACGACCCGTGGCGGTCCGCGCAAAGCCCAGGGGCAGAATGAGATGGTCGCAGAGCGCCATCAACGTCTCTGTGGCCGGACCGCCGCTCCATTCGATATCGCCGAGCACCCCAAGGCCGAGATCGCGGGCCCGAGCCACGACCTCGATCGACCCGATCGCGTAACTGTCGACGATCAGGACGCTCGCTTGGCTGAGGACCTCGTCTGGAAAGTCCGGCGCGGTGCCCAGCATCGCTTCGTCGTCATAGGCGATGAACCGATCGCCATCCGAGCCGACAGTGATGCGTGAGTGTACCGGGCGTGCGCGCGGGTGGCGCGGCGCGAATGCGGTTTCAACGCCGCTCGCGTTGAGGTCGCACAGCACGGCGTCGTCCTCGGCACTTGCCAGCCATCCGACGAACCCGGCGCTTCCGCCGAGCCGCGCGACGGCGGCAAGGGCCGTCGCGACATTCCCGCCGAAAGCCTGGGCGCTTTGCAGCACCTTTCCCTTGCCCGCCGACAACGGCTGATCGACATAGACGATGTCGTCTATCGCGATGGCGCCGAAGCCGAGGATTGAAGGGACAGCGGGCATCGTTCAGGCACCCGCTTTGGTCAGGGCGTCTTGCGCCGACAGGCCGTCATGGATGACGCCCCGGAAAGCGAGCGCCGCCTTCTGAGGATCGCCATGGCCCCAGAGATTGCGGCCGACTACGGCACCGCGCGCGCCGGCACGGATGGCGTCCGCCGTCTGCTGCAGGGCGCCGAGCAGCGTATCGGTCTTCGGACCACCGGCGATCACAACCGGCACCGGACAGGTCCGGACGGTCTCTCGGAACGATTCGAAATCTCCGGTGTAACCGATCTTGATCACGTCGACGCCGGACTCGTAGCCGATGCGCGCAGCATAGGCGATCTCGTCGGGGGTGAAGACGATCTTTGCTCCGTCGGTGAAATCGCGAGGGTAGATATGCGCCACGACGGGCATGCCGTAGCGGGCCGCCGCGTTCACCGAATCGGTCAGCCAGCGTATGTATTTGCCCTCGGTCGCGCCGCGCACCGGAATGGCCACGGCCAACGCATCGGCCCCCGCGCGGACAGCATCCTCGGGCGTTGCGATCAACTCACTGATGCGATCATCCGGGGTGAAGCAGCCGGCCTGGATCACCAGGGAGGCCTTGCCCGCATATTGCGGCCACAGATGCCGCGCGGTGCCGGGCTGGATGCTGACATAGTCCGGCTTGCCCGCCATCACCCGCGCAAGCGCCCCCGGCAGGTCGGCAAGACCGCCTTTGCGGACATCGCCATAGCCGACGAAGTGGTCGACCGCGCCGCCAAAGAGGTTCCCCGATGGATCCGAGAAGAGGCGCGCCAGGCGCACTTTGGTTCCTAGGCTCATGATTGCAGAATTCTCCAATGGTTTAGTTTCGAAACCCTGGAGCTAGTTTTTGCGAAAGAGATTGGAAAAGCAATCTTTCGAAAGCTTTCGAATCTGCGTATATTTGGCAAGGCAGACTGAAGCCAGACCGGTTGTCGGGCGCATGAAGGCAAGGACAGGGCAATGTTGTCAGAGCAGAGACGCCAAGCGATCCTGGGCGAGGTGCAACGTAGCGGACAGGTCCGCACGAAGGACCTGTCCGACGATTTTGGCGTGTCGGAAGTCACGGTGCGTTCCGACCTCGAGATCATGGACCGCAAGGGACTGCTGACCAAGACCCGTGGCGGCGCGGTGACCCGGACCACCGATTCGACGACGGCCGCGTTCGCCCGGCGGATGCAAACGAACCTCGATGCAAAGAAGCGCATCGCGCGGGCAGCGGTCGAGCTGTTTGAGGACAACCAATCCGTCATCTTCGACGGCGGCTCGACATTGATGCAGGTTGCCATGCAGTTACCGCCGCTCAGCAATGTCGTGGTCGCGGCCACGGCGATGAATATCGTGCAGCATCTGATGCATCGACCCGGGCTCGACGTTCACATGATCGGCGGCCGGGTTTATCCCGACACGGTGAGCACGCTGATCACCGATGCCGACACGGCTCTCGGCGGCCTGGTGGCGCATCAGGTTTTTGTTGGAGCGCATGCGATCGACTCGTCGCTGGATGTGGTCGACGTGAACGAGGATATGGCGCGAACGAAGCGAAACCTCGTCCGCATGGGGCGACGCGTTGTCCTCCTCGCCGATTCGAGCAAGTGGGGCGTCAGCGGCACCTCCAAGGCATTCCCGCTGTCGGGCGTCGATGTGGTGATCACCGACGACGGCCTGCCCGGTCCAATTCGTACCCAGCTCGAGAGAATCGAAGCGAAGGTGATCTATGCCTGAACCGGCGGCGGTCGCCGACCCGGCGGAAAGATCCGCTGCAGGCATGGCCAACGGGTTTGATAGCGGCGCCCGGCCGTTTTTCACGTCTGGCATTTCTCCTCCCAGGGCGGCAGCCTCCCGATGCCACCATCATGTTCGCATGTTCTATAAAAATTTTACGCGCGTCAATATTTAAAATGTTGTATAGCGCTTTCCGAAAGCGATCCGTTGCCGCCGCTTCGGATCGGGCAGATCGTGACCGCATTGGGAGGAACAACAGGAAATGCAGGCGAAATCACAAGCCAGGCTTGGCATCGGCGTCATCGGGTGCGGCAACATCTCGATGACCTATCTGCGCAACGCCGCCCTCTTCGGAGGGGTCGAGTTGCGCGCCTGCGCCGACATCTCGGCCGACATGGCGGCGTTGCGGGCGAAGGAGTATGGCATCCGGGCGCTCGGCGTCGATGCGCTGCTTGCCGACCCCGAGATCGATCTCGTGCTCAACCTGACCATCCCGGCGGCGCATTTCGACATTTCGGTCTCGGCGCTTTCAGCGGGAAAGCACGTCTTCACCGAAAAGCCTCTCGCGACCTCGGCCAGCGATGGTCGCCGCCTGGTGGCGGAAGCGGCCAAACGCGGCGTTTTGCTTGGCTCGGCGCCTGATACCTTCCTGGGTGCCGCCGGACGGCGGGCGCGCCGCCTGATGAATGAGGGCGCCATCGGCCGGCCGGTCGCCGGTACAGCCTTCATGATGGGCCGCGGCATGGAGCACTGGCACCCCAATCCGCAATTCTACTACCAGCCGGGCGGCGGTCCGGTGTTCGACATGGGTCCCTATTATCTCACCATGCTGGTCAACCTGCTCGGGCCGGTCGCCCGCGTCATGGCAATGGCAACGAAGGGTCAGGAGGAGCGGCTGATCACGGCCGAGGGTCCGTTCAAGAACACGACGTTCAAGGTCGGCACGCCGACCAACGTGCTGTCGCTGCTCGAATTCCGCTCCGGCGCCACCGTCACCTTCGGCGCTTCTTGGGATGTCTTCAAGCATTCCAACCACCCGATTGAGTTGCACGGCACCGAGGGCTCACTGCGCCTGCCCGATCCCGACACGTTCGGCGGCACTGTCTCGCTCTCTGAACGCGGCGCACAGTGGCGGGATTTCGAGAGTGAAGGCGAACTCTACGGCGCCCGCAACTGGCCCTACGCCGCGCCCGACCGCGCCAACTACCGCATGCTCGGCGTCGCCGATCTGGTGCGCTCGCTGCAGACAGGCGCGGCACCGCGCGCATCCGGCAATCTGGCGCTGCATGTGCTGGAGATCATGGAGGCGATCCTGCGCTCGGGCGAGACGAAAAGCTCGGTCGCCATATCCGGCGATGTCACCCAGCCGGCGCTGCTGACCGAAGACGAAGCGCGCGGGCTGCTGGCCTAGGCGTTGCCATGATGGAGACGCCCATGACGCTGGACCCGGATGCCTTGCGCGCGCTCGAAATCGGCCGCGCGGCCGGCGGCGAGCCGTTCGAGAACGGCAGCGTGGAGGCGGCGCGGGCCGCCTATAGCGCTTCGTTCCCGACACAGCAGGGCGAGCATGAACCGGTCGCCTCGACCGCGCATCGGCAGATCGACGGAGCGAACAGCCCGATCACGATCCGCATCCATCGCGGCATCGGCGCGCCGCGAACAGGCGCGCGCGCCGTGCTCTATCTGCATGGCGGCGGCTGGGTCATCGGCAATCTGTCCTCGCATGACGAGATCTGCCGCTGGCTGGCCAATCTGGCCAACGCCGTCGTCATCTGCCCTGACTATCGCCTGGCGCCGGAGCACAAATTTCCCGCCGGGCTCGAGGACTGCGCTGCGGCGCTGCGTTTCATGGCGGACAATGCCGGCGAACTCGGCATCGATCCGGCCCGCATCGCCGTTGCCGGCGACAGTGCCGGCGGCAACCTTGCCGCCGTGCTGGCGCTGCTTGCCCGCGACGGGATGGCGCCGCCACTCGCCGCCCAGATCCTGATCTATCCCAACACCGATGCCCGACAGGGCGCGGCCAGCTACCGCCGTTTCGGCGACGGCTTCGGGCTCACCGCCGCCACCATGGCCTGGTTCCGCGACCATTATGTGCGCACGCCTGACGACATCGAGGACTGGCGCGTATCGCCGCTGCTCGCTCCCGGGCTTGCCAGGGTGGCTCCCGCCTTCGTCGCTGTCGCCGGTCACGACATCCTCGCAGACGAAGGCATGGCCTATGCCGAGCGTCTGCGGGCCGAAGGGGTGCCGCTGGTGCTGCGGCATTGGCCGGGCCAGATCCATGGCTTCGTCTCCATGGGCCGGCATATTCTGGCGGCGCGGCAAGCGGTGAGCGAGGCGGCTGCCTGGCTGTACCAGCAGACGCGAACTCAAGCCGACTAACTCAGGCCGACTAACTCAGGCCGATTGGCGCATCACCAGTGTGGCGCCAAGCTTGACGTTGCGCGCCAGATCTTGCCGGGGGGACTCGTCCTCATCCAGCAAGGCCAGCAGGATTTCAACGCTGCGGCCGGCCATGGCGGCGAAATCCTGCGCCATCGTGGTCAGCGCCGGACAGGTGTAGCGGCTCAGCGGATGATCGTCATGGGCGGCGACTCGGAAGTCGCAGTCTGACCGGCGGCCGATCTTCAACCCGCGCGAGAACGCCGCCGACATGACGCCGAAGGCGAGACGGTCGTTGGCACATAACAGCGTGCGGGCCGGCAGGCCGCCCTTCTCCAGCGTCCTGTCCATCCATTCATGGCCGATGCGCTCGAAGTCCCAGCGATAGTCGCTGGCCGCGTTGATCACGACCGGTTGCAGGCCGGCGGCCCGCATCGTTTCGATGTAGCTCTGCAGGCGCTCGCCGGAATTGTGATTGACGTGCGGAATATCGACATAAATCGGCGGTTCCCCGGACCGGCAGAGGTAGTCGACGATGGTCGACGTGCTCTGCAGGTTGTCGTTGCCTACGAAAGGCGTATCGCCCTCGATATAGGTGTCGAAATAGACGATCGGAATGTCCTCGCTCATCCGCTCGAAGACGCCTGGTTCGGAAACCTTTCCAAGCGGCGCAACGATGGCGCCGGCAACTTTCAGCGACATCAGCGTTCTGACCGATTCCGCTTCCAGTTTCGGCGAACCGTGCGAGGAGATCACGATCGGCCAGAACCCTTCGTCGCGGCAGCGCAATTCGATGCGGCTGACCATTTCGGCATAGAAAGGGTCGGTGATGGCCGGCACGACGATGCCGACATTGCGGGTGCGCTTGCGGTTGAGATTGCGCGCGAAAACATTGGGCTGATAGTCGGAGGAGCGAAGCGCTGCCTCGATGCGGGCCCGCGTCGCCGGCTTCACGCTGGCGGGATCGTCGAAATATTTCGACAGGGTCGGCCGCGACACGCCGGACGCCCTGGCGAAATCGTCCATCGTGCGGTGCGTCTTCTCCGCCATCGATATCCGGAGCCCCTTTACCTTGCTCACCGACCTTCGCGGATCGGCCAGAATCAGTCTTGCGGCGGCGGCCGCAGGGTCGCAATGCTTGACCGAACTTATTCAGTCAAATTTTCGCGTTTCCAGTACAACGCAAAAGCATTGCGCGCGTCAAATTATTTATTGACGCTCTCAAATCACAAACTTGAGTTCTGGCTCGCACGAACAACGACAGTCGGCGACGTGCCGCAGGCCATCCAGCGCTTGCGAAGGCGTGAAGAAACGCGCCTGCGTAACCGACATCCACGCCAGTGCGACGGCTAAGCCTGGGTTACGGTTTCGGGACCAGCACCAGGGCACCGGTGGTACGCCGGGCCTCCAGATCGCGGTGCGCGTCGGCCGCATCGGCGAGGTCGTAGCGCGTCGGCGCCTCGACCCTGACGGCGCCCTGCCGCAGCGCCTGAAAAAACCTGACGACATGGGTGCCGAGCTTTTCCGGCGTGTCGGTATAGTGGGCGTAGTTCGGCCGCGAGACAGTGATCGATTTCGAAGCGAAGCGGCCGATATCCCAATTGCCGACCGGACCCGAGGCCTGGCCGAAACTGACGAGGTGACCGCGCACGGCAAGACAGGCGAGCGAGCCGGCGAATGTGTCGTTGCCGACCGCGTCGTAGACGACGCCAGCGCCCCTGCCGCCGGTCACCCGCATGACGACGTCGGCGAAATTCTCCCGGGAATAGACAATCACGTGATGCGCGCCGAGCCGCTCGACGATGCGCGCCTTGTCGTCGCTCGACACGGTGGCGATCACGGTGGCGCCGACATGGCGGGCCCATTGCACCAGCAATTGGCCAATGCCGCCGGCAGCCGCATGGATCAGCACGATGTCGCCCGGCTTAACGGCGTGGACATCGTGCAGCAGGAAGCTGGCCGTGACGCCCTTGAGCAAGCCGGCGGCGGCGATCTCGTCCGAGATGTCGTCGGATAGTCGGACCAGCAGATCAGGCGCCATGTTGCGCGCCTCGCTGTAAGCGCCGACCGGCGGGCAGGCATAGGCGACACGGTCGCCGGCGGCAAAACCCGACACCGCCGACCCGACCGCCTCGATGACCCCGGCCGCCTCCATGCCGGGCACGCCCGGCGGCCGCAGCAGGTCGAAGAAGCCGGTGCGGCAGTAGACGTCGATGAAATTGACGCCGATCACCGTGTGTCTAATCCGCACTTCGTTCGGAGCCGGCGGCGGCAGCGCGATGTCTCTCAGCCGCAATTCCTCCGGTCCGCCATAGCGCTCGACGACGATGGCCCGGGTCGTCGCGGCCTGGTTCGGCGCAACCGCCAAGGCGACGGGCGGCGACCCTGCCGATGGGATCGTCGCGGCAACCACCGGGGACCGCCTCGTCTCGAGCCGCGTATTTCCATTTCGCCGCAGCAGATCGCGCACGGCCGTGAAGCCGGCCTGATAAATGCCTTCGGCGACCAGCCTGACCAGTTCCTCGCGACGATGTGCCGGCGGATGGAATTCGGATCGCCATTCCCAGAAAGTGGCATTGCCGTCGGTGACCGGTTTCAGCCGCAGCGAGGCGACATAACCCATCAGCGGCAGTGGCGCTTCGAGCAGGCAATAGCTCAGCCGCAGGTCCCTGTCGGACAGCGCCAGCAACTGCTCGCGCAGTTCGCCGCCGTCGTTCAGCCTGAAATGCCTGACCGAGCCCACCGCATCGACGGGCTCGCCGCCCTCGATCTCGCTGAAGGCGATCGCCGGGTGCCAGCGGTCATGGCCGTTGAAATCGCGCAGGATCGCCCAGACCTCGTCGACCGGCGCATCGATGATGGTGCTCTGGCAAACCTTGACCATCGGACGGCGTCAGCGCCCGAACTGGTGTTTCAGCGCGGTCAGCGCGGTCTGGAACACGCCGTTGCCGATCTGCTGCATCAGGGACGCCTCGCGATCCGGCGCGCAGTCGAACTCCGCCTGCCACTCGGCAAGCGTCAGATTGCCGTCGGTGATCGGCGTCAGCGACAGGGTGGCGACATAGTTTTCCACCGCCATCGGGCTTTCGAGAATGGCGTAGCTGCAGGACAGGTCGTAGTCCGACAGCGCCAACAGCCTTTCGCGAATGCGGCCGCCATCCCTGAGCACGAAATTCCTGATGCAGCCGATCTGGTCAGGCTGCGCGTTCTGCTCGATGCGGCTTTCGGCGACGAACGGCGCCCAGCTTGGCAGACCGTTGAAATTGCGGATGAGCTTCCAGACCTCGGCAGCAGGCGCGGGGATGACCGAGGAGACGTAGACTTTGGTCATGCGTGCTGGCCGAGGACAATGCGATGGAGGTTGCGTTGAGGGATATTCCTGTCGCCGTCAGCGCCGCCCCTCATTGTCCTGCCGGACATTTCTCCCCGTATAGTGACGGGGAAAAAGCGGCTGGCCGCGACCTCGGCGCCAACCTTGCAACGCTGGTGACTTGCGAAACCATCAATGACCGCGCCCCTCTCCCCGTCCCTATACGGGGAGAGGATGCCGGCAGGCAGGTGAGGGGCGGCGCAGACGCTCACCTCAATGGTCGCGGTCGTCATCGTCGTCCTTGGCCGTCTTGCCCTTGCCCTTCTTGTCGCGGATGAGGCTGGAGATGTCCTTGGCGTCGCGCAGCACGTCGGTCATGCGGCCGAGCGAGCCGCCCTCGATGCCGATCTCCTTCATCAGATTGTCGATCATCGGCGCCTGCACGCGGTAGCGCAGCGCCGAGTCGATCACCTCGTCGGTGACGTTGCGATTTGTCCCCTGCCCGCCATTGATGCCGTCGACATGCAAGATCTTGATGCCGTCGATCTTCTCCATCGGCTTGACGCTTTCGCGGATGATGCCTTCCATATGGTCGAGCAGTTTTCCGCGCAGACGACCTGCCCGCGCAGCCTCGGAAAGGATGTTCTCGGCTTCGTTGAGCTGGCGGTGACCGGATGCGTCGACCTCGTAGCGCTGGGCGGCGGCAAGCGCATGAATCTTCTCCGCTTCGGCTGATGCCAGTGCGGCGATCTTCTGCGCTTCGGCAAGGCTTTTCGCCGCCTTCATTTCGGCCTCGGCGGCGGCGGTGACGCGCAGCGCCTCGCGTTCGGCCTCCCGGCTGGCGCCGATCAGGTCGGTCAGCTTGCGGCGCTCGGCGATCTCGCGCTCGCGCGCGGTCAGCGCCTGTTCCTCGGCCTGGATCGCCTTGGCGCGGACGGCCTCGGCTGCGGCGATTGCGGAAGAGCGTTCCTGAGTCTTTTTGGCGACGTCGATCGCCTTCTGGATCTCGGCGATCTCCACCTTCTGGTCGCGGTCCACGCCGAGCTGGCGGATTTCACGCTCCTTGATCAGGCGCGCTTCCTCGATGCCGCGTTCGGTGGTGATGCGGGCGCGCTCGACCTCTTCGCTGGCCGAAATCTCGGCCTCCTCGAAGGCCTGGCGCTTGGCGATCTGCAAGGCTTCGAGATGGCGCTCGCGTTCGATGCGCACCTCGTCGACGACGCGATCCTGCGCGATGCGCGCCGTCTCGGTCGCCTGGTTCTCGATAATTTCGGCACGCCGCTTTTCCGCCTCGGCCCGGGTCACTTCCAGCGCCTTTTCGGCCAGCGCGATCTGGCGTTCGAGTTCGGCGACCTCAAGCAGTTTCTTGCGCTCGATCTCCAGCTTGCTCTGCGCGCCCTCGCGCTCGATACGGGCTTTTTCCAGCGACAGTTCGAGGGCGATCTGTTCGCGCTCGGTCAGTTCGCGCATCTTCATCTCGGTCTCGTCGAGCGAGCGGCGGCGCGCGATCTCGCGGCGCTGCGTCTCTTCCTCGCTCTTGATGCGTTCCTGGGTGATGTTGCGCTCCTGGTTGAGCCGCGATTTCTCGACCGCTTCGCGTGAGGAAAGCTGCGCCTGTTCCGATTCCTGATCACGCAGGGCGCGCTCGATGGCGAGTTCGGACCGCTGCGCGGCGCGCCGAACCTCGACCTCGCGCTCCTGTTCGAGACGGGCATATTCGGTGTCGCGGTCGATCTCCAGCACCTTGCGCTGCGTATCGAGGTTCTGGTTGCGGATGTCGACCAGCGTGCGCTGCTCGATTTCGTTGCGCATGCGGCGACGGGTCTCGATGGACTCCGTCAATTGCGTCAGGCCCTCGGCGTCGAAGGCGTTGGACGGATCGAAATATTCAAGGCTGGTCTGGTCGAGGTCGACGATGGCAACGCTCTCCAGCTCGAGGCCATTGGCGGCGAGCGACTCCTCGGCCAGCCGGCGCACCTTGGCGGCATAGTCGCCGCGCAATTCATGCATCTCTTCCAACGTCATCTGCGCGGCAACCGTGCGCAGCGCGCCGGCGAACTTGCCTTCCAGCAGTTCGCGCAGGCTCTCGGGCTGCAGCGTGCGCCGACCGAGCGTCTGCGCGGCGGCGGCGACCAGTTCGCGGTGTGCGCCGACACGGACGAAGAATTCCGCGATCAGGTCGACACGCATGCGGTTCCTGGTGATCAGCGCCAGCGCATCCTCGCGGCGCACCTCGATGCGCAACACGTTCATGTTGACCGGGGTGATCTCATGCAGCACGGGGATGACGAAGGCCCCGCCATTGACCACCACCTTCTCACCCATGAAGCCGGTGCGCACGAACGCCGTCTCCTTGGTCGAGCGGCGATAGAGCCAGCGCAAGATGTAGACGGCGATCACCACGACGACCGCGGCAACGATCAGCCACAACAGGAATGCGCCAAAGGTCTGCGCGTCCATGATCTATCCTCCCCAAGACAATGCGGTCGGCACGAGGCGACCGGCGGCAAATTCAAACATCCACCCATGAGGTGGTGAAGTCCAATTCTTCATGCCCGCCTCTGCAACTTCGGACCAATCGCGTGAAACGCGGAGATCACGGCATCGACAAAGACCGTGTCATTGATGTTCGCCCGGACCCGCTCGACCTGGCGCAGCGGTGTGCGGCGGACGGTCCTTTCGATCGCCTCGAACAGGGCGTTGTCGGCCTCGGGGTCATGGAAAGGCTGGCCGGGCGCATCGAGCATCGACACCCCGCCCTCGGGCAGCAGGAACCGCACCGGCCCGTTCATGGCGTTGAGCCGCGCGCCGATCCATTCACCGAAGGCGCGGTTCTCGTCGCGCGTGGTGCGCATCAGCGTGACGTTGGGATTGTGGATGACGAATTTGCGGCTGCGGAATTTCTCCGGAACGCTGTCGCGCGAACCGAAATTGACCATGTCGAGCGCGCCAACCGAGCCGACATAAGGCAATCCGGTGCGGATCGCGGCGCCAAAGCGATCCTGTGTTGCCGGGAAGACGCCGCCGACGATCATGTCGGCCACTTCGGTGGTGGTGAGATCGAGAAAAGCCTGGAGCAGCCGGGAATCGCCGAGGTTCTCCATGGCGCGCCCGCCAATGCCCGTGGCATGGAAGACGAGGCAGTCATAATCGGCTTCGAGCCGTTTCGTGACCGCCTGAACCGCGGGCGTGGTGACGCCGAACATGGTGATGCCGACGGCCGGCCGCGCCAGCTTGCGTCTTGCCTCCCAGGCCTCAGCATTGGGCAATTGCGCAACCATGCCGGCCATGGCGTGGGCGGCGTTGGACAACACCTGCTCGGTGATCGAATTCAGGCCCTGCACATCGGCGACCGAATGGAACATCATGATGTCGGCGCCGCCGACATATTTGGCAACATCGCCGGCGGCTACCGTGGACACCATCAGCTTGGGGATGCCGACTGGCAGCACCCGCATGCCCGCCGTCGCCAGCGTCGTGCCGCCGGAGCCGCCGGCAGAAATCACACCACCGATGCGCGGCTCGCGTTCGATCCAGCGCGCGAAGGCTTCCGCCATGGCGCTGACCGAGCCGCCGCGATCGTTGGTGAACACGGCGGACGAGCCGCGCGCATGCATGCCGGCCACCTGCATGGCCGGCACATCGGCGCTGGTCGGTTTTCCCGAGGTCGACAGATCGACGGTGCGGACCGACAGGCCGAGCGCCTTCAGCCGGTCGGCGACGAAACGCAATTCCTTGCCCTTGGTGTCGAACGTGCCGGCGACAAGCACGGTCCTGCCGATGCGCTCGGCAAAGGGAATGGCGAAAACCTTCTTCGCTTCGTCTTGCGGCGCCACCTTGTCGACGGCGGCCTGGCGCAATTCGGTTACCGGCACGTTCCAGCGGTTGGGCAGTTCGGTGACCGGGCGATAAACGCCGTTCTGAGGCATCGGCTCAGCCGAGCCGCCGCCATTGCGATCGACGCGATAGACCTCCGCCAGTTGGTCCCTCGCCTGCGCGGCGTCCGCCGGCGTGACCGGCGCCTCCTCCGCATGACGGCCAACGCCGAGCAGCCTTTGCTGCAGCTCCCGGTCGGCGGCAAGCGCCCTGGCATCCATCAGCCGGTTGATGCGGCCATTGACCATGATGGCGACCTGGTTCGAAACCGCGGTCGCCACGCCGATATTCTGCTCGATGACCAGCACCGCCATCTCGCCCTCGGCGGCGAGATCGACCAACATCCGTTCGACCTGGTCGACGATGACCGGCGCCAGGCCCTCGGTCGGCTCATCCATGACCAGCAGCTTGGGATCGCTGAGCAGCGCACGCGAAATCGCCAGCATCTGCTGTTCGCCGCCCGACAGCTGCGAGCCGCCATTGCCGCGGCGTTCGGCAAGCCGCGGAAAGGTCTGGTAGACGCGCTCGACCGTCCAGGAGGCATCGCGCCTGTTGCCGGCGGCAAGACGCAGATGCTCGTCGACGCTCAGGCTCGGCCAGACGCGGCGTCCTTGCGGGACGTAGCCGACGCCGAGGCGATGAATTTCATGCGGCTCGAGCGCCGATATCTCGCGGCCATCGACGCGGATCGAGCCGGACTTCGCCCGCTTCAGGCCGACAATGGTGTTGCACAGCGTCGACTTGCCCATGCCATTGCGGCCGACCACCGACAGCACGCCGCTTTCCAGCGTCAGCGAAACGCCCTGCAGGGCATGGCTTTCACCATAGAAGACCTGCAGGTCATCTATGCGCAGCATCGCCTTGGCGATCTTCGATGTCTGGCGGGAGGGGCGCTCAGCCATGCTTGCCCCCGAGATAGATTTCCTGAACTTCCGGGTCGGCCTCGATCTCCTGCGGCGTACCTTCCTTGAACAGGTGGCCATTGTGCATCATCGAGACATATTCGGAGACGCGCAGCGCCACGTCGAGATCGTGCTCGATGATGATGTAGCCAATATGTTTGGGCAGCGCGTTGAGGATGGCGACGAGGTCGCGGCGCTCGGTCGGCGACAGGCCGGCCGCCGGCTCGTCGAACAGGATGAAGCGCGGCGCGCCGGCTAGCGCCAGCGCGATCTCCAGCTGGCGCTGCTGGCCGTGGCTCAGCGTGGCCACCAGCGTGTCGCGGTAGGCTTCCAGATGCACGGCGTTGAGGATCGATTCCGCCTGCACCATGTTGACATCAGACGCCGCCGGCCGCAGCAGCGAGAAACGCCGGCGCGAGACGCCACGGCAGGCGAGGAAGATTGAATCGAGGACTGACAGGCCCTTGAACAATTGCGAAATCTGATAGGTGCGGCGCAGGCCGCGCCGGATGCGCTCGTGCGGAGGCAGGTCGGTGATGTCCTCGCCGAAGAAACGGATGCGGCCGGCCGTCGGCATGAAGTCGCCGGTCACGGCATTGAACAGCGTCGTCTTGCCGGCGCCATTGGAACCGAGGACCGCGCGCCGTTCACCGGCCGCGATCCTCATATTGATGCCCGAGAGCGCCACCAGCGCCCCGAAATGCCGCGCCACGCCGTCGAGCTCCAGCGCGTAGGCGCCGGTGCTCTGGAGACGGTTTGCTGCGAGGCTTTCGGTCACTGGCGGCTGCACTTCAGTTCAGCTTACGGGCAGCTCGGATTGTCGCGGTTGACCGCGCCGAGCTTCATGAACTCGTCTTCGGGAATGCCGAGCGTCTGGTTGACCTGCGGCACGACCTTGACCAGCTTGTTCAGGAGATTGCCGTCCGACCCTTCGGTGACCTCGGTCAGGAAGATGTCGGCGATGGCGTTGCGGTTCTTGTCCAGCGACACCTTGCCCGTCGGCGTGTCGAAGGAGAGGCTGGACAGCGCCTCGCGAAGCTTCTTGCCGCCGTCGGAGACATCGCCGCCGACCTTATCGAGACCGAGCAGCGTCGCCTTCATGTCGACATAGTAGCCATGGGCGAAGAGCGAGGGCGACGGAAACGCGCCCGGCTGCTTCTTGTAGGCCTCGACGAAGGCTTTCCAGGCCGGTGCGTCATTGGTGTCGGCGGTCGGACCGGCCGACGGCGTGCCCTTCAGCACTTCCTTGAGCTTGCCCTTTGAGGTCAGCACGGTCTGGTCGACGGTGATCGAGCCGCCGATCAGCGGCGCGGTGCCGCCGCTCTGCTGATACTGGGTCAGGAAGTTGACGGCATCGGCGCCGCCGAGCGCGACATAGATGGCGTCGACGCCTTCGGGAATGGCCGCGATGACCGAGGAGAAATCCTTGTTGCCGATCGGCACCCACGACTTCGACGGCACATGGCCGCCGGCCTTGCAGAACTCGGCCATGAAGCCGAAGACCTGCGTGTAGGGGAAGGAATAATCTTCGGCGACGGTCGCCACCTTCTTGTAGCCCTTGTCCTTGAAGGCATAGGTGCCGAGACCGGCCATCCACTGCGCGCCATCGGTCGAGAAGCGGAAGAAATTCTCCGCCGGGTTGCGCAGCGTGGTGTCCTGCGCGGCCGAGGTGCCGTTGATAAAGGTCACGTTGGGCTGCGTCTTGGCGTAGTCCTTGACGGCGATGCCTTCGTCGCCCGAAAGCGGCCCGACCAGCACCTTGACGCCGTCCTGTTCGACCAGTTTTCGCGCCGCGCGCACGGCGCTGTCGGGCGACGCGTCGGACGAACCCTTGACGATCTCGATCTTCTTGCCGGCGACGGTGCCGTTCATCTCGGCGACAGCGGTCATGGCGCCGCGCTCACCGTCTTCGCCGAGCACCGTAAATGGCCCTTCGAACGTGGCGAGCAGGCCGATCTTGATGGTGTCGTCGGCGGCCAGCGCCATCGACGGGGCGGTCAGCCCGGTGAACACCGCCAGGGCCAGCAATGTACGTCTATGCATCCTCATGGTTTTTCCTCCCGTTGATTTTCGTTTGCAATGGTTCATCTGTCCCGGTCGCTACGGGCCGGGACGCAACGACTCCTGGGCAAGATGCGGTTTGATCCTCCCCCACAACCCAAGAATTCCATCCGGTGAGACGAAGACGATCACCAGGAACACGAGGCCGATCAGCGTGTTGAAACGCTCGGCGCCGACGATGTCGATGGCGAAGGTCTGCATCAGGACGACGACGAGCGCGCCGAGGAACGGTCCGATCGGGTGGCGCAGCCCGCCGATGACGGCGATGATCAGCACATCGATCGCGGCATCGACGCCGATGGTGCCGGGCGAGACACGGCCGTTGAACCAGACCAGCAGCACGCCGGCCAGCCCCGCGATGACGCCGGCGAGCAGCCAGGCAAAGACCTTGTGCGCGGTGACGTGATAGCCGAGCGCGCGCATGCGGCGCGGATTGTCCCTGATCGCCTGCAACGTCATGCCGAAGGTCGAGCGCGAGCCGTAGAGCACCCCGGCATAGGACAGAACGGACAGCCCAAGGCAGAGGTAATAGAACGGCCTGGCGTCGCGCCAGTTGACGCCCCAAAACACCGGCGCGCGGATGCCGGCATAGCCGGAATGGCCGTTGAAGATGGCGTAGTTCTGCTGCGCGAAATAGTAGGTCGCGGTGGCGATCGCCAGCGTGATCATGATGGTGTAGATGCCCTCGGTGCGCACCGAGATCCAGCCGATCAGCGCCGATGCCAATGCCGCCGCGACAACAGCGAACGGCACGGCAAGCCACCACGGCCAACCGAAGCCCAGCACGTTCGAATTGTTGTTGCCGAGGATGGCGATAGCATAGGCCGATATGCCGGCAACCGTGATCTGTGCAAGGCTGACCATGCCGCCATAGCCCGCGAGCAGCATCAGCGACAGGCCGAGCATGCCGAAGATAAGCGAATAGCCGCCGATCTGGGTCAGGAAGAAATCCGACGCCACCAGGGGGTAGAGCACCAGCGCCGTGCCGAGAATGATGTGGCCCGGGCCGAGCTTCTCCAGCCAGTTGCGCTGCGTCGCAGCGTTGTTAGTGGCGATGGCCAGGCTCATCGGGCCTTCCCCATGATGCCTTGCGGCCTGATCGCCAGCGTCACGACCATGATGACGAAGGTCAGCACGATGCCGTAGGTCGGGAAATAGACGAGGCCGATCTGCTCGGCGAGGCCAATCAGCAGCGCGCCGATGGCCGCGCCCGTGATCGAGCCCATGCCGCCGACGATGACCACGACCAGCGAGGCCAGGAGGTAGCGGACATCCTCGCCGGGCGCGACCGACAGCGCCGACCCGCCGACGACGCCGGCAAAGCCGGCGAGGCCCGCGCCGACCGCGAAGACGATCGCGAACACCGCATGCACGTTGACGCCGGAAGCCTGCAGCATGGCGCGGTCGTCGACGCCGGCGCGGATCATCATGCCGACGCGGGTCTTGTGCAGCATCAGCCAGAGGCCGACACCGATGACGATCGCCGCCGCCAGCACGACGACGCGGTAGAGCGGATAGGTGAGGAAGACCGACACGCCGTTGGAGCGTACGGCGGTGATCACAGGCAAAGTCAGCGCGCCGTCGAGCCATTCCGGCGTCGTGATCTGATAGGTGCCGCCGGCCCACACCGCCAGCATCAGGTCCGCGGCGACAATGGAGATGCCGATCGAGACCAGGGTCTGGCGCAGGTCGTCACCTTCCAGGCGGCGGAAGACGAAAACCTGCATGACGACACCGACGATGGCCAGGACGGCGAAGCCGGCGGCAACGCCCAGCAGCCAGTAACCGGTGCGGTTGGTGACCTCGTAGCCGATATAGGCGCCGAGCAGATAGAGCGAGCCATGCGCCAGATTGACGTTGCGCATCAGGCCGAAGATCAGCGTGAAGCCAGAGGCGACGAGGAAATAGAGACCGGCCAGCGTGATGCCGTTGAGGATGGCGCTGACGAAGGCCTTCTTCGAAATCAGGATCGCGTTCAGCCATTCCGGCCACACGGCGAAGACCAGCCATGTCAAGACAGCGGCGGCGAGCAGGCCGGCGACGCCCCAGGCCTGCCGCAGTGTCATGCCGCCGCTTGAGAGCGTCTGGGATGGCCGGTCGAGCAGGCTCATGCAGTCAGCCGCCGGCGCTGCTCGTTCATGCGCGGCGCCTTGTGGAACTTGCCGTCCTTCATGATGGCGAGGATGCGGTTCTTGTCCTGCAGGATGCGCACATCCGAGATCGGGTCGCCGTCGATGAGCAGGATGTCGGCGAGATAGCCTTCCTTGATCAGACCGAGCTCGTCGCCCATGCCCATGATCTGGCCGCCATATTTGGTGCCGGCCTGGATCGCCTCCATCGGCGAGAAGCCGAGCATCTCGACGAAGGTCTGGATGTCCTTGGCGTTGGTGCCCTGCGGCGTCCAGGCAAAGCCATAGTCGCCGCCGATCAGGACGCGGATGCCGCGCCGGTGCATCTTCTTCATCGTGTCGATGCACATTTCGAGTTCGCGCTCATATTCGAGCGACAGCGGCGAGCCCGGCTTGATGCCCCACTGCTCGGCGTGGCGCGCGGTGTTGATCAGCCAGGCGATGCCGGGTGCGACGAAGTGCTTGTCCTTGACCGCCTCGAGCATGTCGAGCGCTTCCTCGTCGGCGAAGGAGGCATGGTAGATGTTCTGGATGCCGTGCCGGACGCACTGCTTGACCGAGCCGGACGAGCGCGCATGCGCCGACAATACCTTGTTGCGGCAGCGCGCCTCGGAGGCAGCCATGGCGACCTCTTCCTCCGACATCGGCGTTTCCTCGGCGCCCATGCCGGTGATGCTTTCGCCCGACAGGTTCAGCTTGATGGAATCGACGCCGTATTTGATCAGCTGGCGCACCGTGCGGCGGATTTCTTCCGGGCCGGAGACAACGAGGCCGAGATTGAGGCCTTCATGCGGGATGTGTGACGGCGAGGAATCGCCGAGGCCGCCGACGGTGGTGATTTCAGGCCCGGCCGCGAGATAACGCGGCCCGGGGAAACGGCCCTGGTTGATGAATTTCTTGGCCACGACATCGAGGCGCGGCTTGGCGGCGGCGGCACCCCGGCCGGCGGTGAAGCCGGCGTCGAGCACCAGCTTGGCCATCTCCATGGTGACCAGCATATGCTCCTCGACCTCCATCATCTGGATGGGGTCGATACCGGGCGCGTTGTTCCAGGACAGATGCAGATGCGCGTCGATCATGCCGGGCATCAGCGTGGCGCCCATGCCGTCGATCACGGTCGCACCGCCACTGTACGAGGACGACGACGACGAACCGTAACGCGACGAGCCCTTGGTGATCTGCTTGATGCGGTTGCCCTGCACCAGCACCTCGCCGGTATAGGGATATTCACCCGTGGCATCGAGCACCCGTACATTGGTGAACAGCGTGCTGCTTGACCCGTTTCCGTTCCAGCTGTCGTCTGCCATCACAAGCCTCCCAACTTGCCGAGCGCATGAGTTCTACGCTCGATCAGAATTCCTCACCTATCAACCCGTCTCAAAAAGTCGGCCAGCTTCTGGCTGCTTTCGCGGGGGCTCTCCACCGTCGCCCAATGTCCGCACCGATCGAGCGAGGAGAATACGGCTCCCTTGATCCGGTCGGCAAGCGCCTGGGCGACGCCAGGCGGATTGACGGTGTCGGCGTCGCCGGTGACCAGCAGCGTCGGCGCCGAAATTCTCCTGGCATCGACCGCGGTCGCCTTGGCGAGCGCCTCGCAGGTGCGGGCATAGGATTCGGGATCCTGTCGGGTGATCGATTCCCGCACGAAGGCGATGGCCGCCGGCGAGGTCTCCCTCGTGTGCGCGGAGATCGCGTTGGCGACGATCTGGTCGGCTATGTCGGCGATGCCGCCCGAACGCGCCAGCCGGGCTCGGTTGCCAAGACCTTGCCGTGTTGCCTCGGCAGGCTCGGCCAGAGCGCCGAACAGCACGAGCGACTTGGCCAGGGCAGGCTGCGTCGCGGCGATCTGCTGACAGACGATGGTGCCCATGGAATGGCCAACGAGATGCGCCGAGGAAACACCCATGCCGGCCAACGCGCGGACCACCGCCTCGCTCATGTCTTCGATGGTCAGCGGCTCGATTGGACGCGGCGAACGGCCGGAACCCGGCAAATCGAGCCGGACGACGCGATAGCCCGACAGCGCGGCCATCTGCGGCTGGAACATGTTCGACGTGCCGCCGAGGCCATGGATCATCACCACGGCCACACCCTCGCCCGTGGTTTCGGCGACGACGTTGCCAACCGTCACGGACGTCATCGTGCGTGCTCCGCGAAGCGGTTTTCCAGCGTGCCGATGCCGTCGATCTCGATGCGCACGACATCGCCGGCCTTGAGGTATTTCGGCGGATCGAAGCCAATCCCGACGCCAACCGGCGTGCCGGTGGCGATGATGTCGCCGGGCTTCAGCGTAATGCCTTGCGACAGCGTCGCGATGATGGTCGGGATGTCGAAGATCAGCAACGCGATGCGCGAATCCTGGCGCAGGTCCTCATTGACGAAACACCTGATGCCGGCCGTCGCCAGATCGAGTTCATCCCTGGTCACCGCCCATGGCCCCATCGGACAGAACGTGTCCTGCGACTTGCCGATCAGCCACTGGCTGTATCTGCCCTGCAGGTCGCGCGCGGTGACGTCGTTGACGATGGTGTAGCCCCAGACATGATCGAGCGCTTCCTCCCTCGATATGCCGCGCCCGCCTTTGCCAATGATGACGGCGAGTTCCGCCTCGTAGTCTATGGATGTTGAGACGGAGGGATCGATCAGCACGCTGGCATGATTGGCGACGACCGATTCCGGAACCTTGGAAAAGATGATCGGGTGCTTGGGGATCGCGCCAGCGCCGGCGCTGGAATCGAAGCCCGAGCGGGCGAACTCATGCGCGTGCTCGTGATAGTTCTTGCCGACGCAGAAGATGTTGCGGCGCGGCTGCGGGATCGGCGCTTCGATTTCGACCTCGGCCAGCGGGACCGGCGACAGGGTGCGCGGCATGCCCGCGCCATTGCGCTCGATCAGCGCCAGGATGCCGGACCGTGCCTGCTCGACGGAAAAATCGAAAGGCGCGATGGTCTGGGCATCGAGATCGACGAGACCCACGCGACGTTCGCCCGCGATCGAGAAAGTCGCGACCCGCATCCAGTTCCTCCCTGAACCAATAGTGAGCCAATTTCTTGCTCTTTTGTTACACGCTATCGCCGATTGGTTTAGGCCGCAAGAGGGAATCTGAACTGGCCCTACCAAAAAGAAATCTGCAACTGGGCGACTTATGCAGAGCTGGCATACAAAAGCCCGGTGATGGACGACAGCCCGGGAAGCTGCTACTAATGGCTCAATATTGGATCAGATAAAAGCGGCCAAATATGCCGAAACTCGTCGCCAGCGACATCGCCACCGCGCTGAAGAAGCGGATATCTTCCGGCGAATGGATCGAGAATGGCCGCATCCCGCCGGAGCGCGATCTGGCAAGCGAATTCGGCGTGGCGCGCAACACGATGCGGCGCGCCGTCTCCTTCCTGGAGGATGACGGAACTGTGGTGCGCCATGTCGGGCGAGGTACCTTCCTGACCGCAACCAACCCGGCCTCGATGGCCGCGGTCGTCGGCCGGATGGAGGGCACCAGCCCGGCCGACATGATGGAAATCCGGCAATTGCTGGAGCCGGCCGCAGCGTCCTTTGCCGCAACCAATGCCAGCGCCATGGAGCTCAACGCGGTGCGTGAGGCGCATCGGATCGCCTCGGAGTCGCAGGACATGCCGACCTTCGAGCATTGGGACGCGGAGTTTCACCACCGCATCTTCGCCTGTTCGCGCAACGAGTTCCTGAAGGAGATCCACAATCTGATGCGCATTCTGCGCAACCAGGCGCCGTGGTTCGAAATGAAGAAGCGCTCCTTCTCCGAGGAGCGCCGCTCCATCTATTGCAGCGAGCACCAGGCAGTCCTCGACGCGCTGCTGCGCCGCGACCCGGAGAGCGCCAGCCAGGCCATGCTGGCGCATCTCAAAACCGTCCAGCGTAATCTCTTGGGACGGTAGGACCGGAAAGGCGCGGGACCGCGCCTCCCCGATACCCGTCCGTTGTCACTCGCCGCGCATCGTCGCCTGGAAGGTCGGCAGGTGCTTCTTCTGCGCCTCCAGCATGCGCTCGCGGTGGACGCCGTAGATGACGTCGGTGTCGTGCAGCGTCACGCCAGCGATGGTCGGCGAGGCGAAGACCGGCAGCTCGATGCCGCGCTTGGCGAGCTGTTCGGCCGTGCGCGCGATCAGCTCGTGCGCCAGGATCATGGCGAGCACCGTGGAGGAACCGGAGACCGGCCGGCTCCAGCCTTCGACCGGCACGATGGCATCCTCGATCGGCGAGCAGGTGTCGATGACGAGATCCGCCGCGTCGGCCAGCCGCTTGCCGGAAGAGTGCGTGGCCGGCTTGTCGAGATTGTTCTTGCTGGTGACAGCGACGACGAAGATGCCGCGCTTCTGGGCAGAGAGCGCGGTGTCGATGCCGGATGAGTTGCGGGCGTTATTGCTGAAGATGATGAGGGAATCGCCCTTGTTGAGCGGCTGATGGTCGAGGAATTTCTCGGCGTATTTCTCGGTCCGCTCCAGCCACAGCAATTCGCGCACGCCGCCGGCGCCGAGCACGTTGTGCCACATCACGCGCGGGTCGGTCAGCGGGTTGAAGCCGACATAGCTGCCATAGCGCGGGAACACTTCCTGCACCGGCAGCACCGAATGGCCGGAACCGTATAGATGGACCAGGCCGCCGCCCTGCAGCGAGTCGGCGAAGCGGCTGGCCGCCTGGCCGAAGGCCTCTTCGTTGGTTTTCGCGGCCTGGTCGATGAGGGCCGCGAGACGGTGGATGTAGAGATCGGACACGTAGGTACTCCTGTTTCAAGTGTCTGCTTGGGAGGGTGGATCAGCTTCGCGGGTTCGACGGCACGCGCCCGGCGCGCAGCGTCGAGCGGATTTCGTAGCGGTCGCCGCGCATGATGGAGACAGTGAATTCGAACGGGCCGCGCTCGTCGGTGGTGATGCGTTCGACGATGAAGGCGGGACTGCCTGCCGGCAGGTCGAGCAGTTCGGCATCCGCCGCGCCGACCGCGCCGACGCGGTAGTTCTCCCGCGCGGCAACCGGCACGATGCCGTAATGGCGCTCCAGCGCCTCGTAGAGCGAGCCCTGCAGCAGGCCTGCATCGAGGAAGCCCGGGACGCGCGCGGCGGACAATTGCGCCGTCTGGATACCGATCGGTTCGCTGTTGCCAAGCCGCAGGCGCCGGATGCGCACGACCGGGTCGCCCTCCTCGATCTCCAGCGCGCCGGCCGCGGCCGCATTGGCCGTGGTCAGGCTGCAGTCGAGCAGGCGCGAGCCGGCGAACACGCCCATATTGCCCATTTCCTGGGTGAAGCTGGTCAGTTCGCGCGTGCCGGCAACGAGCGTGGTGGAGCGCACGAAGGTGCCACGGCCATGCTCGCGGCGCAGCAGCCCGCCTTCCTCCAGATTGCGCAAGGCGTGGCGCAGCGTGATGCGGCTGACGCCGAACAGGGCGCACAGCCGGTCCTCGGCCGGAATCTGGTCGCCGGTCGCCCACTCGCCGCTCTTGACGATGGCGCGGATCGCCTCCTCGACCTGATACCAGAGCGGCTCCGGTCGTCTGCGATCCGGTTGCTGAAAGCTCGCCTGGCTCATCGCACCTGTCTCCACTCTTTTCCCGCGCGGCCAGCAAATGCTGCGCCGGCAAGCCCCGCCCCCGCCCCGAAACGCCCGGACTGGATTTCGATGCCGCGCAGATGCGACGGCAACTGGCGCCGCAGCGCCGCGAGCAGCGGCGGCCTCATCACGTCGAGCGCTTCGGCCAGCCCTCCTGAAATCAGAACCGCCTGCGGATCGAGCAGCGCCACGGCGCCGGCCAGCGCGGTGCCGAGCTGGCGCGCCGGCACCTCCAGCAAGGTCAATGCCGCAAGCTCGCCGGCCTGCGCCGCCGCGATCAGCTGGCGGCCGTCGGCAAGCCCGATCTGGCCGGCGAGCGCATCGAGCGCGCGACCAGAGGCGACGCGCTCCAGCCAGCCGCTGCGCTCCTCGCCATGGTCCTTGATGTCGGCGCAGGCCCAGCCGAACGAGCAGGCGCCGCCATGCGCGCCGGCAACGATGCGGCCATTGGCCAGCACCGCCGAGCCGATGCCGGTGCCGATCGCCAGCAGAATGGCGTCGGACATTCCTCTCGCGTTGCCCTCGACCGCCTCCGCCAGCAATGCGATCTGTGCGTCATTGCCGAGCGCTATTCGCAAGTCCGGGAACAGTGCCTGGAGGTCGACACCGTCGAGAAAAGGCAGGTTGGGAATCCAGCGGCAGACAGTCGCCTCGACCAGGCCCGGCACCGCGATGCCGAGCGCCTCGACTGCTCCGGCTTCGGCCAGCAGCGCCCGGATGCGGGCGACGAAGGCATCGAGGCTTGCCGGCGCCGGCTCGCGGCTCAGCATATCAAGCGCATCGACGTCACCGGTGAAGATCGCGGCGCGCAGATTGGTACCGCCGAGATCGATCGCGAGCACACGCGTCATCGGCCGCGCCCTCCACCGGGCGGCGGCGCGAACAGGCCGCTGCCGGCGTTCCAGGAGTGCGAGGCGGCGGCAAATGCCTGCGCATGGCGCGTGCCGCGCAGGCAGCCGCGCAGCCGGTAGAGCGCGCTGTAATAGTCGACATAGGGAAAGCTGCTCAGCCCGCGCGCCAGCTCATACTCATGCACCGCCTCGCTCCAAGCGTCGAAACCATCACTGACATCGACGAGATGCTCGGGTTTGAAACCGTCATCGTCTTCCCAGTTTTCGCCGAACAGGAGCAGGCCCGGCGTGTGCGCGGTATGGTCGCGCGCGATGGTCGGCAGCGCGGCGTAGAAGATGCCGGTCTGCGTCAGATGGGCGGCGGCGCGATGGTCCTTGTGCCAGCTACCGTGCCAGTGGGTGATCACCACCTCCGGCTTCAGCTCGCGGATGACGTCGCAGACTTTCAGCGCTGTCCCGTCATCGGCAGGCAGGAAGGCATCGTGCAGGCCAAGGTTGCGCACCGTCACCCCAAGGCGCTCGGCCGCCCTGCCCGCTTCCTCTTCCTTCTGCGCGCAATAATGCGCGGGGATGAGGCAGGGGTGACCCTGCTCGCCCATGGTCAGGTGCAGGAAGGTGACCGATGCGCCGCGCTTGACGGCGGCAGCCGCCAGCGGCCCGGCGATCACTTCGGCGTCAAAGGCATGCGCCCCGACAACCAGGATGGAGCGCGCGGCATAGACCTTGTCCTCGATCATTTCATGCCTCCCTGGGCGCCGACGCCCTCGCGAATCTGGCGCGCAAGCAGACAATACATGATCAAGATCGGCGCCATGGAGATCGCCAGCGAGGCGAAGACCAGGCCCCAATCGGTACGGAACTGGCCGACGAAGACGCTGATGGCCAGCGGCACGGTCTTGTAGCGGTCGTCGAAGATGAAGATCAGCGGGAAGAAGAAGTCGTTCCATACCGCAATGGCGGTGAAGATGGCGACGATCGACACCGCCGGCTTCACCATCGGCAGGATGATCTGGAACAGGATACGCACCTCGCCGGCGCCGTCCATGCGCGCAGCTTCATCGAGTTCGGAGGGCAGCACGCGCATGAAATTGGCAAAGATGAAGACGGCGAAAGGAATGCGGATCGCCGCATAAACGAGGATCAGCCCGGTGAGCGAATCGAGCAGGCCGAGATTGCGCATCAGCGTGAACAGTTCGACCGAGGCCAGCCGGATCGGCAGCATGATGCCGGACAGGAACAGGCCGAGCATGATGGCATTCCAGCCGAGCCGGTAGCGGCTGAGCGGATAGGCGGCCATGGCCGAGACGACGATGGTCAGAGTGACCGCGCCGCCGGTGACGATCAGGCTGTTGATGAAATTGTGGCCGAGATCGGCGCGCGTCCAGGCGCGCACGAAATTGTCGAAAGCCCAGCTCGCCGGCAGGCCGAGCCGGTTGTCGTAGATCTCGGCGGTGGTCTTGAAGCAGGAAACGACGAGGATGTAGAGCGGCAAAAGCACCGCCGCGGTCCACAGGACCAGCACAATCCAGCCTGGCAGCCGCGCCAGTTGCCGCGAGATGATGGGCCTGCCGGGAATGGCCATCGCGCTCATAGCTGCACCGTGCGGCGGTCGAAGAAGCGCAGCATCAGGAGCGTGCCAATGCTCAGGATAAGAAACAGCATGGTGCCCAGAGCCAGCGCCAGGCCGATATCGGTGATGCCGACGGCCCCTTCCGCGCCGAAGGCCAGCCGGTAGAAATAGGTCACCAGCGTGTCGGTGGCATAGCTCGGATTGCCCTGCACGCCCTGCATGACATAGACGATGTCGAACTGGTTGAAGGTGTTGATGAAGGACAGCGTCGTCAACGTACCGAGGGCCGGCATCAGTAACGGCAATGCGATCGAGAACAACATGCGCGCATTGCCGGCGCCGTCGAGCCTGGCCGCCTCGAAGATCTGGCCTGATATCTGGCGGAGGCCAGCCGTGTAGATCAGCACCGGCAGGCCCATCCAGTTCCACGCGTCGACGGCGATCAGCACGCCGAGCGCGGTGTGGCTGTTGCCGAGCACGGTCAGGCTGCCATGGTGCAGGCCGAGCCCGTTCAGCGCCCATTCCACGACGCCACCCGGCGCGAGCAGCAGCCGCCAGAGCGCGCCGACGATGACCGGGCTCAGCACCGCCGGGAAGAAGAACACCGACTGGAAGAAGGCGGCACCCCTGTCGCGCAGGAACAGCAGCCAGGCGAACAACAGCCCGATGCCGTTCTGAAAAACCATGATGCCGAAGAACCAGGCGGTGTTGTGCCAGAGCGCGCCATAGAGCCGCGCATCGCTCGGAAAGACGAACAGCCGCGCAAAATTCGACAGGCCGGCGAACTCGGTCATGCGCAGCCCCTTCCACAGGAAGAAGCTGCCCCACAGCGACATCGCCAGGGGATAGAGGACGAACAGCGCATAGACCGCCAACGCCGGCAGGATGAACAGCACGGCCATGCGCTGCTGCGTGCGCTTCAGGCTGCTGATGCGGCTGATGGCCATGCGTGTCCTGTCCGGCCCGGCCATTACTGCTTGGGCTTGAACCAGGTGGCGACAGCGGCCTGCATGTCGGCTGCCAGCTTCTCCGGCGCGATGTTGCCTTCGACCATGTCGATGATCTCCGACTGCAGCACCGAGGAGGCCGTGGGCGACTGCCAGCGGAAGCCGACAAGCGTCAGGTAGGGCGTCGAGTTCTTCGACATCTCCATCATCTCGGCCAGCACGGGATCCTTCACCGTCACGTCGGTGCGGGCCGGCGGCCAGCCGAGTTCGTCGGCGAACATCTGCGCGAACTCCGCCGAGGCCATGAAGTTCAGCACCTTGGTCGCGGCTTCCTTGTTGGCGCTTTCCGAGACGAGACCATAGGAGCCGTCGGAGAAGGCCGAAGTGTAGAGCTTTGCGCCGGCGTCATCGGCGGGGAACGGGAAGATCGAGAATTTCAGCTTCGGGTTCTGCGCCTTGAAGCTGCCGTTCTCGAACGATCCTCCGAGGAACATCGCCGCCTTGCCGCCGATGAATTGCTGGGTCGCCGTGGTGTAGTCGATGCCGGCGAAACCTTCGGGGAAATAGGGCTTCAGTTCGGCGAAGCGCTTGAGCGCCGCGACATAGCGCGGATCCTCGAACGTCGCCTTGCCGGTCATCATCTCGTCGTAGAAGCCCGGGCCATAGACGGTCGGGCCGATGACACCGACGCCGATCTCAAGTTCCCAGGCCGAGCCGTTGGCGCCGCCGGTGGCGATCGGGGTGATGCCGGCCGCCTTCAGCTTGTCGCAGGCGGCGACGAAATCCTTGTAGGTTTTGGGAATCTCGATGCCCCGCGCGGCGAAGATATCCTGGTTGTAGAACACGCCCATCATCGGCACCGAATAGGGCACGCCGTAGAGCTTGCCGTCGGTGCGGCCGCGCGCGCCACCGAGAGCTGCATCCGGCATGTTCTTCAGTTCCGGCACGCTGTCGTCGAGCACGTCGAGATAGCCGGCATCGACGAAAGGCTGCAATTCGCCATAGGCCTTGAGCTGGGCGATGTCAGGCCCGCGACCGCCACGCAGCGCCGTGCTCAACCGGTTCTGGTAGTCGGCGTCCGGTGTGAACTGGATATTGACCTTGATGCCCGGATTCTTGGCTTCGAAGGCATCGAAGATATGGCGCATCGCGGCCTCGTCCTCGGTGCGCCAACTCCACAGCGTCACCGTGCTGTCGGCTCTTGCCGGCAGGATCGTGAAGATGCCGGCACAAGCGGCGGCAAGGCCGCCGATCAGGCCAAGCGCCGCGCGGCGGTGAATGGAAAGCATGCTCATTGCCAGTTCTCCCGTTCTTCTCTGTTCTTGGCGTCCCAAGGCATTTCCAATGCCATGAGAGAGTCATTTGCTCGGCAAAGTCATTATAATGACATAGCTCCATCCGCAAGAGGCATAGCATACCGACGAGGCGAGACCAGAATGGCCTCGCGACATGTGGCGCCAGCATAATAGCCTGTTTTATCTGCATAAATTTATGATATGAGATGCGGTCGAGAAATTTCGCACGGGCTCGCATGCAGCTTTTTCGCAAACGGGCCCTTGCGCCTTCGCTTCATGTTGTCATAACGTCATCGTGATCGCTATGCTCAAGGGAGGATGAGGATGTCGTTTGCCTGGACTTCGAAACTGGCGCTGGTCGCGAGCCTTGCCCTCTTGCCCGCCACCGGCTGGGCGCAATCGGTCAACATCTACTACCTGACCCACTGGTCGCCCGAGACGGTTGCGCTGCTGGAAGCCGCGGCGAAGGACTATGCCAAGGCCAATCCCGACGTTAGCGTCACCGTGCGCGCAGTCCCCTTCGGCGATCTCCTGACAACGCTTCGCTCCCAGGGCGGCGGCTCGGACGGTCCGACGATTGGCGGCATCTACGATCTCTGGCTGCCGGAACTTGCCCGCGACAAGCTGGTGGCTCCCGCACCGGATACAGTGGCCGAGGAGGTCAAGGGCGCCTGGCCGGCGGGTGTCGTCAGCGCCGCTTCGGTCGGCGGCAAGCTCTACGGTATCCCGAACGAGATCGACGTCTACGCGCTGAACTACAACAAGGCCCTGTTCAAGCAGGCCGGCATCGCGGCGGCGCCCAAGACATGGGACGAGTTCAGGGAAGCGGCGAAGAAACTGACCAACAAGGATGCCGGCCAGCAGGGCTTCGGCATGATCAACTCCTGGGCGGCGGGCGTCGTCCACCCCTTCGCCTCGCTGCTGGTTTCCAATGGCGGCGAACTGGTCAAGGACGGCAAGCCGGCGTTGGACAGCAAACAGGCCGCCGAGACCTTCCAGCTCTACGAAGACCTGATCAAATCCGGCGCCAGCGTGCCGGCCATGGCCACGGCCGATGCCAACACCACCGGCCCCTTCCTCGACAATTTCGTCTCCGGCAAAACCGGCATGATCATCATGGCCAACTGGTGGGAAAGCGCGCTGAAGGCCGGCATGGGCGACAAGTTCGCCGACATCGCCACGGCGCCGATTCCGATCGGCCCGAGCGGCGACAAACCGCATTCGATCTCCTATTCCTGGATGACAGTGGTCAACGCCAATGCCGGACAGGCCGAGCAGAAGGCCGCCTGGGATTTCCTGGCCTGGCTCAACAATCCGAAGTCCGGCAAGAACGGCGCTTCCGCCATGTCCGACATCCTGATGTCGATGGGCATCCTGCCCTCGCGCAGCTCGGACATCGAAGCGCACAAGGACAAGCTCGGCTCCGAATTCCTGTCCGGCTATGTCAGCGTGCTCGCCGACGCAAAACCCTTCCCGGTCGTGCCGGGCGGACAGGAATTCTCTGAATCGCTGCAGCAGACGCTCGAGGCGTTGCAGTATGGCCAGGTCTCGGCCAAGGATGCGCAGGCGACGGCGCAGGCCGACGCCACGTCTATCCTGGAGCGCGCCGCCAAATAATGATCGAGAGGTACCGTGCCTCGGCGGGCATCATGCTGGCGCCCGCCGTGACGCTCATCGGCATCTTCATCCTGTTGCCGATGCTGCTCACCGTCTGGCTGTCCTTCCAGGACTGGTCGACGCAGACGCCGTTTGCCAGCGCCTCGTTCATCGGCCTCGACAATTTCCGCGAGATCTTCGGGCCGACATCGATCGGGCGCGACTTCAAGGGCGCGCTCGCCAACACCGCCATCTACACAGCACTTTCCGTCATCCTGATCCTGCCGCTGTCGGTGGCCTTCGGGCTGATGGTCTACCAGCACGACGTGGCCGGCGGCACGGCGCTGCGCACCGTGCTCTTCTCCACCTACATGGTGCCGATGATCGCCGTGGCGCTGGTCTGGTCGAAACTCTACGCACCCGGTGAAGGGCCGCTCAACCAGATGCTCGGCCTGCTCGGCATCGGCCCGCAGCCCTTTCTGTCGTCGCCGCGATCGGCGCTGATCTCGATTGTCTTCCTCAATGTCTGGCAGCAGGTCGGTTATTTCACCGTGCTGGCGATCGCCGGGCTGACGCAGATCCCCGGCAGCCTCTACGAGGCGGCCAAACTCGACGGTGCCAACCGCTTCGAGCAGTTCCGCTTCATCACCCTGCCGCTGATGCGGCGCACGCTTTTGTTCAGCGCCGTCATCGCCATCATCAATGCGGTTCAGGTGTTCGAACCGGTGGCGCTGATCACGCAAGGCGGTCCGGTCGGTTCGACCAATGTGCTCACCTATCACATCCGCCGCGTCGGCATCGAGCGCGCGCAAGGCGGGCTGGGCTCGGCCATGGCGGTCATGCTGATGCTGTCCTTGATCGTGGTCGTCTGCGCGCTGTTCGCGCTCGCCAACCGGAAGGACCGGGAATGAGCGCCCGCAAGCTTTCAGGATCGTCGGGCCTGTTACCGCGCAGGCGTCCATCCGGGCGCAAGGCGCTGCTCGCCACGCTGATGCTGGTCGTGGCCGTCGCCTCGGCCTTCCCTCTGGTGTGGATGGTGCTGTCCAGTCTCAAGACGCCGGCCGAAAGCATGCAGGTGCCGCCGGTCTGGATACCCGGCACACCCAGCCTCGACGCTTATGAGAAGGTTTCGGGCGTGGTCAATGTCGGCCGCTCGATGTGGAATTCGCTGGTCATCGCCTCGATCACCACCGCCGGCATCCTCGTCACCAGCATGATGGCCGGCTACGCCTTCGCCAAATATCACTTTCGGGGCCGCTCGCTTCTGTTTTCGGTGCTGATCGCCACCATGTTCCTGCCGCCGATCGTGACGCTGATCCCGCTCTACCGGCTGGTCGGCTCGATCGGGCTGAACGCCAGCCTCGCCGGCATCATCGTGCCCAACCTCGCCAATGCCTTCGGCATCTTCCTGATGCGGCAGTTCATATCCGGAGTGCCCGACGACCTGATCGACGCCGCCCGCATGGATGGCGCGTCGGAACTCTTGATCCTCTACAAGATCGTAGCGCCCAGCGTCGCGCCGGCCATCGCGGCGCTGGCGCTGTTCGCCTTCGTCTATCACTGGAACAGCTATCTGTGGCCGCTCACCGTGCTGCAGGGCAATGCCGACGCCTATCCGATCGTGATCAGCCTCAGCCGGCTCTTGAGCTACAACAGGGGCGCCATGAACACCGGCCTCGTCATGGCCGGCGCCACGCTCGCCGTGCTGCCGCCGCTCATCCTGTTCGTCCTGCTGCAGCGCTTCTTCGTCGATTCCATCGTCGGCTCGGCGATCAAGGGATAGAGCAATTCCGGGAAAGGAAGGGCGCCCTCACCAGGGCAGGCCAACATAATTCTCGGCGAGTGCTGTCGATGCGGCGCGCGACTGGACGAGGTAGTCGAGTTCGGCTTCCTGGATGCGCTGTCCAAATTCGCCAGTATCAGGGAAGCGGTGCAGCATGGTCGTCATCCACCAGGAGAAGCGCACCGCCTTCCACACCCGCGCCAGCGCCTTGCCGGAATAGGCGTCGATCCCCGCCTGCGATTTCCCGGCGTAGAAATCGCGCAAGCCGGTGAAGAGATAGCGGACGTCGCTGGCGGCGAGGTTGAGGCCCTTGGCGCCGGTCGGCGGCACGATGTGGGCGGCATCACCGACCAGGAACAGCCGGCCGAAGCGCATCGGTTCGGCAACGAAGGAGCGCAGCGGCGCGATCGATTTTTCGAAGGACGGCCCGGTGGTGACGCTTGCCGCGATCCGCTCCGGTAGGCGGCGGCGCAGTTCGTCCCAGAAGCGGTCGTCGGACCATGCCTCGACGCGGTCATCCTGAGGGCACTGGACATAGTACCGGCTTCGATGCGTCGAACGCATCGAGCACAGCGCGAAGCCCCGCTCATGGTTGGCGTAGACCAGTTCGTGATCGGCCGGCGGCACCTCGGCCAGGACACCCAGCCAACCGAACGGATATTGCCGCTCGAAGGTCTTCAGCGCCCCATCCGGCACGGATTTTCGGCTGACACCGTGATAGCCGTCGCAGCCGGCAATGAAGTCGCAATCAACCCGGTGAGTGATGCCGTCTTTCCCGTATGTGACGAAGGGTGCGGCGCCGTCGAAATCGTGCAGCGCCACATCAGCCGCCTCGTAAATCGTCGTCAGCCCGGCCGCCGCGCGCTTGTCCATCAGATCATGCGTCACCTCGGTCTGGCCATAGACGGTGACGTGCCTGCCGCCGGTGAGCGCATCGAGATCGATGCGGTGCAGCCGATCCTTGAAGGCCAGCGAAAAGCCTGCGTGCGGCAGGCCCTCGGCATGCAGCCTCGCCGCCGCCCCGACTTCACCCAGCAGTTCGACCGTGCCTTGCTCCAGCACCCCTGCCCGCACGCGAGCCAGCACGTGCTCACGGCTCGACCGTTCGAGAATGATTGTCTCGATGCCGATGCCGGCCAGCAGCTGCCCGAGCAGCAGGCCGGAGGGACCGGACCCGATGATGGCGACCTGCGTGCGCATCAGTGGCCCAGGCTCTCGATCTGGCCTGCGAGTTCGGCCGCGAGCCGCAACGACGCGGCTGTCGCCACGGCCATTTGCGGCAACAGCAGCCATTCCAGCATCCAGGCGGCGCCGGAACGCTCCTGCTCATGCACAAGTGCCTGATGCATGCCGGAGAGTTGCGTGGCGTTGAAACGGGCCAGCGCCACCAGCGCCTCGGCCTTCACCGGGTTCTGCTTGTGCGGCATGGCCGACGAACCGCCGCCGCCGGACAGCACGATGTCCCTGCCCGCCATCGCCATGAGCGCGACGTCCTGGCCGAACTTGCCGAGGCTGCCCGTAACAAGCGACAGCCAGCCGGCGAAGTCGGCGAGCGCATCACGCTGGCTGTGCCATTGCGGCGCGTCGGCAAGACCGAGTTTGGCGGCCAGCGCCGCGCGCACCGCCTGACCCTTGTCGCCAAGCTTTTCAAGCGTGCCGGCGGCGCCGCCGAATTGCAGCGTCAGCAGACGCGTCGATTGTTCGGACAGCCGTTCCTGATGCCGATGCAGCGGCGCGCGCCAAGCATTGACGCGATCCGCCACCTTGATCGGGATCGCCTCCTGCATGCGCGTCATGCCGGCAAGCGTCCGGCCCCCGAAACGCTCCTCAAGCGAGGCGAGCCGCAGGATAGTCTCGGTCAGCAACAGCCCGAGATGCTCGACGACGGCTTTCAGCCGCAGCACCAGGCCGGTGTCGATGACATCCTGGCTGGTCGCCCCGAAATGCACCTTGTCGCCATGCGGTTCGCCAACGGCTGTCCTGATCTGGCGTACCAGTTCCGGCACCACGACGCCGTCCCGGGCAACGCCTGTCCGCAGGCTCGCGGTATCCGGCCGGAACGAGGCGAGCGCCGTGACGATCGCCGCGCCGGCATCCCTCGGGATGATGCCGCATTCAGCCTCGGCTTCGGCAAGCGCGCGCTCGAAGGCAAGCATCGCTGCGATCTCGGCTTCCACGGAAAAATGCCGAGCCGCCTCCTCGTCGCCGAGCAGGCCCGACAGCAGCGGATGGTCGAAGGGCGATACAGTCATGCCTGAAATCTCCAGACCATCAGCTGTCGAAGAAGACCGTTTCCTTCTCCCCCTGGAGATGGACGTCGAACACATAGGTGTCGCCCTGGCGTTCGGCGATCAGGGTAGGCACGCGGACACGATGCTCTATGCGCGCCAGGATAGGGTCCTCGGCATTGGCCTTCTCCTCGTCGGAGAAATAGAGCCTGGTGTGCAGGCCGAGATTGATGCCGCGCGCCACGATCCAGAGCGTGATGTGCGGCGCCATCGGGCGCCCATCCCTGAACGGCACGCGGCCGGGCTTGACCGTCTCGAACGTGCAGAGCCCCGTATCCATGTCGGTCGGGCAACGGCCCCAGCCCTGGAAATTGGGATCGGCGGCGCCGCGCAATTCGGCCGGCGAATTGTAGAGCCCGTCCGCATCGGCCTGCCAGATTTCGACCAGCGCATCCCTGAGCGGCGTGCCGGTGCCGTCGAGAACCCGGATGTGAAGCTTGATGCGCTCGCCCTTGGTCTTGTCGTTGACCATGGTTGCACCGAGGTCAGTGGCATAGACGCCGCCGATGCCGCAGAAATTCGGCGTCAGCCCGATATGCACATAAGGCCCGGCGGTCTGCGACGGGCTCTCCTTCAGACGGTCGAGCGACTGGGCCATCAATTGCCCTCCAGCCTGTTTTCGAACAGCGAGGAACGGCGACCGCGCAGCACGATGTCGAACTTGTAGGCAAGCGCATCCATCGGGATCGTCGCCTGCGTGTCGAGCAATGCCGTCAGCGCTTCGATCGCCGCTTTGTCGGCGATGCCGCGCACGATCGGGCATTTCCAGATCAGCGGATCTCCCTCGAAATACATCTGCGTGATCAGCCGCTGGGCAAAGCCGTGGCCGAAGACCGAGAAATGGATATGCGCCGGGCGCCAGTCATTGGGACCGTTCGGCCAGGGATAAGGCCCTGGCTTGACTGTTCGGAAGGTATAGCCACCATCCTCGCCCGTGATGGTGCGGCCGCAGCCGCCGAAATTCGGGTCGAGCGGGGCGAGATAGCCGTCCTTCTTGTGACGGTAGCGGCCGCCGGCATTGGCCTGCCAGAATTCGATCAGCACGCCGGGCACGCCGACGCCACGCTCGTCTAGCACCCGCCCGTGGACGATGATGCGCTCGCCGATGGCGCTTTCGCCCGGCTTGGCGAAATTGTGGATCAGGTCGTTGTCGAGTTCGCCCAGAATGGCATGACCAAAGACCGGGCCCGATATTTCCGACAGCGTGTTGTCGAATGACAGCAGCGCCTTTTGTGGCGAGCGCAGCACCGAACTCTTGTAGCCCGGCGTCAGCGCCGGCGGATGCCATGTCCGGTCGCGCTGGAAGAAGGCGCCGGTTTCGGGCTTCCGGTTGGAACCGGGATCAGAGGACATCCTTTGCTCCGTCCATTTCCGAAAACACCTCCTTGGCAACCCTGAAGGCGCTGTTGGCCGCCGGCACGCCGGCATAGATGGCGACATGCAGGAACGCTTCGCGGATATCCTCGCGGGAGGCACCGGTGTTGACCGTGGCGCGCAAATGCAGAGCCAGTTCTTCATCATGGCCAAGTGCTGCCAGCAGCGCCAGCGTGATCATCGAGCGCTCGCGCTTGCTGATGCCGGGGCGAGCCCAAACGGTTCCCCAGGCGGCCTCCGTGATCATTTCCTGGAACGGCTGATCGAAATCGGTCGCGGAAACCTCGGCACGATCGACATGCGGGTCGCCGAGCACGGAGCGCCGAACCGCGACGCCGGTGCGGTATCTGGTTGCGTTGCCGGGGACTTCATCCATGGGTTTCTCCGGGGGAAAGCGATGCGACAAAATCGCGGATCAGGCCGACGAGCGCCTCGGGCTGCTCGATGCAGGGAATGTGCCCGGCACCGCTGATGATCTCGAAACGGGCGCCGGGAATGAGGTCTGCCAGCGAACGCACGAGATCGGGAGGCGTCGAGCCGTCCTGGTCGCCTACGACGCAGAGCGTCGGCACGGCGATGTGGGTTGCGCTTTGGGTGAAATCGGCATCGCGGACCGCCATGCAACTGCCGATATAGCCTGACAGCTCCTGCCTGATGAGCATGGTGCGGCAGCCGGCAAGGTCGGCCGGGCGCCTGGCATGAAAATCCGGTGTGAACCACACCTTCATCACGCCATCGGCGATTGCCCCGATGCCATGCCGCTCGACGGCCGTGATGCGGGTGTTCCAGCTCTCGGCGGTACCGATCTTGTGGGCCGTGTCGCTCAGGATGAGCGCTTCGACGAGTTCGGGCCGGCGCGCATAAAGCCGCTGCGCGACCATGCCGCCGATCGACAGGCCGACCAGGACGACCCTGTCGAAACCGAAATGGTCGATCAGGGCGCTGAGATCGTCGGCGTGATCGTCGATGGAGCGCACGCCGCTGCCCGTACCGGACAGGCCATGACCACGCTTGTCATAGAGGAGGAGAGGCCTCTCGCCCGCCAGCCGGGCGACTACATCGTCCCAGATGCGAAAGTCGGTGCCGAGAGAATTGATGAAGACGAGCGGGGCCGCGCTGCCGTTCGCATCGACATATCGGTGGTGCAGCGTGATGCCGCCAAGGGTGACGAATGGCACGATTATCGGTCCTCCATCTCCACATTGCACAAGGCATTTGGTTCGGTAAAATGATATTTTGCGCCGTTTCATTAACTTCGGGGTTATCGAATACATGTCCGAGAGCCGCATCCGCTTCCGCCACCTACAAGCCTTCCTCGAAGTCGCACGGCAGGGAAGCGTGGCTCGCGCCGCCAATTTTCTCCATGTCAGCGCGCCGGCGGTGACCAAGACGCTGCGTGAATTGGAAGAGGCGCTCGGTGTGGCGGTTGTCGAACGCGACGGGCGCGGCATCCGCGTCACCAGGCTTGGCGAAATCTTTCTTGACCATGCCGGTTCGGCGATCACGGCGCTGAAGCGCGGCGTCGATTCCGTGCGCCAGGACGGCGCCGTCAACCGCCATCCGATCCGCATCGGCGCGCTGCCGACGGTGTCGGCAAAGGTCATGCCGAAGGCCATGAGCCTGTTCCTGCGGGAAAGCACCGGTGCGGCGATCAAGATCGTCACCGGCGAGAACGCCGTGTTGCTCGAGCAGTTGCGCACCGGCGCGCTCGACCTTGTCGTCGGGCGGCTGGCGGCGCCCGAAAACATGACAGGCTTCTTCTTCGAGCATCTCTATTCCGAACAGGTGCTGTTCGTGGTGCGGGCCGGACATCCCCTGCTGGAACCGGGCGCCGACATCTTCGCCCGGCTCGACGAATTCCCGGTGCTGATGCCGACGCGGGAATCCGTCATCCGCCCCTTCGTCGACCGCCTGTTCATAACCAACGGCATGACCGCGCCGGCAACCGAGATCGAGACCGTCTCGGATTCCTTCGGCCGTTCTTTCATGCGCCAGAGCAACGCGGTGTGGATCATCTCGGCCGGCGTGGTCGCCAACGAGATCGCGAGCGGCGCCTTCGTCGCCTTGCCGGTCGATACGGACGAAACCAAGGGGCCAGTCGGCCTGACGATGCGCACCGATACCGCCCCCTCGCCGGCCTTCTCCATCCTGTTGCAGACGGTCCGAGAGGCGGCACGGCAAGGCGGCTAATCCACTAACCCAGGAGTTAATAAAACACCGCAAAATATCATTTTACCGAACCAAATCGCTGGTGCACTCTAGTCGTTGAGGAGATTGGAGGGAGGAACGCATGACCCATTCTATTGGCAACAAATCCAGCATTTCGCGACGCCAGTTCATCGCTACCTCGATCGCCGGCGGCACGGCGCTCGCGCTTGGCGGCCGTAAGGCCTTCGCGGCCGGCGACACGCTCAAGGTCGGCTTCGTCAGCCCGCGCACCGGCCCGCTGGCCGGTTTCGGCCAGACCGACGGCTATGTGCTCGATCTCGCCCGCAAGGCGCTGGCCAACGGCATCCAGCTCGGCGGCAAGACATACAGCGTCGAGATCCTCGACCAGGACACACAGTCCGATCCGTCACGCGCCGGCCAGCTCGCCAAGGACCTGATCAACAACCAGGCCATCGACCTGATGCTCGCCGTCTCCACGCCGGAGGTGATCAATCCGGTGGCCGACGCCTGCGAAGCCGCCGGCGTGCCTTTCCTCTCCACCGTGATGCCCTGGGAAGCCTGG
>NZ_JAFKIC010000096.1 GCF_017306585.1 Mesorhizobium sp. | reverse complement strand
AAAGGAATGCGTCTGCATGGGCGACATTCCAGGGGAGCCATGTACATATGCAGTACTTTGTCCAGCAGCTTATCAACGGGCTGACGCTGGGATCGATCTATGGGCTGATCGCAATCGGCTACACGATGGTCTACGGCATCATCGGCATGATCAACTTCGCTCATGGCGATATCTTCATGGTGGGCGCCTTCACGGCGCTGATCGTCTTCCTCATCCTCGGCTCGCTGTTTTATTCGGTGCCCGTGGTGATAGCGTTGCTGATCATGATGATCGTGGCGATGCTGCTCACCAGCCTGTACAACTGGACGATCGAAAAGGTGGCCTACCGGCCGCTGCGCGGTTCGTTCCGGCTGGCGCCGCTGATCACCGCCATCGGCATGTCGATCGCGCTGTCGAACTTCGTCCAGGTGACGCAGGGCCCGCGCAACAAGCCGATCCCGCCGATGGTGTCGAAGGTCTACGACATCGGCGGCATCAGCGTGTCGCTGAAGCAGATCATCATCGTCATCGTCACCGCGCTGCTCCTGGTTCTGTTCTGGTACCTGGTCAACAAGACCTCGCTCGGGCGCGCCCAGCGTGCCTGCGAGCAGGACCGCAAGATGGCGGCGCTGCTCGGCGTCGATGTCGACCGCACCATCTCGATCACCTTCATCATGGGCGCCTCGCTCGCCGCCGTCGCCGGCACGCTGTTCCTGATGTACTACGGCGTGGTCGCCTTCTCCGACGGTTTCGTCCCGGGCGTGAAGGCATTCACCGCCGCCGTGCTTGGCGGGATCGGTTCATTGCCGGGCGCCGTGCTCGGCGGACTGATGATCGGCTTCATCGAGAGCATGTGGTCGGCTTACTTCTCGATCGACTACAAGGATGTCGCCGCCTTCTCGATCCTGGCGATCGTCCTGATCTTCCTGCCTTCCGGCATATTGGGCCGGCCAGAAGTCGAAAAGGTCTGAGCCCATGGCCGTTACAGTAAATCCAGAGCGCGACGCTGTCGCGACTCCCATCCAGCGCGCGCTTCGCGAAGCGTTCTATGCCGGCGCCATAGCGCTTGGTCTGTTCGTCCTGTTCATCGGTCTGCGGACCGACCAGAACATATCCAACGAACTGATCCTGGTGCAGCGCTGGGGCCTGCTCGCCGGCGTGGTCATCGCCACCGCGGTCGGCCGGTTTCTCTATGTCGGTTTCGCGCAGCCCGCCATGCAGCGCGCCAAGGAAGAAAAGGCCAAGGCTCCGGCCGTGGTGACCGAGGCCGGCTTCGTGCGCCGCAACTTCACCAAGATAGGCATCGGCGCCCTGCTTTTGTATCCGGTCATCATCGTGCTGCTGGTCGGCTTTCAGGGTTCGCTGAAGTGGGTCGACAATTTCGGCATCCAGATCCTGATCTATGTGATGCTGGCCTGGGGGCTGAACATCGTCGTCGGCCTCGCCGGCCTGCTCGACCTCGGCTACGTCGCCTTCTACGCGGTCGGCGCCTATGCCTATGCGCTGCTCGGCACGCATTACGGCCTGTCGTTCTGGATCCTGCTGCCGGCGGCGGGCTGCATGGCCGCCTTCTGGGGCGTGCTGCTCGGCTTCCCGGTGCTGCGCCTGCGCGGTGACTATCTGGCGATCGTGACCCTTGCCTTCGGCGAGATCATCCGCCTCGTGCTGATCAACTGGCGCGAGGTGACCAATGGTTCGGCCGGCATCTCCGGCATCCCGAAGGTCTCGTTCTTCGGCCTGATGTCGTTCAACGTCTCCGATCCGAACTATATCGCCAAGGTTCTCGGCATCGCCCAGTCCGGCGCCTACTATAAGATCTTCCTCTACTACCTGATCCTGGCGCTTTGCCTGCTCACCGCCTTCGTCACCATCAGGCTGCGCCGCCTGCCGGTCGGCCGGGCATGGGAAGCGCTGCGCGAAGACGAGATCGCCTGCCGCTCGCTCGGCATCAACACCACAACCACCAAGCTGACGGCCTTCGCCACCGGCGCCATGTTCGGCGGCTTCGCCGGCTCGTTCTTCGCCGCCCGGCAAGGCTTCGTCAGCCCCGAATCCTTCGTCTTCCTGGAATCGGCCATCATCCTGGCCATCGTGGTCCTGGGTGGCATGGGCTCGCTGGTCGGCATCGCCATCGCGGCGCTGGTGATGATCGGCGGTACGGAAATCCTGCGCGAACTCGATTTCCTCAAGGTGGTGTTCGGACCCGACTTCACGCCGGAACTCTACCGCATGCTTCTGTTCGGCATGGCCATGGTGATCGTCATGCTGTGGAAGCCGCGCGGCTTCGTCGGCAGTCGCGAGCCGACGGCCTTTCTCAAAGAGCGAAGGGCTGTCTCAAGCTCCTTCACCAAGGAAGGGCACGGCTGATGAACGCGACCCCATCCCAGAACCCTGCCATGAAGGACGCCATCCTGCAGGTCGAGCACCTGTCGATGAAGTTCGGCGGCCTGGTTGCCATCGGTGACCTGTCCTTCTCCGCCAAGCGCGGCGAGATCACCGCGCTGATCGGGCCGAACGGCGCCGGCAAGACGACGGTGTTCAATTGCATCACGGGCTTCTACAAGCCGTCCGAAGGCATGATCACGCTCAACCGGGCCGATGGTTCGAGCTATCTGCTCGAACGCTTGCCCAATCATGAGATACCGGCGCGCGCCAAGGTGGCGCGCACTTTCCAGAACATCCGTCTGTTCTCGGGCATGACGCTGCTGGAAAACCTTCTGGTCGCTCAGCACAACAAGCTGATGAAGGCATCGGGCTATACGATGCTCGGGCTGTTCGGCTTCTCGAGCTATCGCAAGGCGTCGGCGGAATCGGTCGAACTCGCCAAGTACTGGCTGGAAAAGGCCGATCTCGTCGATCGTGCCGACGATCCCGCCGGCGACCTGCCCTACGGCGCCCAGCGCCGGCTCGAGATCGCCCGCGCCATGTGCACGGGTCCGGAGCTGCTGTGCCTGGACGAGCCGGCGGCCGGTCTCAACCCGAAGGAATCGCTGGCTCTCAACACGCTGCTGATGGACATCAAGAACAACAGCGGCACGTCGATCCTTCTGATCGAGCACGACATGTCCGTCGTCATGCAGATTTCCGACCACGTCGTGGTGCTGGAATATGGCCGCAAGATCTCCGACGGCAACCCGCAGTCGGTTCGCACCGACCCGCGCGTCATCGCCGCCTATCTCGGCGTTGACGACGAGGAGGTCGAGACCGTGCTGACCGAGGTCGGCGACGAGGACGTCATCGAGCAACTCGATACCGGCCCCGATGCCGCGCATGGTCCGGGGACATCGTCCTCATATCTGGCCGGACCGGTGAGCGACACCGTCAGCCATAGCGAAGGCGAACGGGTCACCGTGTCGAAGGGCGCTTCGAAAGCGGCGCAGGTCGATGCCCGCGCGGCCAGCGTTGCAAGCAAGCCGGTTGCGGCGAAACCTGCCCCGGCGGCCAAACCTGCCACGAAGACGGCAACGGCCAAGAAGCCGGTAGCCAAAGCGCCGGCGAAGAAAGCCGAAGGCGTTTCGAACCGTCTCGCGGCCCCGCGTGGCGGCAAGGCCGACAATCTGACCCGCATCAAGGGCATCGGTACGGTCAACGAGAAGAAGCTCAACGAACACGGCATCTTCCATTTCGACCAGATCGGCGCCTGGAAGAAGGCCGATGTCGAGGCCGCCGAGGCCTATCTCGCCTTCGATGGCCGTATCGCCCGCGAAGAGTGGGTCAAGCAGGCCAAGCTGCTCGGCCAGGGCAAGGAGACGGAATTCTCGCGCCGGGTCGACGCGGGCAAGGTGGCGACCAGCCACGCGTCCGGAAAGGCCGCGCCCGGGAAGACCACCGCCGCCACCAAGCCCGCGGCGGGCAAGCGCGGAGGGGACAAGTGATGGCCGGGACAACGCTGCTCGATATCAAGGGCGTCCAGACCTACTACGGCAACATCCGGGCGTTGAACGGCGTTGATGTCACCGTCAACCAGGGTGAGATCGTGGCGCTGATCGGCGCCAACGGCGCCGGCAAGTCGACGCTGATGATGACCATCTTCGGAGCGCCGCGCGCGCGGGCCGGCACCATCACCTTCGCCGGCACCGACATCACCCAGCTGCCGACGCACGAGATCGCGCGCATGCGCATCGCGCAGTCGCCGGAAGGGCGCCGCATCTTTCCGCGCATGACGGTGATGGAAAACCTGCAGATGGGCGCCAGCCTCGACAACCTCAAGCACTATGACGAGGACGTCGAGAAGGTGTTCGCGCTGTTCCCGCGACTGAAGGAGCGCATCGCCCAGCGCGGCGGCACGCTGTCGGGCGGCGAGCAGCAGATGCTGTCGATCGGACGCGCGCTGATGGCGCGGCCGAAACTGCTTCTGCTCGACGAACCGTCGCTGGGGTTGGCGCCGCTGATCGTCAAGCAGATCTTCGACGCCATCCGCGAACTCAACCGCACGCAGGGGCTGACCGTGTTCCTTGTTGAGCAGAACGCCTTCGGCGCGCTGAAGCTCGCCACGCGCGGCTATGTCATGGTCAACGGCAATGTGACGATGAGCGGCACCGGCAAGGAACTGCTCGCCAATCCAGAAGTGCGCGCCGCCTATCTCGAAGGCGGGCATCACTGAGTTCAGGAGTCTGATCATGCAAGGCATTATCTACGAGGAACCGTCGATCTGGCAGTTCTTCTTCGTCACCTGCCTGCTCGGAGGCTGGGCGGCCTGGATGACCGGCAAGGCCAGTGCCCAGACCTGGCGCACCTTCCCCCAACTGTTCGCCTATATGCTGGGGCTAGGCATCGGCATACGCTTCATCCACCACGCCTTGTTCAACGGCACGATGTTCTCGCTGCAATACTATATCGTCGACACCATCGTGCTGATGATACTGGGCTTCGTCGGCTATCAATACACACGAACCAACCAGATGGTTACACAATACAACTGGCTCTATGAAAGAGCTTCCTTATTGAGCTGGAAAC
>NZ_JAFKIC010000115.1 GCF_017306585.1 Mesorhizobium sp. | reverse complement strand
GTTTCGAGGATGGCATCGAACAGTTTGTCGTCGAGCGCATGCGGTGCATGCCAGGCCAGCACCTGCGGGTCGATGATGTTCCAGTCGTCCTCGTTGCACACGACCGTGCCAACGCGGGGCCGCGACAGCACCAGTCCCTTGGCGGCCAGCACCTTCAGCGCCTCGCGTATCACTGTGCGGCTGACGCCGTATTCGACGCCGAGTTCGTTCTCGGTCGGCAGCGAGGAGCCTGCGGGGTAACGCCCCGAAAAGATATCCGAGGCGATCGCCTTCGTGACATCGGGCATGACGCGGGGGCGGCGGGTGAAGTTTTCGCCTGAAGCCTTCTTCAAAGTCTCGGTCACCTCAGCCCTCCTCCAAGGCGGCGAACCCATGGGGTTTCGCACGACCAGCCCGGCCATAGCGGATGCCGATGATTTGCGCCAGCGATCCTTGGTCAGAGCATGTAGCTTAATTATCATACCAGATCAATTGACTGATATGATAAAAGCGAATACACACTCCGGCACCCGGGCCGAGCGCCCGGCCTATCGCTGGGAGGTAATCATGCGACTTTTGAAGACCGCGCTCGTCGCGGGCGCGCTTGCCGTGCTGTCCGTTACGACCATCGCTGCATATGCTCAGGACACCAAGATCGGCTTCATCGTCAAACAGCCCGAGGAGCCTTGGTTCCAGGACGAATGGAAGTTCGCCGACCAGGCCGCCAAGGAAAAGGGCTTCACCCTCGTCAAGATCGGCGCCGAGGATGGTGAGAAGCTGATGTCGGCCATCGACAATCTCGGCGCCCAGGGCGCTCAGGGCTTCATCGTCTGCACGCCTGACGTGAAGCTCGGGCCCGGCATCGTCGCCAAGGCCGCCGCCAACAATCTCAAGTTGATGACCGTCGACGACCGGCTGGTCGGCGCCGACGGCAAGGCGCTTGAGGACGTGCCGCATATGGGCATCTCGGCCACCAAGATCGGCGAGGCCGTCGGCCAGGCGATCGTCGACGAAATGAAGGCGCGCGGCTGGAAGGCCGACGAGGTCGGTGCCATCCGCGTTTCCTACGACCAGTTGCCAACCGCGGTCGATCGCGTCGAAGGTGCCATCTCGGTGCTCAAGGCGAACGGCTTCAAGGCCGAGAACATTTTTGACGCCCCGCAGGCCAAGACCGACACCGAAGCTGCGCTCAATGCCGCCACCGTCGTGCTCAACGCCCATGCCGGCATCAAGAAGTGGGTCGCCTTCGGCCTCAACGACGAAGCGGTTCTGGGCGCCGTGCGCGCTTCCGAAAGCGTCGGCATTCCGGCTGACGGCATGATCGGCGTCGGCATCGGCGGCGCGGATTCGGCGATAAACGAGTTCAAGAAGCCCGCCGCCACCGGCTTCGTCGGCACGGTGATCATCTCGCCGAAGCGGCACGGCTACGAAACGGCGCTCAACATGTATGACTGGGTTGCCAACAACAAGGAGCCGGAGAAGCTGATCCTGACCTCCGGCGCGCTTGCCAAGCGCGACGACTACCAGAAGGTCCGCCAGGGTCTCGGCATCGAATAATCCTCCCTGTACAAACAGGCGGCGGCCCATCCGCCGCCTGTTTTCACGACTGCAGAAGGATCGCACGGTGTCCTTTCTCGAATTCTCCCGCATCACCAAGACCTATCCGGGCGTGAAGGCGCTGTCGGACGTCTCTTTCGGCGTCGACAAGGGCGCCGTGCATGGCCTGATGGGCGAGAACGGCGCCGGCAAATCCACGCTGATCAAGATTCTCTCGGGCGACCAGCACGCCGACACGGGCGACATCCGGATCGACGGCAAGGTCCAGGCCTATGCCTCGACGCGCGATGCCTTCGACAATGGCGTCATCGTCATCCATCAGGAACTGCAGCTCGTTCCCGAACTGACCGTCGCCGAAAATCTCAGCCTCGGCCGTTTCCCTGCCAATGCCGGCATCATCGCGCGCGGCAGGATGCGCGACGATGTCGGCGCCAAGCTAAAGGCGGCCGGCATCGATCTCGATATCAGCCGCAAGGTCAAGACGTTGTCCATCGGCGAACGCCAGATGGTCGAGATCGCCAAGGCGGTCATGCTCGACGCACGCGTCATCGCGCTGGACGAGCCGACCTCGTCACTGTCCTCGCGCGAGAGCGAAATCCTGTTTGCCCTGATCGACCGCCTGCGCGGCGAGGGCAAGGTCATCATCTACGTCTCGCACCGCCTCGATGAAGTGTTTCGTCTCTGCGACAGCCTGACCGTGCTGCGCGACGGCAGGCTTGCCGCGCATCACGCCTCGCTGGAGGGTGTCACCCGCGACCAGGTCGTCGCCGAAATGGTCGGCCGCGAAATCTCCGACATCTGGGGTTTTCGCCCACGCAAGGCGGGCGATGTCAGGCTGAAGGTCGAAAGCCTTTCCGGAGCAAAGATGAAGACACCGGCCAGCTTCGAGGCGAGGGCGGGTGAAATCGTCGGTTTCTTCGGCCTAATCGGCGCCGGGCGCTCGGAGCTGATGCGGCTGGTCTTCGGCGCCGATCCGCGCACGGGCGGCACCATCACCGTCGACGGCAAGCTGATCCATGCCACGGATCCGCATGGCGCGATCCGCGCCGGCATCGTGCTCTGCTCGGAAGACCGCAAGCATGACGGCATCATCCAGGGCCGTTCGATCGAGGAGAACATCAACATCTCCTCGCGGCGCCATCACACGCGCTTCGGCGTGCTGAACCGGGCGAGCGAGATCGCCACCGCCGAAACCTTCATCAAGAAGCTCAAGGTGCGTACGCCCTCGCGCAAGCAGGACATCGTCAACCTCTCCGGCGGCAACCAGCAGAAGGTCATCCTCGGCCGTTGGCTGTCGGAACAGGGCGTGCGCGTCCTCATCGTCGACGAGCCGACGCGCGGCATCGATGTCGGCGCCAAATCGGAAATCTACGAACTGCTCTACCAGCTTGCCGGGGACGGCATGGCGATCGTCGTCGTCTCGTCCGAGTTGCCGGAAGTCATGGGCATATGCGACCGCATCCTGGTCATGTGCGGCGGCCGCGTCAGCGCCGAACTCACGCGCGGCCAGTTCGCCGAGAAAGCGATCCTGGCCGCCGCACTTCCAGACACGAAAACCCCCGACGCGATCGCTTCCTGAGGATTTGCCATGACGGATCAGTTGAAGAAAATCCTGCTCGGCGAACAGGGCCTCGTCGTCATCTTCATCGTCGCCTTCGCCCTGGTGTCGGCCCTGGTGCCGAACTTCCTCACCGACCGCAACATGCTCGGCCTGCTGCAGTCGGTCGTCACCGTCGGCATCGTCGCCTGCACGATGATGTTCTGTCTCGCCGCGCGCGACTTCGATCTCTCGGTCGGTTCCATCGTCGCCTTCGCCGGCATGGTCGCGGTGATGGCGTCGAACTACACCGGCTCGATCCTGCTCGGGCTGCTTGCGGCCATCGCCTGCGGCGCCTTCGTCGGCTTCATCAACGGCGTCGTCATCGCCAAGTTCCGCATCAACGCGCTGATCACCACGCTCGCCACCATGCAGATCGTGCGCGGCCTGGCGCTGATCTCGTCGGATGGCCGCGCGGTCGGCATCAACAGCCCGGATTTCTACCAGCTGGCGCTGTCGAAGCTGCTCGGCATCCCGACGCCGATCTGGGTGCTGGCCATTCTCTTCGCCATTTTCGGTTTTGTTCTCAATCGCACCGTCTTCGGCAAAAACACGCTGGCCATCGGTGGCAATCCCGAGGCGTCGCGGCTTGCCGGCGTCAATGTCGACCGGACCCGCATCTGGATATTCGCCCTGCAGGGCGTCGTCTGCGGCATCGCCGGCATCCTGCTGGCCTCGCGCATCACTTCGGGCCAGCCCAATGCGGCGGTCGGGCTGGAGCTTTCCGTCATATCGGCCTGCGTGCTCGGCGGCGTTTCGCTCGCCGGCGGGCGCGCCACCATGTCGGGTGTCATCGTCGGCGTGCTGATCATGGGTATCGCCGAGAATGCGATGAACCTGCTCAATATTCCGGCCTTCTACCAGTATATCGTGCGCGGCGTGATCTTGCTGCTCGCCGTGCTGCTCGACAATCTGCGCTCATCGGCCCTGGGCCGGCGTTGACCGTCTTCAAGGGGAGTGACAACGATGGCTGAGCGTCTGTCGGGCAAACGCATTTTCCTGACCGGTGCCGCGCAAGGCATCGGGTTGGCCATCGCCGAGGCTTGTCTTGCCGAAGGCGCAAAACTGTTCCTCGTCGATCGTGACGGGGGGCTTCTGGGCAGGGCTGTCGCCGGCCTGCCGGCACCGCATGGCCATCTCAGGCATTGCACAGCCGACATCACCGATGCGGTTGCGATCGCCGCTGCTGCCGCCCGCGCGGCCGCCGAGATCGGTCCGGTCAACGCGCTGATCAACAATGCCGGGATGAACGTTTTCTCCACACCGCTCGAGGCGACTGAGGAGGAGTGGAACCGCAATTTCGACGTCAACGTCAAGGGCGCCTGGAACTGCTGCAAGGCGGTTCTGCCAGGCATGATCGCGGGCGGCGGCGGCGCGATCCTCAACATCGCTTCGACCCACGCCTTCACCATCATTCCGCATACCTTTCCCTACCCCGTCGCCAAGCACGCGCTGCTCGGCCTGACCAAATCGCTGGCGCTCGAATATGCCGGGCAGGGCGTGCGCGTGAACGCGCTGGCGCCCGGCTATGTCGAGACGCAGAAGGCGGTAGACTACTGGAACAGTTTTCCTGACCCGGTCGCGGCGCGCGCCAACACCATGGCCCTGCACCCCGGCGGCCGTATCGCTTCGGCGCGCGAGATCGCCTTGGCGGCCGTGTTCATGATTTCCGACGAGTGCCCGTTCATGAACGCCGCCACCCTCGTCGTCGATGGCGGCTTGAGCCAGTTGCAGCACCCTGCCTGAATTCCGGAAGAACCATGACCAAGAGACGATCGCAGCACTGGTTCGGTGGCCAAGGCAAGGACGCCTTCATCCATCGCAGCTGGATGAAGAACAATGGCCTGCCCGACGACGCTTTCGATGGCCGCCCGGTCATCGGCATCTGCAACACATTCTCCGAATTCACGCCTTGCCATGTTCATTTTCGCGGCCTGATCGAACACATCAAGGCGGGAGTGCTGGAGGCCGGCGGCCTGCCGCTGGAATTCCCCGTCTTCTCCTGCGGCGAATCCAATCTGCGGCCGACGGCGATGCTGTTCCGCAACCTCGCCTCAATGGACGTCGAGGAGGCGATCCGCGGCAATCCGATGGATGGCGTCGTGCTGATGGCGGGTTGTGACAAGACGACGCCGTCGCTGGTCATGGGCGCGGCTTCCTGCGATCTGCCGGCGATCGTTATTTCCGGCGGGCCGATGCTCAACGGCCGCTTCCAGGGCCGTGAGATCGGCTCGGGCACCGATGTCTGGAAATTCTCCGAAGACGTTCGCGCCGGCGTGATGAGCGAACAGGATTTCGCCGATGCCGAAAGCGCCATGTCGCGCTCGCCTGGCCATTGCATGACCATGGGCACGGCCTCGACGATGGCCTCGATGGTCGAAGCGCTCGGCCTGGCGCTGCCGGGCAACGCAGCCTATCCGGCCGTCGACGCGCGCCGCAACCGCATTGCCCGCATGACCGGGCGGCGCATCGTCGAAATGGTCAATGAAGACCTGCGACCATCGGCGATCCTGAAGAAATCGGCTTTCGCCAACGCCATCCGCGTCAACGGCGCCATTGGCGGATCGACCAATGCAGTGGTGCATCTGCTCGCCATCGCCGGCCGGGTGGGCACCGAACTCAGCCTCGATGATTGGGATAGCTACGGCCGCGATGTGCCGACCATTCTCGACCTGATGCCCTCGGGACGTTTCCTGATGGAGGATTTCTGCTACGCCGGTGGTATTCCGGCGGTCATGAAGGAGATCGCCGACATGCTTGATCTCGACGCTTTGACCGTGACCGGCAAGAGCCTGCGCGACAACATCGAGACCGCTCAGAATTACAATCCGCAGGTGATCCGCCCGCGCGACAAGGCGCTGACGGCGCAGGGCGGCATCGCGGTGCTGCGTGGCAACATGGCGCCGGATGGCGCCATCATCAAGCCGTCCGCCGCAACGCCCGCCCTGATGAAGCATCGGGGCCGCGCCGTCGTGTTCGAGGACATCGACGACTACAAGGCGCGCGTCGACGATCCCGAGCTCGACATCGACAAAACCTCGATCATGGTGCTTAGGAATTGCGGGCCGAAGGGTTATCCGGGGATGGCCGAGGTCGGCAACATGGCCTTGCCGCAAAAGCTGCTGGCAAAGGGCGTGCGCGACATGGTCCGCATCTCGGACGCCCGCATGTCCGGCACCGCCTTCGGCACGGTGATCCTGCACGCCGCGCCCGAGGCAGCCGTCGGCGGCCCGCTGGCGCTGGTCCGCAGCGGCGACATCATCGAACTCGATGTCGAGGCGCGCAAGCTGCATCTGGATGTCCCGGAGCAGGAACTGGCGCGGCGGCGCCAAAGCTGGAAGCCGCCGGAACCGGCGATGCGCGGCGGCTATCAGGGACTCTATATCGAACACGTTTTGCAGGCGGATCGCGGCGCCGACCTCGACTTTCTGGTCGGTAGCCGTGGCCACGCCATCCCGCGCGAAAGCCATTGAGGCCGGCGACGATGCCAAACTTCCGGCCTGATGATTTTCATGGCATCCACGCCATCCTCTACGCGCTGTTCGGCGAGAATGAGCGGCTGGACCGCGCGGCGATGCGCCGGCAGGTCGAGATCTGCCTGGCGAGCGGCGTGCACGGCATGGCGGCGCTCGGCCTTGCCACCGAAGTCTCCAAGCTCACCGAAGCCGAGCGCCGGACGGTCATGGACTGGACGGCGCAGGACACCGCCGGAAAAGTACCGCTCGCCTTCACCATCTTCGGTGCCTCGGTGGCTGAACAGATCGGGCAGGTGCGCCACGCCGAAAGCGTCGGCGCCGATTGGGTTATCCTGCAACCGCCGCCTGTCGGGGCATATGGCGCGCCGGAATATATCAGCTTCTTCGGCCGGGTCGCCGAGGCGACGGATCTGCCGGTGGCGATCCAGAACGCGCCGGCCTTTTTCGGCCGGGGTCTGTCGTCGGATGAGATCCGCGATCTCACAACGCTTCATCCCAACGTAAGGCTGATCAAGGGCGAAGGCCCGGTCACCGACATTGCCGGCCTGATCGAGCGTACCGAAGGCCGCTTACCGGTCTTCAACGGACGCGGCGGCCTGGAACTGATCGACAATTTACGCATTGGCTGCCGAGGCATGATCCTGGCGCCGGATTGCATCGACCATGCCGTGCGCGCCTACAATGCGTTCCGCGCCGGCGACGAGGCCGCGGCGGAAACCCACTATGAACAGATGCTGCCGGCGGCGGTCTTCGTCATGCAAGGCATCGAGAACCTGATCTGCTACGGCAAGCGCCTTTTCGGCACCCGCGCCGGCATCCCGATCCACGACCGCGCTCCGGCAATGCGGCCAAATGAGACCGGGCTTGCAATGGTGCAGCGCTTCGCTGCCAGCCTCGGCTCGCTGTCATCGCCTTTCCGTCAGTAGGTCGTACGCCCGCCCGACAGATCGAAGGTCGAGGCCGTGGTGAAGCTGTTTTCCCTGGAGACCAGCCAGGCGACCATGGCCGCGGCCTCATCGACTTCCAGCAGGCGTCCGCGCGGAATGCGCGAGCGCATATATTCGATGTGCTCGGCCGTCAGCTGCTCGAGGATGCGTGTCTGCGCCGTGGCCGGCGAGATGCAGTTGACCGCGATGTCGTATTGCGCCAGCTCCTTGCCGAGCGACTTGGTCATGCCGATGACAGCGGCCTTCGAGGCCGAATAGGCGGCGGCGTTGGGATTGCCCTCCTTGCCGGCGACCGAGGCGATGTTGACGATGCGTCCGTAATTGCGCTCCTTCATGCCGGGAACCACGGCCCGGTTGACGTAGAAGGTGCCGTTGACGTTGATGTCGATGATCTTCTTCCACACATCGACATCGTAGGTATCGAGCGGGGCGGCCGGCCCGGCAATGCCGGCCGAGTTGACGAGGATGGAGATCTTGTCGGCGATCTCCTCCGTCCTGGCGCGGGCGGCATCCACCGCCCCCCAATCGGCAATGTCCACGACCAGCGTCGTGGCGGCCTTGCCGAGTTCCTGCCTGGCCGCATCGAGGCGGGCCTCGTCAAGGTCCCACAAGGTGACCGTCGCGCCGGAAGCGACAAAACGCCTGGCCATGGCAAAGCCGAGGCCTTGCGCGCCTCCGGTGACAACGGCGTGCTGGCCGTCAAGATCGATCCTGTTCATGCCGGGCATTCTCTCTGTTTGAGGGTCTCTGAAGGTCGCCTGCGAGCGGGCGAAGGCATCACATTGTCGCGCCAAGGCTCCAGGGCACGAACTCGTTGTCGCCATAACCGAGTGCTTCCGACCTGGTGCGTCCGCCCGATGCCACGCGCAGGATTTCGGCGAAGATCTCCTCGCCCTTCTGCGCCAGCGTCACACCGTCGAGGATGTCGCCGCAATTGATGTCCATGTCGTCGCGCATCTGCTCGAAGATGAAGGAGTTGGAGGCGAGCTTGATCGACGGTGTCGGCTTGCAGCCGAAGGCCGAACCACGCCCCGTGGTGAAGCACAGTATGTTGGCGCCGCCGGCCACCTGTCCGGTCGCCGAGACCGGGTCGTAGCCCGGCGTGTCCATGAAGACGAGGCCGCGCTCGTTGATGGGCTCGGCATATTCCAGCACCGCGCGCAGATTGGTTGTGCCGCCCTTGGCGGAGGCGCCGAGCGATTTCTCGAGGATGGTGGTCAGCCCGCCCAGCTTGTTGCCGGGCGACGGATTGTTGTTCATCTCCATGTCGTGCCGGGCGGTATAGTCCTCCCACCAGCGGATGCGCTCGATCAACTTCTCGCCGACTTCGCGGTTTTCCGCGCGCAGGGTCAGGAGATGTTCCGCGCCATAAATCTCAGGCGTTTCCGAGAGCACGGCCGTGCCGCCCTGTGCGACCAGCAGATCGACCGCCGCGCCCAGGGCCGGGTTGGCGCTGATGCCGGAGTAACCATCCGATCCGCCGCATTGCAGCGCCAGAACCAGTTCGGAAGCCGGTTGCGGTGTTCGCTCGGCGGCATTGACGGCAGGCAGCATGTCGAGGATCGCCTTGACGCCGGCATCGACGGTCTTTCGCGTGCCGCCTGTTTCCTGGATCGTCATGGTGCGGAAGGTGGTGCTCTCCTCGATGTTGTAGGACTGCATCCAGCGCGGAATCTGGAAGGCTTCGCAGCCGAGCCCCACCATCAGCACGCCGCCGACATTGGGGTTGGTGGCGAACCCCCATTGCGTGCGCTTCAGGAGATCGTAGGCAGGACCTTTTGTGTCGATGCCGCATCCCGTGCCGTGCACCAGCGAAATGATGCCGTCGACATTGGGATAGTCGCGCAGGATGCCGGACCGGTTGACCTCTTCGACGATGAAGCGGGCGACACTGGCCGAGCAATTCACCGAAGTCAGCACGGCGATGAAGTTGCGCGTGCCGATCTTGCCGCTTGGCCTCTTGTAACCCATGAAGGTTGCCCGTTCGGCCTCTGGAAGAACCGGCGTCGTCCTGGCGTTGGTGCCGAACAGATAGTCGCGCTCGAAATTGCGCAGATACACATTGTGTTCGTGCACCCAGTCGCCGGCCACGATCGGCTCGCGCGCGAAGCCGATGGTCTGTCCGTACTTTATGATCGGCTCGTCCGAAGCGATGTCGCGCATGGCCATTTTGTGGCCGCGCGGGATGCGCGCCCTGGCCTCGACGTCGCCGGCCTTGTCGCCGGCCTTCAGCGGATCGACCGCGAGAAGAATGTTGTCGGCCTGCGAAAGCTTGATGAAGCGCGTCATACCCAAACTCTGAAAAGCTCCGACATCGTCGGAGGCAAAGAGTGATTTGGAATACTAATATAATAGAATGTCAGTGGTCAAGCGGAGGCGCGATTGCGGCGTTTCAGCCGCATGGGCAAACGCTTTGGACGCGCGCAAGAAGAGTTTCATGCGCCGCCATCGAAGCGGCGTGCGGATCAATCCTGGCGGACTCGGCAAATCCGCCAGGCCAGCCGATCCCAAATGGTCAGTTAGCGGTCAGTCGAGATGGAAGACTTCTTCCATGGCGGCCCACCATTCGCCGTCGGCGCGTGTCGTCAGCGGCAATTGCATGGGGTCGCACAACTCCCACCATTTGTGCATGGCGGCGGATTCGCCCATCCGTGCCGCATCCCCGGCGAAATCGTCGCCGTGATATTCCCAATAGGCGAAGAGCAGGTTTTCCGGCTCGCGCAGGAAAATGGAATAGTTGTGGATGTTGGCGCGGCTGATGACATCGAGCACCTCCGGCCAGACCTCGGCATGGACGCGCTTGTATTCCGCGATCGCCTCAGCCTTCAGGCCGATGCAAAGTCCCATTCTGCGCATGTGATGATTGTTCCCTCAGCCGAGAAGGTCGGCGGCGACTTCGAGCGTGTTGCGGAAGGATGTTTCGAGGTGCTGCTCCATCGCCTGCGCGGCGCCCTCGGCATCATGACGTTTCAGCGCGTCGAGAATGGCTTCGTGCTGTTCGATCGTCTGTTCGCCATAGCCGGGCTTTGGAATGGCGAGATAGCGGCCGCGGTCCATCTGCGCCTTGGAGATGTCCACCGCCCGCCAGATCATCGGCAGACCGCAGATCTCGGCGATTGTGCGGTGAAAGACATCGTCGAGCTGGATCGCGGTCGCGTAGCGGCCACGCGCTATGGCAAGCTTGTGCGCCGCCATGTTGTCTTCCAGCAGCTCGGCGGCCGGCGGGGTCAGCTTGACCGCCGCGCGCCGCGCGCTTTCCATCTCCAGCGCCCGCCTGATGACATAGGCTTCTTCCAGGTCGGCCCGGCTGATCGGCGCGACATAGGTGCCGGTCTGCGCCAGGATCTTGACCAGGCCCTCGTCGCTGATGCGCTTGACGGCTTCCCGCACCGGTGTGCGCGAGACGCCGAGGGCTTCGGCGATCGCCACCTCGTTGATCACTTCCCCGGGCTTCATCTGCCCGACCACGATCAGGTTGCGGATCTTCTGATAGATCTGATCGCGGAGCGGCAGAGCCCGATTGAGGGTCGAAGGGTCCAGGTCCATGGCAAATCCGTAGCTTCGTTCACCAGAAATGGTCAGATTATATTAGAATGTAAATCGCAATGCATCCAATGCGAGCGGCCGTGTCCCTTGGCAATGGGGTGGTGGTTACGCAGGCTTTCGAATCCAGCTTGCCAGAACTGTTATATTAGTGCAATAGTCGACACCCGAGCAAGGAATTCGACCCGCGAATGAACGCCTTGAACCGGACCGCATGCCGATAGGCAGGCATTCGGGCCGAAGGCGGGTCACTTTTCGATCGACTATTATACTAAAATAATTATGCCCGATGCCGAGGACAGCGGGAAAGCCTGCCAGGGAGGAACCTAGCCAGACATGAATGCCGCCGCCGATTGCGCCTTGGATATGAGAGGCATCAGCAAGATTTTTCCGGGCGTGAAGGCTCTGTCCAACGTCAATTTCGCCGTGAAATTCGGCACTGTCCATGCGGTCGTGGGCGAGAACGGCGCCGGCAAGTCGACGCTCATGAAGGTTCTCAACGGCTCTTACGCACCAACCAGCGGCACGATCAAGGTCGGCGGCGCCGAAGTGCGCATGCGCCGGCCCGCTGACGCCCAGGCGCTCGGCATCCGCATGGTGCACCAGGAAATCAACCTGGTTCCGGACCTGAGCGTGGCGGAAAACGTCTATCTCGGCCGCATGCCCGGCAAATGGAGCTTTCTGCGCAAGGGCGAGATGGTCAGGAAGGCCGCGGCCGTCCTCGACGAGCTCGGAGCGGGAATCAATCCGCGCGAACGGCTCGGCGATTTGTCGATCAGCCAGCAACAACTGGTCGAGATCGCCAAGGCCTATGCCGCACAGCCCCGCATCATCGTGCTGGACGAGCCGACATCGAGCCTCAGCGAGCACGAGACGGCGGCGCTGTTCAGGATCCTGCGCAAGATGCGCGACGACGGCATCGCCATCATCTACATCAGCCACCGGCTGAAGGAGGTGCTCGAGATCGCCGACGAGGTGACCGTGCTGCGCGACGGCTCCATGATCGAGACGCGTCCGATCGCGGGCATAACCGCGGCGCAGATGATCCGGCTGATGGTCGGCCGCGAGGTCAGCAACGTCTTTCCCAAGAGCCCGGCCGAGATCGGCAAGTCCGTGCTGCGCGTCGAGCGCATCAGCGACGGCACGCGCTTTCACAATGTCAGCTTCGATGTGCGTGCGGGCGAGATCCTGGGCCTGACAGGCCTCGTCGGCGCTGGCCGCACCGAAGTCGCGCGCGCCATATTCGGCCTGTCGCGCCTGGTCGAAGGCACGGTCAGTGTCAACGGCCGCAAGGTCTCGATCAACTCGCCGTCCGAAGCGGTGAAGGCCGGCATCGCCTATGTGCCGGAGGACCGCAAGGGCGACGGCATCGTGCCCGGCATGTCGATCCGGGAAAACATCAGCCTGCCCATCCTGCGCCGCCTCAGCCGTTTCGGACGCATCAGGCGTAGTGCCGACCGCGCGCTGGCGGCGGACTATGTGAAGCAGTTTTCCATTTCTCCGCCCGACGGCGAACGGCGCATCAATCTCCTGTCCGGCGGCAACCAGCAGAAGGCCGTCATCGCCAAATGGCTGGCCGCCAGGCCCTCGGCGCTGATCCTCGACGAGCCGACACGCGGCGTCGATGTCGGCGCCAAGGCCGAGATCCACAACATCATCGGCCAGCTCGTCGCCGGCGGCATGGCTGTGGTGATGATCTCCTCGGAACTGCCCGAAATCCTCGGCGTCTGCGACCGCGTGGTGGTGATGCGCGACGGGCAGGCCTCCGAGCCGCTCATGCGCGGCGAACTCAGCGAAGAGCGGATCATGGCCCTGGCGACCGGGGAGGAAGCAGCGTGAGCGACGCGGCCATGGAAATCAGCGGCGTGAAGCGCAACGACCGTTTTACGCGCGGCAGCAGGCTCGTCGACGCCTTGTCCAAGGCAGGACTGGCCTTCGCCATCCTCGCCGTGGCGCTCTACGGTTCCGTCGTCAGTCCCGCCTTCTTCACCTCGGGCAATCTGCTCAACGTGCTGACCTCGATGTCCATCGTCGGCATCGTCGTGGTCGGCATGACTTTCGTGCTGGTCGTCGGCGGCCTGGCGGACCTGTCGGTGCCTGCGACGATCGCCTGCGGCGCCATCCTCTCGCTCGGGCTGCAGCCGATGATCGGCCCGCTGCCCGCCTTCGTGCTGGCGGTCGGTCTGGCCGGATTGATCGGCCTCTTGAACGGGGTGCTGGTCGGCTATGTCGGCATCAATCCCATCATCGCCACGCTCGGCATCGGCACGATCGGTCTAGGCATTGTCCAGGCCGCTGTCGGCGGCGTCATCGTCTACGGCAGCAATCCGGCCTCGGCCGAATTCGCCAAGGGCCGCCTGTTCGGCATCCCGGTCGTGGTGCTGATCTTCCTGGTCATCGCCCTCATCGGCCATTTCGTCCTCTCACGCTCCTTCTGGGGCAGATGGACGCTCGCCACCGGCGGCAACTACAGCGCCGCCGAGGCCAGTGCGGTTCCGGTGCAGGCGGTCAAGGCCGGGGCCTTCGTCATCACGGCGCTCACCGCCGGCATCAGCGGCGGCCTGCTGGGGCTCACGCTGCAGAGCGCGCGGCCGCTGATCGGCGCCGGTTACGAGTTCAGCGCCATCACCGCCGTGGTGGTCGGCGGCGTCTCGATCATCGGCGGCTTCGGTTCGGTACCCAGGGCGATCGCAGGCCTGATCTTCGTGCAGCTCCTCACCAACGTCATGGTGCTCGACGGCGTGCGCACGCCGATCCAGGGTTTTGTCCTTGGCATCCTGATCGTCGGCGCCGTCGGCATGGATGCCGCCCTGCGCAAGCGGGGAGTGGCATGATGCGGTTCCTGTCGCTTGCCTCGCAGTATCGGGTCGTCATCATCCTGGGCCTGACGCTGATCATTTCCGCCCTGGTGGTCCCGGGCTACTTCTCCGCCTCGACGCTGGGCCTCGGCCTCGACCGCGCGGCGACGATCGGCCTGATCGCCATCGGCCTGACGGTGTTGTTGATCGCGGGTCAGATCGACCTTTCGGGCGGCGCGGTGTTCGCAGTGGCCGGGATCGTCTCCGTCATGCTGCAGCGCGAGATCGGCATCCTGCCCGCCGCCATCGTCGGCGTCCTGGTCGGCACGGTAGCCGGCGCCATCAACGGCGCCCTGGTCGTCGGACTGAAGGTGAATTCGCTGGTGCTGACGCTGGCGACGATGCTGATCTTCCGTTCGCTCGCGCACTGGATAACCAACAGCCAGCCGGTAACCGGCACCGACATCATGCTCTCGCTGGCGCTGGCCAAGATCTATCTCGAGATATTCACCATCCGCAGCGCGCTGTTCATCGTCTTTATCGTGCTGCTGCATTTCTGGCTGACGCGCACGATTCCGGGCCGCAATGTCTTCGCCGTCGGCTCGAATCCTGCGGCCGCCAAGGAAAGCGGCATCGCCTCCGACCGCATCGTCTTTCTCGGCTTTGTCTTCGCCGGCACGCTCGCCGGCCTGGCCGGGGTACTCCAGAGCCTCGTCACCAACACCGGTTCGCCCGTCTTCGGCTCGGAACTGACGGTCGCCGTCATTGCCGCGGTCGTCGTCGGCGGAACCCGCCTCGAAGGCGGAAGGGGATCCGCGCTCGGCACGCTTGGCGGCGTGCTGACCATCGGCTCGCTGACCATCGCGATGGAGTTCCAGTCGGTTCCCGCATACGTCCAGCAGGTCGTATCGGGGCTCATCCTGATCCTGCTCGTCGTGCTCGATCGGGCCGTTACTACCAAGGGGAGGGCTCCGGGCACGCGCCCCGCGCTCATCAGCGACAATCCAGTCACTCAAGGAGAATCCACATGATTGGGAGGAAAGATATGATTGGCAAGAAAACCATGATCCAGCTCGCCGCCGTGGCGCTGCTGGCATCGACGGGCTGGGCAAGCGCCAAGACGGTCTGCTACGTGACGGCGGCGGATTCGCATGCCTATGCGACGCCCGCCAACAAGGCGCTTGAGGCCCGCGCCAAGGAACTCGGCGTCGAGATCCTCAGCCTCAGCCAGGACTTCGACGTGCAGAAGGGCACCGAGCAGCTCAACACCTGCGTGGCCCGCAAGGTCGATGGCATCATCCTGTGGCCGCTCGACCCACAGGCCTACATACCGGGCCTCGCCCGCGCGCAGCAGGCCAACATTCCGGCGATCCTCATCAACTCGCCGATGAGCGACGACGCCAAGCCGTACATCAAGTCCTTCACCGGGCCCGACGTCTACGAAGAAGGCAAGCTGGCGGCGGATTCGCTCAGCAAGGCGCTGGGCGGCAAGGGTTCCGTCGTTATCATCGCCGGCCAGGCCGGCAATGGCACCACCATCGGCCGCGTCACTGGCTTCACCGATCGCCTGAAGGAAACCAACGCCGACATCAAGGTGCTGGACACTGTCAACGCCGATTTCGACCAGCAGAAGGCGCTGGTCGTCAGCCGCGACCTGATCACCCGCTTCGGCGACCAGATCAGCGGCGTCTATGCCAATGACGACACCATGGCGCGCGGCTTCATCGATGCCTGGAAGGAAGCCAACCCCTCCAAGGCGGCGCCGCCGATCGTCGGCATCAACGGCCAGAAGGACGCGTTCGAATCGATCCGCACCAACGAGATGTACTCGACCATCGTGCAGTCGCCCGTCGAGGATGGCCGCCTGGCCATCAACACCATGGCCGAGATCATCGACGGCAAGGAGGTCAAGGACCGGCTGCCGATCCCGCTGACCGTCGTCACCAAGGACAACGTCAACTCGGTCGAGCCGGCGTTCTGATCCGTTGGCCGGCCCGGCGGCTCAGCCGGGCCGGCCTCTCTGCCTGCACATCGTCACGACAGGCAGTGAAGAATTTCCAATCACGGCGTCGGATTTAGAATAAACTAACTCTACAGAATTTATAGAATAAGCAAATCTCGCGCGACCTGTTTCTTTCTCCAGGAATGCGCGATGATCACGCTCTACCCAACGCGGCTCCCAGCCGGATCAGGCCGTCTCCAAGGCCATGGCCGCACTGTGGGAGGCCGCGCATGAGCCGCGACGTTCCCGACCGCATCAAGGTTCTCTGGTTTCTGCCGACGCATGGCGACAGCCGCTATCTCGGCACGACGGAAGGCGGCAGGGCCGTCGACCTGCCCTATCTCACTCAGGTGGCGAAGGCCGCCGACACGCTGGGCTATTACGGCGTGCTGCTGCCCACCGGCCGGGCCTGCGAGGATTCCTGGGTGATCGCCTCGGCGCTGGCGCCACTGACCGAACGGCTGCGGTTCCTCGTCGCCGTGCGGCCCGGCCTGCAGTCGCCGACGCTCGCGGCGCGCATGACCGCCACGCTGGACCGCATCTCCAACGGTCGTCTGCTGATCAACGTCGTTACCGGCGGCGATCCGTTGGAGAACAAGGGCGACGGCATCTTCCTGTCGCATGCCGAGCGCTACGAGGTGACGCAGGAATTCCTGCGGATCTACAAGCGCGTGCTGAGCGGCGAGACGGTCGAGCACCATGGCAAGCATTTCCAGATCGAGGATGGCAGGCTGCTGTTTCCGCCGGTGCAGGCGCCCTATCCGCCGCTCTATTTCGGCGGCTCCTCGGATGCCGGATCGCAGGTGGCGGCACAGGAAATCGACAAATACCTGACCTGGGGCGAACCGCCGGCCGATGTCGAACGCAAGCTGGACGCCGTGCGCGAACTGGCTGAGAAGGCCGGCCGCAAACTCTCCTTCGGCATTCGCCTGCATGTCATCGCCCGCGAAACCACCGAACAGGCCTGGGCCGCCGCCGACAGCCTGATCAGCCGGCTGGACGACGCCACCATTGCTTCGGCGCAGAAGGTGTTTTCCCGCATGGATTCGGTCGGCCAGGCGCGGATGAGCGCGCTGCATGGGGGCAGCCGCGACAAGCTCGAGATCGCGCCCAATCTCTGGGCAGGCGTCGGCCTGGTGCGCGGTGGCGCCGGAACCGCGCTCGTCGGCGACCCCGACACGATTGCCGAGCGCATCGACGAATATCGCCGCCTCGGCATCGACACCTTCATCCTGTCCGGCTACCCGCATCTGGAGGAAGCCTACCGCTTCGGCGAACTGGTGCTGCCGAAACTGCCGACCGACCATCCGGTCAAATCGGCGGGCTCATCCGTCAACACCGGACCGTTCGGCGAGACCATTGCCGGCGATCACCGGCCCAAATCACTGGGGCCGAAGTCGCTCGCCAGCGCCTCGTGAACGCGCTCCCTCCGGCCCGCCGGCTCGGCGTCGCCATCATCGGCGGCGGCTTTTCCGGTGCCGCCGTGGCCTGGCATCTGGCGCGGGCATATCGGCCGGAACGCCTGTCGATCACGGTGATCGAGCCGCGCCCCGCGCTCGGCGGCGGGCTCGCCTATTCCAGCGAAGAGCCCTCGCACAGGGTCAACGTGCCCGCCGTCAGGATGAGCATGGTTCCGGACGAAGCGCAGCATTTCGCGCGCTGGCTGGCCGGCAGCGGCGAGCTTGACTGCGACGCCGATGCGCTCTGGAAGAACGGCGATGTGTTTCCGCGCCGTCGCGTCTTCGGCCGCTATGTCGCCGAGCATCTGGCGCCCCTTATCGAGACCGGCGCTGTCCGCCACGTCCAGGGCCAGGCCACGCGGATCGTGCGAAGGGGTATGGGCTGGACCGTGCAGACCTCCGCCGGGTCTGTTACCGCCGACCTCGTCGCCCTCGCCGCGACGCACCCTGCGCCGGCGATCCCGACGGCACTCGCCTCATTGACGGAAGCGCCGGGTTTCATTGCCGACCCCTATGCGCCTTCGGTGCTTGCCGGCATCAGGCCCGATGCATCGGTGCTGATCGTCGGCTCCGGCCTGACCTCGGCCGACATGGTCGCCGAACTCGACCGCCGTGGCCATCGCGGTCGTATCCTCGCGTTGTCGCGGCGCGGGTTGCGCTCGCGCGGCCATCCTGACGTCAGGGGCGATCCCTTCGGCGATTTCGCCTCGGCGCCCGCGACGACGGCGCTCGGGCTGCTGATGAACATCCGCGCCACACTCGCCAAGGCGCGCGATGCCGGTGTCAACTGGCAGTCGGTCTTCGACCAGTTGCGCCTGCAAGGGCCGGTGCTGTGGGGTGCGCTCGCGCCGGATGAGCGGGCGAGACTGGTGCGGCAATTGCGTGTGTTCTGGGACGTGCATCGCTTCAGGATCGCGCCGCAGGTCGCAGATGTGCTCGACCGCCGCCAGGCCGGGGGCACATTCGACACCATCGCCGCCAGGCTTGTCGCGTCGAACGATGAGGGCGACAGCCTCGCGGTCAGCTTCCAGCGGCGCGGCCAGACGCGGATCGAGACCGCGCGCTTCGACGCCGTCATCAACACCACAGGCCCGGCCCATGGCCAGGCGCTCCGGTCCAATCCGGCGCTGTGCTCGTTGGCCGAGGCTGGCCTCATCAGGCCGGACGCATACGGTCTTGGCATCGCGACCAGTCTCGACAGCCAGGCGCTTGGCCGGGATGGCGCGGCTGTCGCCGGGCTTTTCGTCGCCGGTCCGCTGGCGCGAGGCACCTTTGGCGAACTCATGGGCCTGCCGGAGGTCGCGCGCCATGCCCAGGCGGTCGCGTCCGGGATCGCAAAGCTGCTTGTCACCCGCCCTTCGGTCGGCGCCGCTGCCGGCGATGTCGCGGCCGCGCACTGACAAGCGGAAGCCGGCCCAGCCGGCCAAAATTGGTATTTCCGTCCCAACCAGGCGCCAAAAACGGAAAATCCTACTTTGTATATATAATCAGTAGACATAATAAATAATGGCGAAATCCGGCACCGCCGGACCGATCAACGACACGGCCTGAATGGGAGAGAATTCATGGCACACGCAGGAACCGACGCGGTCAAGTTCGCCTACTGGGTGCCCAATGTTTCGGGCGGCCTGGTGATCTCCAACATCGAGCAGCGCACCAGCCATTCGGCCGAGTACAATCGCAAGCTGGCGCAGATCGCCGAGAAGGCCGGTTTCGACTATGCGCTGAGCCAGATCCGCTTCACCGCCGGCTATGGCGCCGACGAGCAGCATGAATCGGTGGCGTTCAGCCACGACCTGCTGGCCGCCACCACGACGCTGAAGGTGATCGCGGCGATCCTGCCCGGCCCGTGGAATCCCGCGCTGGCGGCCAAGCAGCTTGCCACCATCAGCTATCTCACCAATGGCCGCGTCGCCATCAACCTCGTCTCCGGCTGGTTCCGTGGCGAATTCCACGCCATCGGCGAGCATTGGCTCGATCATGACGAGCGCTATCGCCGCTCGGAAGAGTTCATCCGGTCGCTGCGCGGAATCTGGACGCAGGACAGCTTCACCTTCCGCGGCGATTTCTACCGCTTCAACGAATATTCGCTGAAGCCGAAGCCGCCGCAGGTGCCCGAAATCTTCCAGGGTGGCTCGTCGCGCGCCGCGCGCGACATGGCATCGCGCGTTTCGGACTGGTATTTCACCAACGGCAACACGCCGGCCGAGATCGCCAAACAGGTGGACGACATCAGGGGCAAGGCCAAGGCCAACAACCATTCCGTCAAGATCGGCGTCAACGCCTTCGCCATCGTTCGCGAGACCGAGGAAGAGGCCAAGGTGGTGCTGGCCGAAATCATCGCCAAGGCCAATCCCGAAGCGGTCAACGCCTTCGGCCATGAAGTCAAGAATGCCGGCAAGGCTTCGCCAGAGGGCGAAGGAAACTGGGCGAAGTCCTCCTTCGACGATCTCGTCCAATACAATGACGGCTTCCGCTCGAACCTGATCGGCACGCCGAGACAGGTTGCCGAGCGCATCGTCGATCTGAAGCGCGCGGGCGCCGATCTCATCCTGCTCGGCTTCCTGCATTTCCAGGAAGAGGTCGAGTATTTCGGCAAGCATGTCATTCCGCTCGTTCGCGAGCTGGAAGGCGCCGATCAGGCAGCATCGCTGGCGGCGGAATAGCCCACTTGGACCAACTGGCCGGACAGAAGTCCGGCCAGCGCATCAACACATGGCCGACGCCCGGTTCCTCGGGCGGCGATGGGGCTTTGCGCGCCTGCCGGCGCGGTCGAGGATGATGGAAATGCCGTTGCCCAGTTATGCCTTGGGAGTGGTGGAAGCCTCGGTCTACGCACCGGAGGTTCTCGCGCGCGGCCTGCCGGCAAGCCAGCTGTCCGGCGGGCAGCCCGAAGACCGCGGCGTGTCGGCGGAACCGATCGTCGCTTCCGCTCCGTTGCTGTCGCTCCAGGGCATCGGCCTGTCCTTCGGCGGCGTCGTCGCGCTCGCCGACATCGACCTGTCGGTTCGCCAGGGTGAAATCCGTGCCATCATCGGGCCGAACGGCGCCGGCAAGAGCTCGCTGATCAATGTCATCAGCGGCGTCTACCGCCCGGATCGTGGCCGTATCGGTCTCCACGGCGCCAGCTACGCCCAGGTGCCGACGCAACGCCTGGCGCATCTCGGCGTCGCCAGGACCTTCCAGAACCTCGCGCTGTTCAAGGGTCTCAGCGTCCTCGACAATGTCGCTGCCGGCCTCGCTTACAAGGTTCGTTCCAACTTTGCCGGCCAGGTGCTCGGCATCGGTCGTTCGCGGGAGGAGCGGCGCGACTCCTTGAACCGCGCCGATCAGATACTCGACTTCCTCGATCTCGCCGCCGTCCGCGACCGGCTTGCCGGCACCTTGCCTTACGGGCTGCAGAAGCGCGTCGAACTCGCCCGCGCCTTGGTCGCAGAGCCACGCCTGCTTCTGCTCGACGAACCGATGGCCGGCATGACGGCGAGCGAAAAGACAGAGATGGCATCTTTCGTGCGCGCCGCGCGCGACCGCTTCGCAACCACCGTCGTGCTGATCGAGCACGATGTCGGTGTCGTCATGGGCCTGTCCGACCGCATCGCCGTCCTCGACTACGGCCGCAAGATCGCCGACGCCACGCCGGACGAAGTCCGCAACGACCCGCGCGTCATCGATGCCTATCTCGGCGTCGCCTCCGACAATGAGGACGGGGCAGGCATATGATCGCCGATTTCGACTACCAGTTCTTCATCGAGGTGCTTGTCGGCGGCCTGCTCTCCGGCGTCATGTACTCGCTTGTCGCGATAGGCTTCGTGCTGATCTACAAGACCTCGGGCGTGCTCAATTTCGCGCAGGGCGCGCTGCTGCTGTTCGCCGCGCTCACCTTCGTCAGCCTCGTCGAGCGCGGCGTGCCGTTCGCATTGGCGCTCGCGGCCACCTTCGCCATCATGGTGGTCATCGGCATCGCCATCGAGCGCACCGTGCTGCGGCCGCTCACCAACAAGCCGCCCATCACCTTGTTCATGGCAACGCTTGGCCTCTCCTACATCATCGAGGGCGCGGCGCAATTGATCTGGGGCACGCAGGTCCATGGTCTCGACCTCGGCATCGAGGATGTGCCGCTCGAAGTCGGCGGCGTGCTGATCAGCCAGTTCGACATTTTCGCGGCGCTGGTGGCGGCCGGCATGGTTGTCCTCCTATCGCTCTTCTTCCGCTACACCCGCATCGGCCTTGCCTTCCGCGCCGTCGCCGACGATCAGTTCGCGGCGCTTGCGGTGGGGCTCCGGCTGCCGCTGATCTGGGCAACCGTCTGGGCCGCCGCCGGTCTCGTCGCGCTGGTCGCGGGCCTGCTGTGGGGCGCGCGTCTTGGCGTGCAGTTCTCGCTCTCCCTCGTGGTGCTCAAGGCGCTGCCGGTGCTGGTGCTCGGCGGCTTCGATTCCATCCTTGGCGCCATTGTCGGCGGCCTGTTGATCGGTGCAAGCGAGAAGCTGGCCGAGGTCTATATCGGCGACTATTTCGGCGGCGGTATCGAGAGCTGGTTCGCCTATGTCGTCGCGCTGGTCTTCCTGCTCGTCCGCCCCTCCGGCCTGTTCGGCCAGAAGCTCGTGGAGAGGGTCTGAGCCATGGCCGCGATCCCAGCCGAATTCTCCTCCGCGCCGGTGCTGCCGAAATGGGTCGCGCCCGTGCTGCTGCTTGCCTTCGCCTATGGCGTCGTGCCGCTCGTCGGCTCCAGCTATCTGTTCGAGGCCATCCTGCTGCCGTTCCTGGCGCTCGGGCTTGCCGGCGTCGGCTTGAACATCCTCACCGGCTATGCCGGTCAGGTCTCGCTGGGCAGCGCCGCCTTCATGGCGGCGGGCGCCTTTGCCGCCTATAATTTCAACTTGAGGATCGACGGCCTGCCGCTGATCGGCAGCATCGTCCTGGCCGGCCTCGTCGCGGCCGCGATCGGCATCGTCTTCGGCCTGCCGAGCCTGCGGCTGCGGGGCTTCTATCTCGCCGTCTCGACCCTTGCCGCGCAGTTCTTCGTGCAATGGGCGCTCACCAAGTTCAGCTGGTTCTCCAACAACTCGGCCTCGGGCGTCATCGACGCCCCCAGGCTGTCGATCGGCGGCCTTGCGCTGGATGGCGCTGTCGGCCGCTATCTCTTCGCGCTGACCATCGTTGCCGTCCTCACCTTCCTGGCCCACCGGCTGGTCTCCTCGCAGACCGGGCGCAACTTCATCGCTATCCGCGACAATGAAACCGCCGCCCGCATCATCGGCATACCGGTGCTCAAGACCAAGCTGCTCGCCTTCGCTATCTCCTCCTTCATCATCGGTGTCGCCGGCGTCATCTGGGCTTTCGCCTATCTCAGGACCGTCGAGCCGGACGGTTTCGACCTCGACCGCTCGTTCCAGATCCTGTTCATCATCATCATCGGTGGCCTGGCCTCGATCCGCGGCGCCTTCTTCGGCGCGGCCCTCATCGTTGTGTTTCCCCTCGCTTTGTCTCGCCTTGGCGGCTTCCTGCTCGGCGATGTCTTCGACTCGGGCGTGCTCGACATGAGCCAGCGCATCGTGCTCGGCGCGCTCATCATCCTGTTTCTGATCCTCGAACCGGACGGGCTGGTGGCCCTGTGGGACAGGATCCGAAGACGGCTCCTGTTCGCCTGGCAATCGACCTGAGCCGCATCCTGAAAGCAATCGCATCTGAGAATGAACCAGAGGCCGGACCAAGACGGCCCAACAGGAGTAATCGGACCATGACGTTCCTGAGCACAATCAAGGCGGCGGCGCTGTCCGCGGCGATGATCGTGTCGGTGGCCCTGCCGGCCGCCCACGCCGACGAACAGTATTTTCCGCTGCAGAGCTATCGCGTCGGGCCCTATGCGGCCGGCGGCACCGGCTTTTTCGGCGGCTTCATCGACTATCTCAACCTGATCAACATCCGTGACGGCGGCGTCAACGGCGTCAAGCTGACCTGGGACGAATGCGAGACCCAGTACGAGGTCGAGCGCGGCGTCGAATGCTACGAGCGCCAGAAGAGCCGCGCCGGCGCCGCGGCCTGGAACCCGCTCTCGGTCGGCATCGCCTATGCCATGATCGACCGCATCACCGTCGACAAGGTGCCGCTGATCACGGTCAATCATGGCCGGACCGATTCCACCGACGGGCGCGTCTTCCCCTATGTCTTCCCGCTGCTGCTCAATCCCTACAGCGAGACCTCGGGCATCGTGAACTACATCGCCTCCAAGGAAGGCGGCATCGACAAGCTGAAGGGCAAGAAGATCGTCGTGCTCTATCACGGCTCGCCCTACGGCAAGGAAACCATCCCGATCTATGAACTGCTGGCGCAGAAATACGGCTTCACCGTTCAGCAGATCGAGGTGCCGCACCCCGGCAACGAGCAGCAGTCGCAATGGCTGACCATTCGCCGTGCCAAGCCCGATTTCGTGGTCCTGCGCGGCTGGGGCGTGATGAACCCGGTGGCCCTGAAGACGGCGGTCAAGGTAGGCTATCCCGTCGACCACATTGTCGGCAATGTCTGGTCGAACTCGGAAGAGGACGTCATCCCCGCCGGCGATGCCGCCAAGGGCTACACCGCCATCACCACCCAGGCTTCGGGCAATACCTATCCGGTGGTGCAGGAGATCGTGAAGACCGTCTATGGCGCCGGCAAGGGCAACCTGGAAGACAAGGCGCGCATCGGCTCGGTCTACCACAATCTCGGTATCGTCAACGGCATCCTCAATGTCGAGGCAATCCGCGTCGCGCAGGAGAAATTCGGCCATCGCACGCTGACCGGTGACGAGGTGCGCTGGGGCTTCGAACATCTCAAGCTCGACCCGGCCAAGGTCGAGGCGCTCGGCGCCAAGGACCTGTTCCACTCCATCAACGTCAGCTGGGACAACCATGAAGGCGAGGGTTACGTGACCTTCCAGCAGTGGGACGGCAAGAAGTGGAACGTCGTCTCCGACTGGATCGCGCCGGACTGGGCGCTGCTGCGGCCGATCATCGAGAAATCAGCCGAAGCCTATGCCAAGGAGAAAGGCATCAAGCTGCGCACCGCCGCGGATGCCGACGCGGTGGCCACCAACTGATCGGAGCAACGGGCGCGCCGCGGATATTCCGCGGCGCCCCGCTTGCACGGAGCACGGAAGCAGCCCATGCCCAATGACGACATCATCCTTGCCGTGGACGCGGTGCACGCCACCTACAACCATGCCATCACCGCGCTGCATGGCGTCGGCTTCCAGATCAGGCGCGGCGAAATCCTGGCGCTGCTGGGAGCCAACGGCGCCGGCAAGACCACCACGCTGAAGGCCGTCTCCAACCTGTTGCCGGCAGAGCGTGGCCAGGTCAATTCCGGCTTGATCCGCTATGACGGCTCGGACGTATCGCGCCGCACGCCGGGCGACCTCGTGCGCGCCGGACTGGTGCCGGTGCTGGAAAGCCGCCACTGCTTCAAGAGCCTCACCGTCGAGGACAATCTGGTAGCCGGCGGGATAGGCCGCAGCGGCCGCCGCGCCGAGATCAATGCCGACCTCGAGCGCATCTACGCCTATTTCCCCCGGCTCAAGGAGAAGCGCCGGACATTGTCCGGGCTGACCTCGGGCGGCGAGCAGCAGATGACCGCCATCGGCCGGGCGCTGATGTCACGGCCGCGCCTGCTGGTTCTGGATGAACCGTCGATGGGGCTCGCGCCGCTCATCGTCCAGGACATTTTTCAGACGCTTAGGAAACTCAACCGCGACACCGGCCTGTCCATACTCGTCGCCGAGCAGAACTCCGCTGTCGCGCTCAAATATGCCGACCAGGCCACGGTGCTCGAAAACGGCGTCTCCGTTCTCTCCGGCGCGGCCGCCGATCTGCGCCAGCGCGAGGACGTCAGGGCCTTCTATCTCGGACAACAGGCCTCGCCGGTTGCCCATTCAACCCATCTCCATGCCGTCGTGTGAACCGAAATCTCAAGGAGCAGAGAAATGACCGTCTCGACCGTCAAGACCGATCAGGCGTCCGCCGCCGTCCCCCCAGTCGCAAGGCCGTCGGCGCCGGCGCATATCATCAGGGATGACGCCGAAGCAATTGCGGTTGCCCATGCGCTCGCCGCCGAATTCGTCAAGGAGTCGTCGAAGCGTGACCGTGAGCGGATCTGGCCGGTTGTCGAACTCGACGCCTTTTCGCAGAGCGGCTTGTGGTCGATCAACGTGCCCAAGGCCTTCGGCGGCCCCGAGGTCTCCTACGCGACGCTTGCCAAGGTGGTCGAGATCATCTCGGCGGCCGACTCCTCGATCGGCCAGATCTCCCAGAACCATCTCGGCGTGGTCGCCGCCATCCGCACCGTTGCCGACATCGACCAGCAGAGGCTGCTGTTCGCCGAGGTGCTGAAAGGCACGCGGTTCGGCAACGCCTTCTCCGAATTCGGCTCAAAGCGCGCGGCCGATTTCGAGACCCGCTTCACCGATGCCGGCGACCATGTCGTCGTCAACGGCCGCAAGTTCTATTCGTCGGGCGCGCTGCTCGCCCATCTCGTGCCGATCGTCGCCGTCGATGACCAGGGCCGCGCCTGGTACGCCATCGCCGATCGTGGCGCGCCGGGCCTCACCGTCATCGACGACTGGTCGAGCTTCGGCCAGCGCACCACGCTGTCGGGCACCGTCATCATCGACAACGTCAAGGTGCCGAAGACGCATCTGGTGCCCGGCTACAAGGGCTTCGACAGGCCGACCGCCGACGGCGCCATCTTCCAGATCATCCAGGTGGCCGTGGACACCGGCATCGCCCAGGCGGCGATCGACGAGACCGTCAATTTCGTCAGGACCAGGAGCCGCGCCTGGATCGACAGCGGCGTCGACAATGCCTGGGATGATCCTTACACCATCCAGGCCGTCGGCGACCTCACGCTGCGCCTGCACGCGGCACAGGCGCTGCTGGAAAAGGCCGGCCACGCCATTGATAAGGCCGTGGCGGAACCGACGGCCGAGACGGTGGCGCACGCCCAGATCGTCACCGCCGAGGCGAAGATCCTGTCGACGGAGATCGCCATCGCCGCCACCAACAAGCTGTTCGAGCTGGCCGGCACGCGCTCGACGCTGGCCGAGCACAATCTCGACCGGCATTGGCGCAATGCCCGCACCCACACGCTGCACGACCCCGTACGCTGGAAGTATTCCATTCTCGGCAAGTACTTCCTCAACGGCGAAAAGCCGCCGCTGCACGCCTGGAGCTAAGTCTTCGGTGGCGGGCGACGTCCGCCACGACAACATCCCGCGATCCATTCCAAGAGGCCCATCGCCATGTCAAATCCAACAGTCGTCGGCTTTTCCGGCAACGTCACCCGGCCGTCCAAGACGCGCGCCTTCGTCGAGCTCGTCACCAGGGACATAGCCGTCCGCCATGGCCTGTCGGCTGTTACCTATGACATCGAGGATGTCGGGTCCTCGCTGGGCACGGCCAGATGGGCGAGGGACCTCGACGAACAGGCCCAGGCGATCCTGGGGCAGGTTCTGGCGGCAGATGTGCTGGTGGTCGGCTCGCCCACCTACAAGGGCAGCTACACCGGTCTGTTCAAGCACTTCTTCGACCTGATCGATCCCGCAGCTTTGCGTGGAAAGCCGATCCTGTTGACCGCCACCGGCGGCGGCGAGCGCCACGCCCTGATCGTCGAGCATCAGCTGCGGCCGCTGTTCGGCTTCTTCGAGGCCTTTGCGCTGCCGACCGCCGTTTATGCCACCGACAAGGACTTCACCGACGGCGCTCTGCGCTCCGAGGCGATCCTGAAGCGCGCATCGCAGGCGGTGGACGAGGTCGGCTTCGTGCTGGCCAACCGCTCGGCCGGCAGGATTGCCGCCGAGTAGGCATATTGCGGTGATCGATAACCCGCCCGGGCGCGTCGCGCTTACGTGCAATTTACGAGCGCCCGATAAAACGGTTCCTGTCTGATTCGCACTGGACAGGAACATCATGAGCAAAGCTCTCACGACCTTCGCGCTCGTCACCGTGCTGACGGCTTTGCTCATGGCGCTCAGCCTGGCGGTCGCACGGCACGGCTATCCCTATGGCGCGTTCGGCGTGAAGCGCCTCGACGGCATCGCCGATGCCGCCACCTTCATCCCGCTGGCCGCCGTCTATTTCTTCAGCGCGCTGCTGATGATGATCCTGCCGATCCGGGCCGCGAGCATCGTGCTCACCCATGCCGCCGACGCGATCTTCTGGACGGTCATCGTGCTGTTTGCCACCATCGTTGGCGGGCTCCTCGCCAGATGGGCCTTCGGCCAGAGCGGCGTTCTGGCCGCGCTGCTGAACTGGCGGTTCCTGTTCGCGGTGGCGGTCGTCGGCTGTCATTTCGTCATGAACGAATTGCGGCGCAACATACTGTTGCGCAGCCTGTTCTTCGTGGTCTTCGCCGCGGCGACGCTGGCATGCCTGTTCTGGTCGTTCACGCTCTGAGCGAACCGACAGCTCTTCCAGTCATTGGTATCCTCTGCTGTCGGAGGCCGCGTCACCCGGCTTGAACATTCCTCCCACGTCAAAGGCGCAGGAGAAGGGCGACCGCCTACCAAGCGCTTTGACGCGATGATTTGCGCAAATTTACAATCTGTCCCGCCGGGGCTCCCCTAGTTTGACTTCATCGAACAAACCAGGAGCCGCGAACAAGCACCGTCGAGAATTTGCGAAAGCCTGACGGCAACAGCATTTCCCGACCTTGCCAATCGCGGCCCCGCCTCACGGGAGAACACCGCCATGGACAAGCCCACACCATTCACGATCGCCATTTTCGATGAACAGCTTGCCGATCTCAAGGCGCGCCTGCGGCACACACGCTGGCCGGATGAGCCCGATGGAGCTGGATGGATGGCCGGAACGAATCTCGACTACATGAAGAAGCTGACCGACTACTGGCTTCATGAGTACGACTGGCGAAAGGCCGAGGCGGACCTGAACGCCTTGCCGAATTACAAGGTCGACGTCGAAGGGACCGACCTGCATTTCGTGCATCAGCCGTCGACGAAGAAGGGCGCGACGGCACTCCTCCTGCTTCACGGCTGGCCCGACAGCTTCTACCGGTATCACAAGGTGGTGGGCGCGCTGGCTGAGCAATTTCATGTTGTCGTGCCGTCCATTCCGGGGACCGGCTTTTCCGGGAAGACGGCCCTGCCTGCCGACAAGGTGGCCGACATGCTTGCCCGGCTGATGAATGATGTCCTGGGCTACGACCGCTTCATCGTGGCGGGAGGCGATCTCGGGTCGGTGATCGCCATGTCGCTGGCGCAGCGCCATCCCGACAAGCTTGTCGGTTCCCATCTGACCGATGTTGGCTACCCCGATCACACCACGGATTTCGGAGCGCTCAGCGGTCCGGAACAGGCCTATGCCGGGGCGATCCAGCAATGGTTCTTCGCCCATGGCGCCTTCAATCTGGTCCAGGCCACAAAGCCGCAGAGCCTTGCCTTCGCCATGAACGACTCGCCGGTCGGACTTGCGGCATGGATCATGAGCTTCATGGCCGGAATGGGCGTCGGCGGTGAAGCGGATGCCAGATTTGGCCGCGACGAGCTGTTGACCAACATCATGATCTACTGGCTGACGGAAACGGCCGCCTCGTCCTTCCGCATCTACAGTCAGAACGCCATGCAGCCGGCGACGATCAAGGGCAGGAACACCGGCGTGCCGGTGGCGGTGGCGACGGAAGCGCCTATCCCCGGCGGTGTCCGCTTGCCCCGTGCGTGGGCGGATCGCCAGACTTCGGGAAATGTCGTCCAGTTTCACGATATGGAAAAGGCGGGTCATTTCGCCGCCTGGGAGGATCCCGCTTTCTTTGTCGAGGACATCAGGCAGTTCGCCGCCCTTGTCGCGAAATAGGGTAACCCTGAGCCATTCGACGCCGGGCGAATTTTCGACCGGCGTCAGATCTTGTGGACGGCGTCCAGGTTCGACGGCAACGACCCCATTATCTTCTTTATGGATCTGATCATGTGCGGTTGGTCCGTATAGCCCAGGTCGAAAGCCACCGCCGCGCCGCTTTGGCCGGCCTTGAGCCGCCGCACCGCCTCCTGGGCGCGGCGGATCACCTGAAAATCCTTCTGCGTAATTCCGGTGGTGTTCTTGAAATGCCCCTGCACCGAGCGCTTGGAGGCAGCCTTTGGCTGCTCGGTGAAAGCCCTCGCCACGACGTCGTCGGACAGGAGCAGCCCTGCCGCGATCATCTGGTCGACAAGGGTTTCGGCGTCGAGGAACGTCGGTAATGGCAGCTCCACGCCGTCCAACAGGAATCTGTCTTCCCTCACGTCCAGGAAACGGATCGCCGCGCCGGTTCGCACCTGCCGGTCATGCGCCAGATAGACATGGGCGGCAAAGGAGATGACGACAGAGTGTTCGCCTTCGACATATGGCACCTCGACAGGCTCGGTTGCCTGACCGCTCAAGAAGACCGCGGATCGGCCATCCGGCGCGACGCTGAGGATCAGGTCCCACGAACCGTCAGGCGTTGATTTATAGATGCCGTCGCTCAAACACACGGTTTGCCAGACCGTGTCGATCCAGGGATGGGGCGATGACCGGCTCGTATGCTTTTGCGCCATGATCGGCAATTGCTCCTGTATAGGGGCGACGGCCTGTCATCGCCCCCACGGGCATGAAAGCATCTTCTCTCGACCGGGAACAGGGATCGCCCGCGCCGGTATCGTGTCGGCTAGCTGCTTGGTCCGACGGAAATGTTGCCTGAGGCCTTTTCCATCCAGGTCCAGAGATAGCCGGCGAGGCCACGATCGACATGGATGCGCAGCTTGCCCTCGTGGCGGTAGACGAAAGCGCTGATGCCGGCGAAGGATAGGGCCGCGCTCGCGCTCGGCTGGTTCGGATCAAGTGTCGTGGCGCGCGCGATGAAAGCATCGAGCGCGGCGCCCTCGACTTCGAACACCTGCAGCCCGGCGCTGATCTCCGTCACCGCGAAACCTTGGGCGAACCAGCCCGTGGCCATGCCGATGGGCGTGGTGGATACCGCAAGGACGCGGTCTCGCGCCACGCGAATGGAGTAGCGTATGCCCTCGGCCGGGCCGAATGCGCCGACGACCGTCCCATCGAAGCCGGATGCCTCGGCCCATGCGCCGAGATCGCCGCTGACCAGCCGCTGGTGTAACCCCGACACCGGCCTGATCTTCAGACCAGTCACTTCGATCGCGGCGCTTCGCCAGTCAGGCGCGATGGGCCATTTTTCCGCTAGGTCACGCATGGAGCCGGTCTCCCGCCTGGTCGAAGGCGCAGGGCGCGGCGATCGTCGCGCTGCTGATCTTGCCGAGATGCTGGATTTCGATCGTCTCGCCATGACGGGCAGCACCTCGCTCGATCAGGCCGAGCGCGATGGGCCGGCCAAGCGTCGGGCTCTGGTAGCTCGAGGTGACGAAGCCTTGGCTGTGCAGTCTGCCATCGCCTCGTTTGATGCCATGCGCGCCGGTCGCCAGCGGCGGCTCGCCGGATGGCACTGTCAGGCCGACAAGCTGCAGGCGGTTGTTTCGCGAGGCCTCCTGCGTGAACAGCGAGCGGCGGCCGACATATTCGGTCTGGCGCTTGGCACGGGGTCCTTCGCTGCCCAGGTCGTGCGGCAGCGTCGTGCCGTCCGTGTCCTTGCCGATGACGATGAAGCCCTTTTCGGCGCGCAGGATCATCAACGCTTCCAGGCCGATGAGAACGGCATCGAAAGCCTTGCCGGCCTCGCGCAGATGCGCCCAGAGCGGCTCGGCGCGATCGGCGCGGATCGAGATTTCGTAACTTCTGTCGCCCGTGAAGCTAACGCGGGCGATGCGGACCTCGTCGCCGGCATAAGTGCCGTGGCTGACCGCCATATGCGGCAGGTCGGCCTCGTCCAGCGAGAGGCCGAGACCGACTGTTTCGAGCAGTTTTCTGGCATTCGGTCCGGATACCGTCAGCGTCGCCATCTCCGAAGTGGCATTGTGGATATAGATCGCCTCACGGCCAAAGCGGTCCTGGCGCCATTCCTCCAGGCGGGCGTGCACGGCCGCCACATGCGAGGACGAGCAGGACACCACGAAGCGGTGCTCGTCCAGCCGCACCAGCACGCCGTCGTCGAAGACCACGCCGTTTTCCGAAAGCATGAAGCCGTAGCGGCAACGGCCCGGCTTCAGCGTCGACATGGTGTTGTAGTAGAGGAAATCGACGAACTCGGCGGCCTTCGGGCCGATCACCTCGATCTTGCCCAGCGTCGAGCCGTCGAACAGCGCCACCGACTGGCGGGCGCGCCGCGCCTCATCCGCGATCGAGCGATCCGCGTCGGCTCCGGCCCCGCCATAATGGGCAGGCCGCAGCCAGCCGCCATATTCCTGGAACACCGCGCCGCTTTCGCGATGGACATTCTCCAGCGGCAGCCGCCGCACGGGCGCCATCAACGCCCCGGCGCGCGCGCCGGCAAAGCTCGCCAGCGGCACCGGCGTGAAGGGCGGCCGGTAGGTGGTGGTGCCGACCTCCGGCACGGTGCGGCCGGTAATGCCGGCCATCAGTGCCAGGCCGGGCAGGTTGGAGGTCTTGCCCTGGTCGGTCGCCATGCCGAGCGTGGTGTAGCGCTTCAGATGCTCGACCGAGACGAAGTTCTCGCGCGCCGCCAGTTCGACGTCCTTCACCGTCACGTCGTTCTGGTAGTCGATCCAGATCCGCCCTTTCGAACCGGGCTTGGGCCATGCGGCGCTGATACCGCCTGTCGCCTCCGGCCCGGTGCTGCGCGGCACGGTCACCTTCGTCGGCCCGGATGCGGCAATGGCTTTCTCGGCGCTGGCGAAGACGTCCGACAGGGAGACCGCGCCGGCGGCGGCGCCGGCAACCGCGATCCCGTCGACGGGATCGCCCGGCAGGAAGGCGGCGCGCGCCTCGCTCCACGCGAGCTTGCCCTTGGCGTGGCAGAACAGATGGATAGTCGGCGTCCAGCCGCCCGAGACCAGCACGCAGTCGGCCTCAAGTTTGGTGCCGTCGTCCAGCGTGACGCCTTCGACGCGCAGCCTGCCGCTTGCGGAGGCGAGCGCGCGTCCTTTGATCGTCCGCACCTTGGCGGGCAGGGCGGGCGCGCCGTCGCGCCTGATATCGACAAGCGTGACATCGGCGCCGGCCTCGACAACAGCCTGCGCCACTTCATAGGCGCTATCATTGTTTGTGGCGACGACGATGCGGCGGCCGGCCAGCACCGCATGCCGCTTGAGGTAGCTCAGCCCCGCATCCGCCGACAGGATGCCGGGAAGGTCGTTGTTGGCGAAAGGCAAGGGGCGCTCTATCGCGCCTGTCGCCAGCACGATCCGGCGCGGCCTGACCCGCCACAGCGTGTCCGGCCGGCCGTCGAAATGGCGCTGGTTCAATCCGACCAGGTTGTGGTCATAGATTCCGAAGGCGGTAGTCGAAGGCAGGACCTTATGGCCGTCGGCGACAAGCGCCGCCACCGTCTCTTCGGCCCAGACCGAAGCCGGCCTGCCGTCGATCTCGCCGTCCCGGTGACCGAGCGAGCCGCCAGGCCTCTGCTGGTCGTCGACCAGGGTGACGGACAGACCCGCGCCGGCCGCCAGTCTCGCCGCTGCCAGTCCCGCCGGGCCGGCGCCAACCACCAGCACGTCGCAGTGATGGTTGACCTGGTCCGCCGTGTCCGGCGAAGTCCAGCCGGCATCGACCTTGCCGAGGCCTGCCATAGCGCGGATGCGCGGCTCGAACATGTGCCAATCCGGCCACATGAAGGTCTTGTAGTAGAACGCCGCCGGAATGAAGCGCGCGAAGCGGTCGAGAAAGGCGTTACGGTCCGCCAGCGCGCTGGGCGTGGCGTTGACGCTTCTTGTCTCCAGTCCTTCGCGCGCCGGCTCGGTGGTGGCGCGCGTGTTGGGCGTCGTCCGCTCGCCGCTAATATCGACCAGCGCGTTGGGCTCCTCTACGCCGGCGCCCCAGATACCGCGCGGCCGGTGATATTTGAAGGAGCGCCCGACGATCGCGACGTCATTGGCAAGCAGTGCCGAGGCGATGGTGTCGCCGGCAAATCCCTCGACGGTCGCGCCGTCGAAGCTGAAGCGGATCGGCCGCGTGCGGTCTATGGCACTCCCGCCTCTTGTGAGACGTGATGCGGTCATGCCGCATGCCCTCCGCCGAGGTCGGCCGAGGAGAGCACCTTGTGAGTCAGCGTATCGCGTTCCATGACGAAGAACTCGCCGCAGTTCATATGCACCCAGACCTCGCGCGCAGCACCTTTCGGATTGCTCCTGAGGTAGAGATAGTTCGTCCAGCGATCGACCGGCACATCGGCACCGTCCGGCCTGGCATTGCCGGCATCGCCGCCATAGTGGAATTCGGTCTCGTCGCGCGGGCCGCAGAACGGGCAAGGGAAGAGCTGCATGATTGCCTCTGGATTCTATCTTTGTGCATGATGCATGTCGTTACCCCAAAACCGCTGCACACTTTTGGGCGACATGCATTAATGCGCGATGCCGGAGCCGGCCGCTTCGTCGATCAATCGCCCACTGGCGAAGCGGTCGAGATCGAACGGACGGCTGATGTCGTTGTGCTTGCCGGTGGCCAGCAGGTTCGCCAGCAGCGTGCCGCCGGCGGGGATCGCCTTGAAGCCGCCCGTGCCCCAGCCGCAATTGAGGAACAAATTGGGCAATGGCGATTCCCCGATGATCGGCGAGGAATCCGGCACGACATCGACGATCCCGGCCCATTGCCGCATCAGCTTCAACTGGCCGAAGATCGGGAACATTTCCAGCAGACCGGCAATGACAGTCTCCAGCGTCGGCAGATTGCCGCGCTGCGCATAGGACGGGATGCGGTCGAGCCCGCCGCCGATGACGATCTCGCCCTTGTCCGACTGGCTGACATAAACGCCGGTGCCAGGCGACAGCACGACCGTGTCGAGGATCGGTTTCACCGGCTCGGACACGCAGGCCTGCAGCGCGTAGGAATTGATCGGCAACCGGAACCCCGCCTTGGCCGCCAGCATTGAGGAGTGGCCGGCCACAGCCATGCCGATCCGTTCGGAACGGATCGCGCCGCGCGTCGTCTGGACACCACGGCAGCGGCCGCCCTCGATGATGAAATCTGATATCTCGCAATTCTGGATGATGTCGACGCCGAGCCGGCTTGCCGCACGCGCATAGCCCCAGGCGACGGCGTCGTGGCGGGCCGTGCCGGCGCGGCCCTGCCAGATGCCGCCGAAGACGGGAAAGCGCGCATCCGGGGAGAAATTGTAGATCGGCGCCACCCGGCGTACGTCCTCGGGCGAAAACAGCTCGGCATCGATGCCGTTGATCTGCATGGCATTGACGGTGCGCGCGCCGACCTCCATCTCTGCCGTCGAGTGGCAGAGATTGACCATGCCGCGCTGCGACAGCATGACGTTGTAGTTCAAGTCCTTCGACAGGCCCTCATAGAGCCGGTGCGCCAACCCATAGAGCTCGACGCTTTCCGGGTAATAGTAGTTGGAGCGCACCACCGTCGTGTTGCGGCCGGTGTTGCCGCCGCCGATCCAGCCCTTTTCCAGCACCGCGACCCTGGCGATGTTGTGATTCTTCGCCAGGTAATAGGCCGTCGCCAGCCCGTGGCCGCCGCCGCCGATGACGATTGCATCGTAGGACGATTGCGGCTCCGGCGAACGCCAGGCCTGCTTCCAGCCGGTCTGGCCGGCCAGGCCCTCCTTGAACAGCGACAGGGCGGAATAGCGTCTGGTCATGGCGTGACGGACAAGCCTGGTTTCGGGAAAGGAGCGTTGATCATGCCGTGGTCTTCCGCAGGGATGGCACCGGTTTGCCGGTCACGCCCGCATCGCCTTGCCTAAGGGATCATATGGCGACGAAGCGATGACGCGCGCTTCTCTTTCGACGCCGACGATATGCGTTGTCAACTCAGTATCGATGCCGGCGGCATCGCGATCGACCAGCGCCATGGCAAGGCTCTTGCCCACAGTGTGGCCGTAGCCGCCCGATGTGACGAAACCGGCGAGCTTGCCCTTGTGCCACACCGGCTCATAACCGCTGGCATCGGCGTCGTCGGCATCGATTTCGAGCGTCACCAGCGTGCGCTTCGATCCGGCCTTCCGCTCCCTCAGGGCCGCCTCGCGGCCGATGAAGTCGCCCTTGTCGAAGGCGGTCCAGCGGTCCATGCCGGTCTCGGCGGGCGTATAATCCTGCATGAACTCACGTGACCAGATGCCGAAACTCTTTTCGAGCCGCAGCGAATTCACCGCGCCGAAACCGTATTCCGTAACACCAAGGTCGCTGCCCGCGCCAAGCAGCGCGCGCCGCAGGCCGGCATGCTCGCTTGCCTGGCAATGGATTTCGTAGCCGAGCTCGCCGATGACCGAGAGCCGGCCGACCTTGGCCCGCACCAGGCCGACATCCAGCGTCTGGCAGGCGAGGAAGCCGAAGGCTTTGTGTGAAACATCTTGATAGGTCAGCCGTTCGAGCAGCTTTCGCGCATTGGGGCCGGCCAGCGAGAAGCCCCCGACCGCGTCCGAAATGTCGCGCACGGCAACGCCGTCGGCGAGGTGCTTTTCGAACCAGCGCATATGCCACTGCCGCAGATAGTAGGATCCCATGATCCACCACGTCCCGTCTCCCCAGTTGAAGACGGTGAGGTCGCCCTTGAGCTTGCCGTTCTCGCCCAGCATCGGGGCAAGTTTCGCGCGGCCGGGCTTGGGCAGCGCACAGGCAAGCAGCCGGTCGAGCCACGCTTGCGCCCGTGGACCGCTGACCTCGTAGCGCGAGAAGGCGGTGATATCGAGCAGGCCGACGCCTTCGCGCACCTTGCGGCATTCGTTGGCGACGATGTCGAACGCGTTGGAGCGCTTCAGCGTCGGGGTTTCGACGAATCCCTTCGGCGCGAAATAGAGCGGCACTTCCATGCCCCAGGAACTGCCCCAGCGCGCGCCCGCGGTGTCCATGGCGTCATGCGCGCCTGCGGTCTTCAGCGGCCGCCCAGCCGGCAGTTGCTCATTGGGATAGCTCATGACGAAGCGGCGCGAATAGAATTGCCCCGTCGTCTGCTTGATGTATTCGCGGTTGGAGGCGAAGTCGCCGTAGCGGGCGATGTCCATGCCGTAGACGTCGGCCTCCGGCTCGCCATGGATCATCCATTCGGCGAGCGACTTGCCGACGCCGCCGCCCTGCAGGAAGCCGGCCATGACGCCGCAGGCCACCCAGTAGTTGGGAACGCCGCGCACCGGGCCGACCAGCGGGTTGCCGTCCGGCGAGAAGGTGAAGGCGCCGTTCACCCAGCGTTTGATGCCGGCGGTCTCAAGGCAAGGATAGCGGCTGAAGCCGAGCGCCAGCTCGTTGGCGATGCGGTCGGTATCCTCCTGGATCAGTTCGATGCCGTAATTCCACGGCGCGCCGTCCATGTTCCAATGCTTGTGATTGATTTCGTAGATGCCGAGCAGCAGGCCCTTCTGCTCCTGGCGCATATAGGTGAAGCCTTCGAGGTCGACGATCAGCGGCAGCTCATGGCTGAGCGCCTGGATCTCCGGCAGCGCCTCGGTAACCAGATAATGATGCTCCATCGGCGACACCGGCAGGTCGATGCCGGCCATGCGGCCGACCTGCTTGGCCCACAGGCCGCCGGCATTGACGACATGCTCGGCCACCACAGTGCCTTTCTCGGTCACCACGTCCCAGCTGCCGTCGGCGCGGCGGTTGAGCTCCAGCACGCGATTGTGCTCGATGATATCGGCGCCGCGCTTCCTGGCCGCCTTGGCATAGGCATGAACGACGCCGGACGGGTCGATATGGCCCTCGCGCTCGGCGTAGAGACCGCCCAGCATGCCGTCGGTGTTGAGGATCGGGCAGCGCTGGCGGATTTCGTCGACGCCGACCAGATGGACGTCGTCGATACCCATGGTCTGGAAGATGCGGTAGGAGGCCTTCAGCCATTCCCAGCGCTCCGGCGCCGACGCGACCGAGATGCCGCCGGTCATGTGCATGCCGATGTTCTGGCCCGATTCCTTCTCGACCTCCGACAGAAGGTCGATCGTATAGGCCTGTAGAGCGGCGATGTTGGGATCGGCGTTCAAGGCATGAAAGCCGCCTGCCGCGTGCCAGCTCGACCCCGCGGTCAGCACCTCGCGTTCGATCAGCGCGACATCGCTCCAGCCGAACTTGGCCAGGTGATAGAGCACCGAGGCTCCAACCACGCCGCCGCCGATAACGATCGCCCTGTATTGCGATTTCATGCTCGCACTCCATCCGGTGATGGGCCCAACTTACTGGCATTGTACATATGTGTCCAGTACATTGCCAGTTTGGTATAGAGCAAGGCTGTATGTTGGCTGTGGGTGGACGAAAGATGCGTACAGAGGCCGCCGACCCGCTCAAACGAGCCGCGCGGATCGGGTCTGATGCAACGCGTTCAGAGGGCTGCGTTCACCGCTTGCCGGAGAGCGTCGTCTCGACATAGCGCGAGAAGTCGGCGACGTCCTCGGGGGAGGGGTCCACGCCGGTGAAGCTGCGCAGATAGGCGGCGACATGCGTGAGGCGGCTGCTCATCGTCTCGTTGAGTTCGAGCGAATAATAGCCGATCTGCATGAAATAGAGGACGCGGGCCCGCACGAACGCGTCTTCCTCATCATAGCCATGCCGCATGAACATGTCGCGGATGGCATTTACGCGCTCGTCGTCGGCCTCGTCGAGCGCGCGTCTTGTGGCGGGGGAGCGGCGAGCCCACGCCCTGATCGCGAAATCGAGCCGGGGATCGAACAGCCTTTCGTCGACCCAGCATTCGAAAATGCTCATCACGCCACGGACGACCGTCGCGGAAGGCCGCCCGGCGCGCTCGACGATGAACCGCGTGTTGGTCTGCCGCCAGTGGTCCAGCAACTGGTCGAGCAGGTCCTGGCGGCTCTTGAAGTACCAGTAGAAGCTGGAACGCGAGACGTCGAGCTGCTGGCCGAGCGTCAACACCCGGACACGTTCCACGCCGTCCGAGATCAATGTTTCGAGCGCCAGGTTCAGCCAGTCTTCGCGAGTGGCCTTGATGTTGCCGGTGGCGCCGGCGCGCGGGATCGTCGGTTCGATTGCTGCCATCGGCATCACGCATGACACGCCCGATCGGGCAAATCAAGGCACTGTACATATTCTGTACAGAGCAATTCGCCTGGGCTTGGATCAGCTTTCGCGATGTTAGCCGGCGGTTGACCGTCGGGGAGTTCACGGCGCCGCTACAATTGGCTTGCGGGCAACCCCGGGGATTTTTGTCGCGCCGGCGCCGCCAGTGCGTGCTTTCCCGCGGGCCATTTGTCTGGCAAATACCAAATTCGAAAGATGCCGCCAGGCAGCCACCCAGCAGGAAAGACGAGGACATGGCTCTGCTTCGAAAGAACCTGATCGACGGCGAATGGGTCGGCGATGCCGGCTCCCGCAACATCAACCCCTCGGACACAGGCGACGTGGTCGGCGAATACGCCTCGGCCGGTGCCGAGCAGGCCAGGCAGGCGATCGCCGCCGCCAAGGCGGCTTTTCCGGCATGGTCCCGTTCCGGCCCGCTGGCCCGCCACGCGGTGCTGAAGAAGGCTGCCGACGAGATCACGGCGCGCAAGGACGAGATCGGCCGCAACCTGGCGCGCGAGGAAGGCAAGACGCTGGCCGAGGGCATTGGCGAGACCATCCGCGCCGCCCAGATATTCGACTTTTTCGCTGGTGAAACATTGCGCCTGTCAGGGGAAATCGTGCCCAGCGTGCGGCCGGGCGTCGGCGTCGAGATCACGCGTGAGGCGGTTGGCGTGGTCGGCATCATCACGCCATGGAATTTCCCCATCGCCATTCCGGCCTGGAAGATCGCCCCGGCCCTGGCGCATGGCAACACCATCGTCTTCAAGCCGGCGGAACTCGTTCCCGAAAGCGCCTGGACCATCGTCGACATCCTGCATCGCGCCGGCCTGCCCAAGGGCGTGCTCAATCTCGTCATGGGTAAGGGTTCTGTGGTCGGTCAGGCGATGCTCGACAGTCCCGACGTCAATGCCATCACCTTCACCGGTTCGGTCGGCACGGGAAAACGCGTCGCTGCGGCAAGCGTCGAACACATGCGCAAGTTCCAGCTTGAAATGGGCGGCAAGAACCCGCTGGTCGTGCTCGACGATGCCGATCTCGCGGTCGCAGTCGACTGCGCCCTCAACGGCGCCTTCTTCTCCTCCGGCCAGCGCTGCACGGCTTCCTCCAGGCTGATCGTGACCGACGGCATTCATGACCGCTTCGTTGATGCCCTCAAGGATCGCATGAGCAAGCTGGTCATCGGCGATGCGCTCGACGCGCAGACCCAGATCGGCCCGGTCGTCGACGCGACCCAGTTGCAGCAGGACGAGGACTATATCGCCATCGGCGTCAGGGAAGGCGCTACGCTCGCCTTCGGCGGCGAGCGCCTCGACCGCAAGACGCCGGGCTTCTACCTGCAGCCGGCGCTGCTGACGCAGGCCACCAATTCCATGCGTTCGTCGCGCGAGGAGATTTTCGGGCCGGTTGCCAGCGTCATCCGCGTCAGAGATTACGACGAGGCGCTTGCCGTCGCCAACGACACGCAGTTCGGGCTGACGTCGGGCATCTGCACCACGAGCCTCAAGCACGCCACCCATTTCAAGCGCAACTCCGAGGCTGGCATGGTGATGGTCAACCTGCCAACGGCGGGCGTCGACTTCCATGTGCCCTTCGGCGGGCGCAAGGGCTCGAGCTACGGCCCGCGCGAACAGGGCCGCTACGCCATGGAGTTCTACACCACGGTCAAGACCGCCTATACATTCGCGGGCTGATCAACCGCCGGCCTTCGGGCCGGCGAACCTCCATCATCGGACCGGATAGGCGCGAAGCGATGACATTGCAGAACCTGACCTGGCTCAACCCGCCGCCGCACCATGCTGTCGAGGGCGATGCCGTGCGTGTGCGCACCGGCAAGGAGACCGATTTCTGGCGCGAGACCTTTTATGGCTTCTGGCGCGACAATGGTCATTTCCTGCATCGTCCGGTCGAAGGCGATTTCACCGCGGAAGTCACCGTCAAGGGCGACTACAGGGTGCTCTACGACCAGGCCGGTCTCATGGTCCGGCTGAGCGAGACGCACTGGATCAAGGCCGGCATCGAATACACGGACGGCCTTGCCTATTTCTCCGTCGTCGTCACCAACGACACTTCGGACTGGTCGCTGGTGGCCATTCACGCCGGGCCGGACGGAGTCAGGATCCGGCTGACCCGGCACGGCGAGGCGATCCGCGTCCAGTATCTCGATGCTGCGGACGGCCGCTGGAAGCCGGTGCGCCTCGCCTATTTCCCGATCTCGAAGACGGTCGATGTCGGCATGACGTGCTGCTCGCCGCAGCGCGAGGGGTTCGAGGTCACGTTCTCCGGATTTTCCGTAGGCCCGCCGATCGCACGGGACCTGCACGACTGAGACGCGACGTCGGCCGCTGCGAGCGGCCGTCCTTCCGCAAGCGTGAAGACTGGCATAGAACAGGCGGGCTTGCGTGCCTGGAGTTGCCGGTCTTCATGCCGTCCACCGATCCGCTCATCCTCTTTTACACATCCTACTTCGGCAGGCCCGTCGACATCGCGGCCATACCGGATTGCGCGCCGCCAGTGGCATGGACCAATGACCGGCGGCGGATCGCCGAAGCCACGGCGGTGGTCTTTCACCTTCCGGATTTCCGCGAGATCGGCGATGCCCGCAAATATCCCGGCCAGGACTGGGTCGCGTGGTCGATGGAGAGTCGGCAGAACTATCCTTTGATGGCCGATCCTCGGTTCATGAGGCATTTCGACATCACCATGACCTATGAAGCCGGATCGGACGTCTGGGTCCCCTATCTCCCGGGTATTCGCCTGTGGGAGGCGGCACGGGCAGATCCGGTGCTGTTGAAGACGGAAGCCGCGCCTGCCGTGCACTTTCAATCTTCCGGCATCGACCGAAGCGGCCGCGGTGCGTTCATTACCGAACTGTCCCGACACATAGGTGTCGACTGCTATGGGCGACATCGGCCGAACCGGCAACTCGATGGCCCCGACCTCGGCCGCAGGACGAAGATCGAGACGATCGGCCGCTACGCCTTCTGCCTGGCGCTGGAGAATTCGATCGCGCCGGACTACGTGACCGAAAAGATGTTCGATCCGCTGCTTGCCGGTACGGTGCCGGTCTATCTTGGCGCTCCCAATGTCGCCGAATTCGTGCCCGAGCATTCCTTCATCGACGCCGCGTCCTTCGCCACGCCGGCCGACCTTGCCGCCTACCTTCGCCATCTCCTCGAGACGCCGCAGGCCTATGAAGCCTATTTCGCCTGGCGCTCAAAGCCCTTGCCGACGCGGCTTGCCGGCTGGCTTGGCGGGTTCGACACGCCGACCATGTGCCGCCTGGCGCAACTGGTGCATCAGCGCCTGCAAAAAGCAGACAACCGCCGGGCGCGCTTACCTTCACTGCCGTTTGGGCCGAAAGCCTTCCTGCGCACAAGGCTGCAGCGCTGGCGGAAGCGGTTCTGACAGAGCGCAACGCCGCTGGAACGCCGGTCGGCGATCATGCTAGAGCATAATGTCGAGACGTGTAGCGGTTTTCGGACGCAGTCATGCTTCAACTGTTTGAGCTGGAAGCGGGTTCAGCCTTCGGGCCGGTTCGGCCTCAAGTCGTCCGGCTCTAGGCGAGCAGCCATGGTGCTCGTCGCCATCCCTGTCCATGAACGCGCGAAACTGGTCCGCCACTGCTTCGCCACCGCCGCCGAACTGATCCTGCCTCCGGGATCACGGATCGTGGTCCACGACGACGCCAGTTCGACGCTGGACGCGGCAAGGCTGATCGCCGATGCGGGGCTGGCGGCGGGCCTTGACCGCGCGGTCACTCGCCGGGGTGCCTCGGGCACCATCACACACATCTGGCGGTCTTTTCTGGGTTCCGATCAGGAACACCTTCTGTTTCTCGACAGCGACATGATCATCAACCGTGACGCCCTCGGTGCCGGACTTGACCAGATGGCTGGATTCGATGGGCTTCTGACGCTCTACAATTCGACGATGCATCCGGGCGAGCCGCTCGGCCCCGGCCTGGTCAGGAAAATTCGGGTTGGCAATGCCGGGACACTCTGGCGGCGGCCTCTGGTCGAAGCGGCTCTGGCGGCCGTGGGCGGCCAGGCCTGCATAGACGACCGCTACTGCGAGTTTTTTGCCGGGCGCAACATCCCGCTGGCGGCGATGGCGCGCAGCCGGGTCCAGCATCTCGGCATTGCCGGCGAAAACTATCGCCCCTTCGGTGCGCTGGATCACGGCATCGGGTTTATTCCGGACTCTCCCCGCCAGTCCGCCGCCATTGTCCATGCCCACGACCAGTTGTTGAGCCGGCAGGAGGCGCTTCTGCCGAGTGTCTCGTGGCTGCGGGCGCGGCGCGGCCGGACATTCTGGCGCAGACTTATTGGCCGATGAGACCCAGGCGAAGGGCCGCGCGCCTTCGCCAAATTGTGCTGGCAAGACATTGCGTTGCGGCTGGTGTCCGGGCTAAGCGTCGCCGATGGGTATGTCGCGCTGGCGGGCAAAAGTAAAAAAGGCCATTTATTCCAGGGCGCTGAGATTTCTCGACGTTCCTCCCGTCCTGTGGTCGCAGGGGATCGGCCATTTCTGCGACGTTGCGGGGCCCGGCTGGTACCGCTGCGCACCAACCGAATCGACGCAGAACGAGGCGTTCTTTCAAAAACACTATGGCGGCGCCCATGGCATTGTCTGGGTCCGCCTGAGCACGCTTGCCAGGGATCCCCAGCCTTGTGACCTCGACACCTTCGCCAGGGTCGTCCTGCCGACCATCAAGGCTCCGTTCATTCTGCTGACCACCGATGGCGACGCTTCGGTGCCGTCGGACCTGGCGAACGAGACGGTGGGGCGGCTTCTTGCCAGTCCGTACCTGGTGTCCTGGTACAGCCAGAATTGCGATGGCGGCCACCCCAGGATCAGACCCTTTCCGATCGGACTGGACCTCCACACGCCACGGTCTTTCGCGACACCAGCCGGGCTGGTGAAGCAATTGGAAATCCTGCGCCGGCAGCAGGGAAATGCCGATAGCCGCCCGCTCAAGGTATTCTGCGATTTCAGCATCAGCAGAGGCTCCGCCGAGCGGCGAAATCTGCTTGAGGCGCTGGCGGGATGTCCTCACGTCGATTTCCTGAAGCAGCGGGTGTCGCAACACGCTATCTGGAAGCTCTATTCGCAATATCCGCTGGTGCTTTCGACCACCGGAAACGGCCTCGACTGTCACCGGACATGGGAGCTGCTTTATCTCGGCTGCATCGTGGTGACCAAGACATCGCCGCTCGATCCTCTCTACGAAGGTCTGCCGGTCATCATCGTGAGCGACTGGAGCGAGGTGTGCGATCCCGAGGCGCCGGCGCGCTGGGTCAGGCAGGTCGCGCATTTGACGGACCGGAATTATCTTTGGGAGCGCCTGCGCCCGCAAACCTGGCTGGAACCGCTGCGGCAACAACTCCGGGCCGCCGGTTCACCAGGGAACGTGTAGAATCTCCAGCTTCGGCAGGCCGACCGGCCTGATGCCGAGATCGTTGGCAAGCACGCCGAAAGCCTCCGTCTCGATCAGGTCGCGATAGGGAATTTCGGGGAAGCGCAGGCCGCCGCGATGCAGGGCCGCGTCGACCAGAAGCATGGTTCCGCCGACCGCATCGAGGCCGACAATGTCGAGATGCCTGACATCGCTGAGATGGTACCGGTTTGGCGTCCGCGCCGGAGGCTGGTGGAGGCCGCCGCGTATATCGCGGTAATAGCGGTAATCCTTGCCCTGCCCTCTGATGATGAAGCTGTTGAGGTCGAAGCTGCCGCCATCGGCAATCTTCACGCAATTGGGTACCGCGATGCGGTGTCCGGTGCCGATCAACCGGTTCAGCGCATCGGGCGGAAAACGCCATACGTCGATGTCGATCCACAGCGCCCAGTCGTCGTCCTCCTTGAGGCCGTGATCGATCAGGTAATTTCGAACCTTGGCGATCGCGCCGCGCCTGACGCGCTGCATCCTTGGCTTCGCCCGTTTTGCCCTGTCGAGCGTGGTGCCGACCTCCCTTCGCAGCAGGACGATGTCACGATATTTGCCGGCTAATTTACTGGTTTCGGCCTGCAGCCTCTCCCAGCTCCCATCCACGCTGTCACCCTCGCAGAAGACCAGCTTGATCCTGTCCTTGGGGTAGTCCAGCCCGTCGAGCGTTTCGAGGAATGGCTGGATGAGATCGGCGGCATCGCGAAGCGGCACCAGAACGGCGATGTTTGGACCTTGAGGCGGCGGTGCCGAAAGGACGGCCTTGTCGATGCCCGCCTTAGCCTCGGCCTCGTCCAGATACGTGCCCCGCGTCAGGCGGTATCGTAGCTTGTAGGCCCGGTTACGCAGCTTGGTCCACCAATTCGGCGGCGGCTGCGGGGTCCACCATGTGCCGGCCCAGTGATGGATGGAAAGCGGCACGGTCTCGTCGCCGGTTTCGCGCTCCGTGCCACCGGCGGAGGTGACCGGTGCGAACAGGCCTGAAGGATGGATGGCAAGGGCCGTCTGGTCGGCGTAGCCGCGCTGGGCGGAGGTCAGCAGGCAAGGGCCGGTCGCGTCGAGCACGTCCTTGGCGGCGGCGAGCCCCGGCATCATTGAAAGCAGATGAAGCCAGAACGGGTGGCCGGGCGGGCTTGCCATAGTGCCGTTGAACAAGAGGTAAGGCAGGCCCCGGAAATCCGCCTGGACCGCCGCGTGCGAAGCCGGCTCCTTGCACAGCACGATACGGTTCTCGCTCATGATCGGGTCGAACGGCGCGACGCATTCGCAGTCGATGTCGGCATAGACACCGCCGAAATGATGCAGAAGCATGTAGCGCGCCGCGTCCGACCGCTGCACGCCGTTCACATAACCACAGAACATCGGCAGGAAAGCCGGGTAATGCTCGGCCACGAATTCGAGCAGCATCCGATCGCTCCAGAACATCGTCGTCCAGTGCGGATTGTGCTGCTTCCAGCTCTCGGCATAGGCCTGGAAGCGGGCGGGAATGCGATCGGTTTTCCACGTCTGGTGCAGGATCGGCGGGATCATCGGCGGCTCACGGGGGAGGGATGGAAGATGGCGGGTTGTCGCTTGCGTCCTTGTTCGATCCGAGCCCGGCCCGGACCGCATTGCGGATTGCCTGTGGGCCAAACCTTGCCCATGCGGCCCGATGGGCGCGCTCACGCTGCCGCGCGCGCCGCTCTGTGTCGAGGCACAATCCAACAGCCATGTCGGCCAATCCATCGTCGGTGGCCGACAAGAGCACCTCGTCGCCCTCGACAAGGCCCAGTCCCTCGGCCGCGAGCGGCGTCGCGATCACTGGAATGCCCCAAGCCATCGCCTCCAGGATCTTGATGCGCGTACCCCCGCCTGTCGTAAGCGGGACGATGCTCAGATGCGCGCCGGACAGCAGCGGCGTCACGCTTTCGGGGCTTTCGACGAGCTCGACATGGGGCAATTGAGCCAGAGCCCGCACGCTCGCCTTCGGGTCGCGTCCGGCCAGAACAAGCCTCGCGCCGGGCAGGGCACGTCGCATGCGGGGCACTATGGCATGGGCCAATCTTTCTGCGGCATCGACATTCGGCGGATAGCCGAGATGGCCGATGAACAGGATCACCGGAAATCCGCCATCGGTCGCGGCTTCGCCGGGCAGCCGTCTGGGAATGTCCCCGGCGTTGGGAATTCCATTGGGAATGACATCGACCGGTACGCTGTGCGGGAACAGCCTCGCCAGCTTTTGACGATCCTCGATCGAGCAGACCCAGACCCTGTCGACAAGGGCGAGCGCCTTTCTTTCCAGGTGCCTGATGCCGGTCGATGCATAGAATGCCGCAAGCCGTGGTCTCGTCGCTTCGCCATGGCTCGTCTGATAAGCCAAGTCAGACTCGACATTATGCATGTCGAGGATGAGTTGCCGCACCAGCGGCCGCAAGGGGCGCAGCAGCTTGAACAGGCCAATGCCCTCGACCACGACGGTATCCGGCTTGAAATCGCCGATGAGCGCTTGCAGCCGTGCCAGTGCGGAGCGTGAAATGCGGTGCTCGGCTCTTATGCGCCACCATCCGATCGACGCGGTTCGGGCCTCGCCCTCGATGGACAGCGCCTCGGTGCGGATCGTTGGTTCGGGCGGCGTCGCCGTGCCGGCACGCGGCAGCACCGAGACAAGACAGGCAGGTCCGAAACCTGCCGCTGCGACGGCATTGCGGTAATTTCTCAGATCCGCGCCGGAGGTCGGTGGAAAGGCCGGTTCATGGGACAGCACAAGCACGCGCCGTTCGCCGCCGAACGCCGGCATGGCGACATCCGGTTGCGCACCGGTGCTGTTCAAAGCGAGTGTCCGAGCCACGCTGCGGGCTCAATCCCTGACGACATTCACGAGGCCCCCCGAGCCACAGAAATCAGCTTCGACTTGTTTAGCTGAATGGCGCGTTCGTCAAGCGCTTGATCGTCCGTGGATGTCAGCCGTGCCGCTTTGCGGGCCGGACACAGCCCCTGTCGGTGGAGGCGGATCGTAAAGCCTATCGCCTCGACCAGGCCAGCCAGCGTGCCGCCAGGCGCCTGCGCAGCGCGGTGAGTCGCGTTCGCCTGTAGGCGTCACCGGCCATCTTGATGCCTTGCGCCTGAGTCGGGAAAGGATGGATGACATCGGCGAGCGCATGCAGCCCCATGCCCGATCGCATGGCGAGCGTCACCGCATTGATCATCTCGCCGGCATGGCTGGCGACCACCGTCGCGCCCAGGATGCGGTCGGATCCTTCCCTGACATGGATCTTGACGAAACCTTCCTCCTCGCCGTCCATCACGGCGCGGGCGACATCGTGCATCAGCACGGTGTAGGTCTTGACCGGAATGCCGTTTTGGCGTGCCTCGATAGGGTAAAGCCCGACATGGGCGATCTCCGGGTCGGTGTAGGTGCACCAGGGAATGACGAGGTCGCTCAGTCGCTCCCGGCCGCGAAACAACGCGTTGCGCACGACAATGCGGGCCGTGGCCACCGCCGTATGGGTAAACTTGTAATCCAGGCACACGTCGCCCGCCGCGTAGATGTGCGGGTTGGTGGTTCTGAGGTGATCGTCCACCTTGATGCCTGAGGCGTCATAGGTGATGCCCGCCTCTTCCAGGCCGAGGCCAGCCACATTGGGCGAGCGGCCGACGCCTGTGATGATCTCGTCGACCGAAATCGTCGTTGTGTCGCCGTCCCGCACGAGGTCGGCAAGCTTCTTGCCTTTCTCCGTCCGCACCGCCACCACTTCGGTGTTCAGGCGCACCTCCACACCTTCGCGCGCAAGGGCGTCCGACAAGATCTGCGCCGCATCGCGTTCCTCGCCAGGCAGGAACATGGGGTCGCTCTGCGCAAGGATGACTTTCGCGCCAAGCAGGCAGAAGGCCTGCGCCGTCTCGCAACCGAGCGGCCCACCGCCGATGACGAGAAGCCGCGGCGGGCAGCTTGTCAGGTTGAACATCGTGCTGTTGTCGAGATAGCCGGCTTCTGCAAGCCCCGGAATCTCCGGTCCACTTGCATGTGCGCCCGTCGCGACCAGCGCCTTCGTGAAATGCAGGGTCTTGCCGTCCACCAGCACCGTGTCCGGTCCGCCGAAGCGCGCTTCGCCGAAATAGAGATCGATGCCATGGCCCACGAGGTCCGCAGCGGATTCGGCACGGCTGATCCGCTGCCGGATCTGGCGCATGCGCATCATGGCCCGTTCGAAGTCGACACGAATAGGTTTGGGCGGGTGGCCCCCGAAACTCTCCGCGTCGCGCATGTCGGCATAGAGCCTGGCCGTGCGGATGATCGTCTTCGACGACACGCCGCCGACATTGACGCACGCACCGCCGATCAGCCCACGTTCGATCAGCGCGACCTTCGCCCCGAGGCTCGCGGCGTCACGCGCAGCGGTCAGGCCGGCCGGGCCGGCGCCGATCACGACGACATTGTACCGTCCGTCCGGCTCGGGATTTTTCCAGTGTGGCGGATGCGCGCCCCGGATCAGGTCGGCGTCGTTGCGGTCGACGGGGAACGCGGCCACCCTTGTCGGTTCACGCGACATTGCGCGCTCCTTGCGTGGAGTCCGCCGGCTGCGACAGCCACCCGCCTGTGAAGCCCGCGCGGTCGAGACCACGACGGATATGCGGGTTGGACCGCATCAGATCCCAGACCAGCCGTGACCGGTGATTCTCGATCATCATCACCGTGATGCCCTGGTCCAGCCCGTAGTAACCCTCCGACACCCAGCCGTCTGGGCCAAACTTTCGCCGGTTGGCCAATGTCGGATTGAAGCCGCTCGGCAGCCGGAAATTGTCGATCACCTCCGGATAGCGTTCGGCGAGATGGCGCAATGCGGCCATGCAGATGTCGGGGGCAAAGGGCATAGACGCCGGATAGGACCATGGCGCGATCGTCCCGTCATCCGGCCCGAACGGCGCGCCGCGTGCGGCATAGCCGGAGAACCGGTGCCGCCGCCGTTGCACGCTGGCTCGGAAGCCGCCCGGCCCGTCACCCGCCGAGAGGCCCCACAGGTTCTCGCCATAGCCGTCAAAGCCGTAGGGGTTGTGGCGGGCGTAGTCGCGGTGCAGGTAGGTCGAGCGCCGGCTGTTTTCGAAATAGTCCGAATTCTTCTCGCGCATGAAGGCGTCGCGGATGCCGGAGAAATCGATCCACGCATGCGAGAACTGGTGCATGAACAGCGGCCCGCCATAGAGCACGTCATGGCCGTAGATGTTTTCCCATTGGTAGGTTGCCGTCCAGGCCTCGTAGCTGTCGTCCGACGTCGGGCTGTCGGGCGAGGCCATCGACAGCACGTAAAGGATGGTCGCCTCGTTGTAGCCCTCCCAGCCATAGTGCAGGAAGCCGCTTCTGGGTTTCCAGCCCTGCCGCAGCGTGGGTGTGCTGCCCTGCGCCCACCGCCAGTCGACACGCCGGTAGAGCGCTTCGGCCAGTTGCCGGATTTCTGCTTCCTGCCGGTCGTCATTGGAGAAATATGAGCCTGCCAGGAGCACGCCCGCCATCAGGAGTGCGGTATCCACCATCGACAGTTCGCAGCGCCAGACGCGCAGGCCTGTACGCATGTCGAGGAAGTGGTAATAGAACCCCTTGTGGCCGGTCACATCGTCGCCGCCGCCTTGCGTGCTGGCCGCGAAGAAACGCAGCGCCGAAAGGGTCAGCTTCGCCGCCGCATCGCGCGTCATCCAGCCGCGCTCGACGCCGATCGGATAACAGGAGAGCGCGAAGCCGACGACGGCGATGCTGGCCGGCGAGTTCGGCCGCGACGTGTCGGCGACCAGCCCGTTGGCGGCGTTTACATTGTCAAGGAAATAACCGAAGGCCGCGCGTTGGTAGCGGTCCAGGAGTTCGTCATCGGACAGCGCTGCGGGTTCTCTATTAGGCAAACGATGCAAACTCCAGCCTGATGGAAGCGACTCCCAAGGGTGGAATGGTCACCTCGATTCCAAGGGTACGGTCGCGCCAGCTGACCGGTTGCTGCTGCACCGGCATTGCAGAGGCCGCATGCAATCGCTCGACCATTGCCCGGCTCGGATATTCGGGGCTGCCCATGCCCACCCATAATGACTTGGCGTTGGCATTCTCCGCGTCGATTCGCTGGATGGTTGCCGTGGCGGGCTGCGGCGCGTTCTTGAGTTCGATATGGACCGTTTCGCTAGCGATGGCGTGCCTGGGCAGGGCAAAATTGGAGATCAGAACGGTCAAAGAATTTCGGGCGCGGACGCACCAGCTGTCGACCGTTGGATGATTGCCCTCCATGGACAGAATTTCCGTTCCCAGCCCGTGCAGCATTTCAAAGGCACGGTAAGCCGGTTTGGCGATTCCGTGAAGGTTCATCAGGCCGAAGCCGCCATGAAAAGGCACGGAAGGGAAGTAGTTTTCCTCGAAGATGTCCGAGAACGTCCAATAGCTATAACCCTGAACCAGGTCTCTTGCTTCCATCACCGTCTTGACGATGAAGGCGGCGGCGTAGGGCTCGTCGTGCATCGGATCGCGCGGATTTGAGGAGGTACACCATTCCGTATAGTAGAGCGGTCGGTCACCCGCCTGCCGTCGCGCGGTTCGCGCTTCCTCGCGCAATACGCTCCGCGTGCTTTCCGAAAGCTGTGTTTCCGTGTCGTCACCCGGCCTGCCGAAGGCATCGGTCGGATAATGATGCGTGCTGACGAAGTCGGCCGGAAGGTTGTTCTGCCGGCAATAAGCGAGGAAGTCGTCAATCCAGGCATTTGCCGCCGTGGCCGGGCCGCCGACCCTGAGTTGAGCGTCGACCGATTTGATCGCCTTCGCCGTATAGGCGTAGAGCTTGAAATAGTCCTCCTGCCTGCCGCTTCCGAATGCATCCAGGTTGGGCTCGTTCCAGACCTCGAAGAACCATTGGCGGACCTCCTCCACGCCATAGCGATCGATCCAGTGGCCAACAAGCTTGGTAATGAGAGTCGACCACTGGTCGTAGTCCTTCGGTGCACTGACATTGGCACGGTAGTGGAAAATGATCTGCCCACTGGACGACAGCATCGTCGGCATGAAGCTCAGTTCGACAAATGGCCGCATGCCGATGGAGAGCAGGAAATCGAAGATCTGGTCGGCGTTGAAGAACGAATAGAGCGGCTTGTCGTCCTGGTCGATCAGCGTGCCCATGTCGTCGCAGAGAAGGCCGTGGAACCGGACATGGCGAAAGCCGAGTTCGTCATGCGCCCGTCGCATCTGTGCCTGCCAGTCGGCACGCAAGGCCAGTGTCGCATGGCCGCTGCCAACCGTATGTTCCCAGAAATGCGGAAAGTCCTCACCCTCCAGGCCAAGATTACAGCGAAAAATCGTATTCTTGGAACGTTTTGATGGCTTGTTCGGGGATGGGATGCACTGCATGGCCGACAATACGCCTGAAGGGCTCCATTCGTTGCCTTCTCACGCGGATTTGTAGTCGCCCTCAATAGGTGGCGCGTCCGCCCGAAACGTCGAAGACGGCGGCCGTGGTGAAGGAGCATTCCTCCGAGGCGATCCAGCAGATCAGCGCGGCGACCTCGTCGACTTCGCCGAAGCGCGCCATCGGGATCTTGGAGAGCATGAAGTCGATATGCTCCTGGCTCATCTGCTTGAAGATCGCGGTGCGCACGGCGGCCGGCGTCACGCAATTGACGGTCACCTTGGTCTTGGCCAGTTCCTTGCCGAGCGATTTGGTCAGGCCGATCACGGCGGCCTTGGAGGTGCTGTAGGCCGACGCGTTGGGATTGCCTTCCTTGCCGGCGATCGAGGCGATGTTGACGATGCGGCCGTAATTGCGCTCGAGCATGTGCGGCACCAGCGCCTTGTTGCAGTGGAAGACGCCGTTGATGTTGATGTCCATGACCCGCTGCCAATCCTCGGTGGGATAGGTCCATGTCGTCGTGTTGGGTCCGGTTATGGCGGCGCTGGTGACAAGGATGTCGACGCCGCCAAGGGCATCTATGGTCGACCGTGCGGCGCTGTCCACATTCGCCGCATCGGCAACATCCACCGTCACGCCGTGCAGATGAGGCACAAGGGCTTGCGCCTGTTCGATCTGGGCGGGATCGCGATCCCAGACGCTGACGCGCCCGCCTTCGTCGGCGATCCTCTGCGCCACCGCAAGCCCAATGCCAGAAGCGCCGCCGGTTATGACGGCCGACCGGCCGGCGAAGCGTCCTGCGAAATTCATCGGCATGTGTTCTCCCCCGTCCATACCAGCTGTAGCCGGGCCTGTGCTAAGGCCGAAATTTGTCCGGGATTTTGGGGTTGCCTGCGGCCGAGTTCAAGCCGGCATGGTCCCGGATCGTCTGGGCCAATGCTGGTCAGGATTGCGCCGGATTTCCTTCGAGCTCCCGCCGCAACGCGGCCACCATCGCCACCAGGGCCGGTCCGATTTCGGCATGCGCGCGTTGCTCGGTGATGATCTCGCCGATGCCGCCGCAGGTAATGGCGACCAGCGGCGAGCCGTCGCGCGGGCGAAAGGGCACGCCTACCGCGTGGATATAGCTGTGCCACGCCCCGAACGACGTTACATACCCGAGCCGCCCATGCTGGGCGATCGCGTCCTCGATCGCCGCGGAGATCGCTTCAGCCTTGTCCGGTTCCGCCTCCTGCAACGCCCGCACGAGACGTGCCCGTTCCTCGGGCAGAAGCCCCGCCGCATAGGCAAGTCCCATCGAGGTCTTCCAGATCGGCAGATAGGAGCCAGGATTGAGGCGCAGCGTGACCAGGCTTTCTGACCGGCAGTTGGCGAGATAGACCATGTTGAGGCTGTCGCGCGTGCCGATCGCCACCGCCGCGCCGGTCAGGTCCGCGAGTGGCTGCATCAGGGGGCGCGCGATGTGGACGACGGCGCTGGAGCTCAGCGCCGAATAGCCCAGCGCCACCGTTGCGGGACCGAGGCTGTAGCGCCCGAGTTCCTTGTCGTAGAGAAGGTAGCCGAGCGCGCTCAGCGTGTAGGTGATGCGTGACACCGTCGCTTTCGGCAGGCCGGTGCGGGCGATAATGTCCTGATTGCCGAGCGAGGCATCGCCCGGCCGGAAGGCGCGCAATATGCCAAGCCCGCGCACCAGCGAGGATGAAAGTTGCCCGCCTTCGCCGTCGAGGTCCGTCTCGTCCCTTGTCGCTCTTTTGCGCACGCTGGCGGTCTTTCTGGCGGACGGGTCCGCCGCTCGGGCCGGTGTCGCCGGCGCCGTTCATTCAAAAATGAAATTAAATTCCATTTATATTGACAGCGGCTTTCCCAGCCTGTCAATATGTTTGCCTTGATGGTATGTCGCTGCGCCCCGTGCCATCATACGAAGCCCGTCCTTGTGAAGGTAGCCACGTGTCCCGCTATATTTTGCGCCGGCTTATCGCAATGCCGTTCCTTGTGCTCGGCATCGTCACCATCGCCTTCCTGATCACCACGGTGACGAAGGGCGATCCGCTGACGGCTATCGTCGCTGAACAGCAGATGAGCAATCCCGAAGTGGTCGCCGCCGCCAAGGCCCGCTGGGGTTTGGACCGTCCTCTGCCGGAGCGCTATATGATATATCTTGGCAATTTGATGAGTGGCGACCTCGGCACTTCCTTCATCACCAAGCGCAATGTCGGCACCGACATTCTCTACCGCCTGCCGGCAACACTCGAACTGGTCTTCGCCGCCATGATCTTCGGCACCACGCTTGGCATCGTGCTCGGCGTGCTGGCCGCCTATTTCCGCAACAGCCTGATCGACCATGGCGCGCGGCTGTTCGCCCTGTTCGGGTCATCGCTGCCGGTGTTCTGGTCGGGTCTCGGCCTGCTCTTCATCTTCTCGGTGGTCTTGAACTGGCTTCCAGGCCCGGGCCGCCTCGATGCGCGCTTGCCGCTGCCGCCCGGCGTCACCGGCTTCCTCACCATCGATTCGCTGCTGGCCGGCAACCTCGCCGTCTTCAAGGATGCGCTGTGGCATCTGCTGTTGCCCGCCTTCGTGCTCGGCTGGACGGTTTCGGGCACGATCTCGCGTCTGGTGCGCGCCAACATGCTCGACGTGATGAGCCGCGAATTCGTGCTCACCGCCCGCGCCAAGGGGGCGAGCGAATTCCGCGTCGTCATTGTGCACGCGCTGCGCAACACGATGGTGCCGACGCTCACCGTCATCGGCTATTCCTTCGCTTATCTCATCACCGGCGCGGTGCTGACCGAGACCATCTTCTCCTGGCCGGGCATGGGCTCCTACGCGGTCGAGGCGGCACGCGCGCTCGACTTCCCGGCGATCATCGGCGTCACCATCGTCGGCGGCCTGGCCTTCCTGGTCACCAATCTCGTCACCGACATCCTCTATGTCGTGGCCAATCCGCGCGTGAGGCTGAGCTGATGTCGGCCGTCGTCACCAAGTCCCGTTCCGTCGGCATCCCCGAATGGCTGACCGCGCCGCTCGTCATCGGCACGGTGGTCATCCTGTTCTGGCTGTTCATGACGCTGTTCGCCAATCTGGTGGTGCAGTTCGATCCGCTCGAAATGGTCGGTCGCCGGCTGCAGCCGCCAAGCTGGGCGCATTGGCTGGGCACCGATGCGCTCGGACGCGATGTGCTGGCCCGCACCCTGCACGGCGCGGCGCATTCGCTGCCGATCGCCGTTCTGGTCGTCGTGTCGGCCGTTATCATCGGCTCGCTGCTCGGCGCCATCTCCGGCTTCGTCGGTGGCTTCACCGGTGCGGCGATCATGCGGCTTGTCGACGTCACCCTGTCCTTTCCGCCGATGCTGCTCGCCATGGCCGTCGCGGCCTCGCTCGGGCCGGGCCTCGGCAACGCGGCCATCGCCATGGTGCTGGTCTGGTGGCCGGTCTACGCCCGGCTGATGCGTGCCCAGGTGCTGGAGGTGAAGGAGCGCGAGCATGTCGAGGCGGCGATCGCCGCCGGCGCCCGGCCAAGCCGGGTCCTGTTCAAGCACATATTGCCGCTGTGCTGGACGCCGGTGCTGATCAGCGCCACCATGGACCTCGGCCAGGTCGTGCTGCTCGCTGCCTCGCTCAGCTTCATCGGGCTTGGCGCAACGCCGCCGACGCCCGAATGGGGTTCGATGATCTCCGACGGCGCGGTGCATTTCTATCAGTGGTGGATCGCCTTCGGTCCCGGCGTCGCCATCCTCACCATCGTGCTCGGCTTCAACTTCATCGGTGACGGCCTGCGCGACATTCTCGATCCAAGGTCGGACTAGACGATGAGCGCACAGCTATCCTCAGCGCGCTCCGGCGCGATCGACAAGGCAGGCGAACCGCTGCTGTCCATACGCGGTCTGCGGGTCGGGTTCCGCAAGGCCGGCAGCCAGTTCGAGGCGGTGCGCGGCATCGACCTCGATGTCGCCAAGGGCGAGGTGGTCGGCATTGTCGGCGAATCCGGTTCGGGCAAGTCGGTCGGCATGCTCGCCGCGCTCGGCCTCACCTCGAAGAACGCGGTCGTCACCGGTTCCGTCCGTTTCAAGGGCGATGAACTGGTCGGCAAGCCGGCGCGCGAGATGCGCAGGATCAGGGGCGCGCGCATCGCCATGATCTTCCAGGACCCGCTGTCCTCGCTCAATCCGGTGATGACCGTCGGTGCCCAGATCGCCGAGGCGGTCAGGCTGCATCAACGCCTGACCCACAGGCAGGCCATGGCGCGCGCGGTGGAACTGCTCGCCTTGGTGGCGATCCCGCAGCCGGAACGCCGCGTCAGCCAGTATCCGCATGAATTCTCCGGCGGCATGCGCCAGCGCGCGGTGATCGCCATGGCGGTCGCCAACGATCCCGACCTGCTGATCGCCGACGAGCCGACCACGGCGCTCGACGTGACGGTCCAGGCGCAGATCCTGGCCGTGCTGCGCTCGCTGCAGGAACGCCTTGGTCTCGGCCTTGTGCTGATCACGCACGATCTCGGCGTCGTTGCCGGTCACGCCGACCGCGTCGCCGTCGTCTATTCCGGCCGCGTCGTCGAGCAGGCAACCGTCAACCAACTGTTCGCCGATCCGCGCCATCCCTACACGCGCGGGCTGATCGCCTCGATCCCCAATCTGGAAGAAAGCCGCGAGCGCCTGTTCTCCATCGAAGGCTCGCCGCCGGCGCTTGGCCGTCTGCCGGGCGGCTGCGCCTTCCATCCGCGTTGCATATACGCCGAAGCGCGCTGCCGGGAGCAGGACCCGCCCTTGCTCGATGTGGGAGGCCGTTTCTCCGCCTGTCACTTCGCGACAAGCCTGCCGCCGTTCCACAGCGCCTCGCTGGCGCCGGCGGTCCTCGAGACTGGAAGCGTAGCCCGATGAGTGCAGCGGCCGAACACAAGACCGAAGCGGCATCGGCACAGGCGCCCGCGCTGTCTGTCCGCCACCTGGTCAAGGATTTCCCGGTGCGCGGCGGTCTGGTCTTCGACCGGGCGGTTGCCCATGTGCGGGCGGTCGCAGATGTTTCCTTCGACGTGGCGGCAGGCGAGACGCTGGGCCTTGTCGGCGAATCCGGTTGCGGAAAATCCACGCTCGGCCGCTGCCTGATGCGGCTCATCGAGCCGACCAGCGGCGAAAGCTGGTTCCGTGGCCAGAACCTTCTGGCGCTGAACCACGAAGACATGCGCCAGATGCGGCGCTACATCCAGCTCGTCTTCCAGGACCCATATGGTTCGCTGCACCCGCGCATGCGGATCGCCGACAACATCGCCGAGCCGCTGCGCATCAGCGACATGTCGAAGGCCGACCGCCGCGCCCGCGTCGCCGAGCTCCTGGAACTCGTCCGCCTCAACCCCGAACACGGCCGTCGCTACCCGCACGAGCTTTCCGGTGGCCAGCGCCAGCGTGTCGTCATCGCGCGCGCGCTCGCGCTCAATCCGCAAGTGGTGATCCTCGACGAGCCGGTGTCGGCGCTCGACGTCTCGGTTCAGGCTGGCGTGCTCAATCTGCTCAGGGATATCCAGCAGTCCTTCGGCACCTCCTACCTGTTCATCGCCCACGACCTGTCTGTGGTGCGCCACATCTCGCATCAGGTCGCGGTGATGTATCTCGGCAAGATCGTCGAGATCGCGCCGGCGGCCGAACTCTATTCCCGGTCGCTGCACCCCTATACGCAGGCGCTCCTGTCGGCGGTGCCGCTCGCCGACCCCGAGAAGGAGCGCAAACGCGAACGCATCGTGCTGTCGGGCGACGTGCCGAGCCCGCTCAATCCGCCGTCGGGCTGCCGCTTCCGCACGCGCTGCTTCAAGGCGCAGGCGATCTGCGCCTCGGTCGAGCCGCCGCTAGGTCCGTCCGGCGACAAACATCGCGTCGCTTGCCATTTCCCGGAACCCGTCAACGCGTTCAAGGCCGCCTGACATACGCAGGCCGACGTCGAATTATCTTTGAAGGATTTGATCGTGATCGAAGACCGTCCCAGCGACGCCGGCATGGCAAGCCGCAACCGACTGCCGCTCGCGGGCATTAAGGTGCTCGATCTGTCGCGCGTGCTCGCCGGCCCCTGGGCGACGATGAGCCTCGCCGATCTCGGCGCCGAGGTCTGGAAGATCGAGAACATCGATGGCGGCGACGACACCAGGGCGTGGTCGGTGCCGAGCTACAAGGGCGTCTCGACCTACTATCTCTCCGCCAATCGCGGCAAGCAGAGCATCGCGCTCGACATGAAGAGTCCTGAAGGGTTGGCGATCGTGCGCGAACTGGCCGCCAAGGCCGATGTCGTCGTCGAGAATTTTCGCGCCGGCACCGCCGACCGGCTGGGCGTCGGCTATAAGGAACTCAGCGCCTCCAATACGGGCCTGATCTACTGTTCCATCTCCGGCTACGGCCAGACCGGTCCCGACGCCAACCGTCCCGGTTATGATTTCGTCATGCAGGCCGAAAGCGGCCTGATGGCCATCACCGGCGAGAGCGACGGCGAGCCGATGCGTGTCGGCGTCGCCATAACCGATGTGGTCTGCGGCATGGTGGCGACGCAGTCGGTTCTCGCGGCGCTTTTCGAACGCACGACGACAGGCAAGGGCCAATTCCTCGACCTGTCGCTCATCGACTGCGCACTGAGCCTGTTGATCAATGTCGGTAGCGGTTATCTCAACACCGGGCGGGAGGTCGCGCGCTACGGCAATGCGCACCCGACCGTGGTGCCCTACCAGATATTCGAGACCTCGGATGGCCGGTTCGCGCTGGCGGTCGGCAATGACCGGCAGTTCGCGGCGCTCTGCGAGAAGGTCGTCGGCTTGCCTCATCTGGCCAGCGATCCCCGCTTCATCAAGGCCGGCGCTCGCGCGACCAACCGCGCGGCGCTGATCCCGCAACTCGCGGAGGTTTTCAAGACGCAGACCAGCGACCACTGGATGACAGCCTGCGCCGCCGCAAGCGTGCCGGCCGGCACGGTGAAGTCGATCCCGGAAGTGTTCGACAGCCCCAATGTGCGCGAGCGCGGCCTCGTCCAGACCTTGCCGCATCCCCATCTCGGTTCCGTCGCCATGGTGCGCCCGGCGCAGGGGCTCGCCGCGCAGCTGACGGCGGAATTCACCGCGCCGCCAATGCTGGGCCAGGATACCGAGGCCGTGCTGAGCACTGTGCTTGGCTACAGCGCCGACAGTATCCGGGACCTGATCGATGTCGGCGCGATCGACATATACACGCCCACCGCCGAACCTGTTTCCGCCTGACCTGCCACGGAGCCCTACATGTATCCCAACGTTCATCTCCATATAGGCGGCTCGTGGCGGCCAGCGCGCGACGGCCGTACGATGCCGATCGTCAATCCGGCGACGGAGGCCGAACTCGGTTCGCTTTCCCATGCCGGCATAGCCGACCTCGACGAGGCGCTGGCCGCCGTGGCGAAAGGCTTCGATGCCTGGCGGCGCGTTTCGCCATTCGACCGTTCCAAACTGATGCGCAAGGCGGCCAACCTGCTGCGTGAGCGCAACGAGCACATCGCCACGCTGATGACGCTGGAACAGGGCAAGCCGATCGCGGAATCGCGTATGGAGGCCTTCGCCGCCGCCGATATCATCGACTGGTTCGCCGAGGAAGCGCGCCGCGCCTATGGCCGCATCGTGCCGGCGCGCCTCGAAGGGGTGAGCCAGTCGGTGATCAAGGAGCCGGTCGGGCCGGTCGCCGCCTTCACGCCGTGGAATTTTCCGCTCAACCAGGCGGTGCGCAAACTGTCGGCCGCGCTTGCCGCCGGCTGCTCGATCATCGTCAAGGGTCCGGAAGAGACGCCGGCTTCGCCGGCCGAGCTGGTGCGCGCTTTCGTCGATGCCGGCCTGCCCGATGGCGTCGTCAACCTCGTCTACGGCACGCCGTCCGAAATCTCGTCCTATCTCATCCCGCACCCGGTGATCCGCAAGATCTCCTTCACCGGCTCGACGCCGGTCGGCAAGCAACTAGCGTCGCTGGCCGGCCTGCACATGAAGCGGGCGACGATGGAGCTTGGCGGCCATGCGCCCGTCATCGTCCTGCCAGATGCCGATCTCGACCGTGCGGCACGCTCCATGGCGGCATCGAAATTCCGCAATGCCGGCCAGATCTGTGTCGCGCCGACGCGCTTCCTCGTCGATCATGCCGTCTATGACGAGTTCGTCGGCCGCTTCACCGATGTCGTCAGCCAGATCAAGGTGGGTGATGGCCTTGCCGAGGGCACGACCATGGGGCCGCTCGCCAATCCGCGCCGCGTGCAGGCGATGGAAGAGCTCGTCCATGACGCCGTCCAGAAGGGCGCCGAGCTCGTCACCGGCGGCAAGCGCATCGGTAATTCCGGCTATTTCTTCGAACCGACTGTGCTGTCTGGCGTCGGCACGGATGCGCGTGCCATGAACGAGGAACCGTTCGGTCCGCTGGCGCTGATGACCCCGGTGAGCGGGCTGGATGAAGCGCTGGCCGAGACCAATCGGCTGAACTATGGCCTCGCCGCCTACGGCTTCACCCGCTCGGCGGCGAGTGCTGCAAAAATGTCGTCTGGCATCGCCAGCGGCATGGTGTCGATCAACCATTATGGCCTGGCGCTGCCGGAAGTGCCGTTCGGCGGCATCAACGATTCCGGCAATGGCACCGAGGGCGGCGCCGACGCGCTGGAGAGCTACTTCAATGCGAAGTTCGTCTCGCATCTGCAGGCCGACTGAAAGCGGCGCCCGGACGTTCCGTCCGCCTACTTCTGCTGGCCATAGGTCTTGTAGCGTCCGCGAATGGCGGCGAGTTCGGTCTCGCCGATCAGCACCGGTGTTCCGGCGCTGAGCGCCAACAGATATTGCCGCGCCAGCGTCTCCAGCTTGATGGTGCGTATGAGCGCCGTGTCGAGATCGCCGGCGAAGGCGATCATGCCGTGATTGGCGAGCAGGCATGCCGTGCGGTCCTTCAGCGCCACGACGGCCGCCTTGGCGAGATCGCTCGAGGCGAACAGCGCATAGTCCGAGCAGCGCACATCATCGCCCCCGAAGCCCGCCACCATGTAGTGAAACAATGGCAGCGGCTGGCGCAGGCACGACAGCGCCACGCAATGGTCGGGATGGGCATGCACCACCGCGCCGGCGTCCGGGAAAGCCTTGTAGATCTCGGCATGCATCTCCCACTCGCTCGACGGCTTGAACGGCGCGTCCCAGGAGCCGTCGAGTCGCATCGGCACCATCTGTCCCGGCCGCAGCGCGCTCGTGGCAATTCCGGTCGGCGTGATCAGCATGCCATCCTTCGTGCGCACGCTGATATTGCCTGTCGTGCCGACATTCATGCCGCTGGCGTCCAGCGTCTCGGTCGCCGCTATCAGTGCCGCGCGGGCGGTTTGCATATCCATCACGATGCTTTCCCTGTGGTGGCCATCATCGGCGGCCATGTGTCGATTGCCGGCGCGGTGGAGGTGGGCCGCGTCATGTCCTTCAGAACGTCGGCGAAAATATCCGGGCCGCCGAGCTTTCCGGATTTGAGCATCAGCGCCAGCGGGTCGTCGGACAGGCCCGGCAGGTGAGCAATGGCGCGCGACAGGCCTGGCCCCTCATAGGCGCCCATGGCGATCCGGTCGATGCCGAGCGCCTTGACCACCGAGCCTGCCGTCTCGCCGCCCGCGACCACCAGGCGCCGCACACCGAATTCGCGCACCAGTATTCCTGCGATTTCGGCCAGAATTGATTCCGCCTTTGCAGCCACCGCATCGCGCCCATGCGCCTGCTGAAGTGCCTCGACCGCCGGCTGCGGTGCCGTGGTGGCGATGGCGATCACCGCATCGGGCAGATGGCGTTTTGCGAAACCGCGTGCTTGCGCCACCACATCCTGGCCGGCGAAGGCTCCGGCGAGATCGATGGACAGCAGCGGATTGTGCTCTGCGAATCGGTCGAGCTGTTCGATGGTGCGGCCGGCGACGCTGCCTGCCAGCACCGCCGCCGGTCCGTCAACAGCGGGCAGATTGGGCGGAATGAGATCGTCGGTGCTCAGCAGTCCGTGCTCCAGCCAGGCCGTCGGCAGGTGCGCGACCACGGACGAATTGCCCGTCATCAGCGGCAGATCGAAGGCCGCTTCCGCGATCGACGCCAGGTCGCGCTCTCGTATCGTGTCGGTGAGCAGCAGCGTCTCTCCGCTTGCGCTTTTCTCACGGACGGCTTTGCGGATCGCTTCCGGGCCACTGTCGATGGTAAGCCAGCTAATTAGACCGGCTTTGCTGCGGCTCTGAGCCTGCAGCACGCGAACCAGGTTGGAATCGGTCATCGGCGTCAGCGGATCGAAGCGCTTCGGCGATTCGCCCAGCAATTGCGTGCCGCCGAACATATGGCCCTGGTAGACGGTGCGGCCGGTCTCGCACAGGGCCGGCGTAAACAGCGTCACGCCGCCCCCGAGCCGTTCCAGCAATGCCTCCGCGCAAGGACCGATATTGCCGGCAGGGGTGGAATCGAACGTGGCGCAGTATTTGAAGAAGATCTGTCTTGCGCCTGCTTCGACCAGCCGCTCCGCGGCCTCGAGCACCTGTCGCACGGCCTTGTCGGCGGCGATGACGCGTGTCTTGAGCAGGATCACATGGGCCCTGTTGCCGGTTGGGATCGGCGCTTCCAGCCCGACCGTGCATCCCGTGGCAATGCCGCGCGCCACCAGCATCGATGCCAGTTCGGTGCCGCCGGTGAGGTCGTCGGCAATGGCGCCGAACAATAGGGAAGGCGTCGACACGGTCATGCGCTTCGTCTCATTTTTGCGTGTCCGATGTCGATGGTCAGGCCGGTCGTGATATCATATACACGGCCCGCGCGCCGTGGACGACGCTGGCGCGGCCGCAAGGACGGAGACTGAATGTGACTGCTTCCATCGCGCCGATCGCGCGCGACAACCTGACGACCCGCGTCTACGAGGAGCTTCGCCGCGCCATGATGGAAGGCCGCTTCTGGCCCGGCCATCGCTTCAAGATCCGCGACCTCGCCGCCAGCCTCGAAGTCTCTGAAACGCCGGTGCGCGAGGCCCTTATGCAGCTGGTGCGCGAGAAGGGCCTGGAGATGGAGGCGGGGCGCTCGATCACCGTCGCCCAGTTGTCGCTGGCCCAGTATCTGGAGCTGCGCAGCATCCGCCTGCATCTCGAGGGCATGGCCGGCGCGGCGGCCACCACGCGCATCGAGCCGCGCGAGATCGATCGTCTGGCCGACGTGCATGAAAAGCTGATCGCCAACGAGGACAATGGCCGCTGGTTCGAGGCCGTCCGCGACAACTGGGAATTCCACCACTCGATCTACCAGGCGGCGGGCATGCCGGAGCTGCTTGCCATCATCGAGGGCATCTGGTTGCGCAACGGCCCGCTGGTCAACTACCAGTATCCGCACGCCCGGCCGACTTATGACGGCCGCCACCGCCATCTCGACATCCTCGACGCCCTGCGCGCGCGCGACGAGAACGGGGTTCGCAAGGGTATCCAGCAAGACATGATCGAAGGCGGCCGGCTGCTGGTCAAGGTGCTGGAGCGGCTGAACGACGGTTCGGTCACGCCTGAAGAATTGCGCGCGGCCGCGCAGAACGGCCGCCTGGTCTCGGCGGCCGGTTGATCCATTCGTTACGGCGCGTTGCACTGCCGCCGGCTCACGCCAGCTGCGCGGCCGCGGCCATGCCGGCGTCGGCCGCCTGGAGCACGAGGTCGATATCCCTCGCCGTATGCGCGGCGCTGAGGAACATGTTGTGCTTGGGGTGGAAATAGGCGCCCTCACGCAAGGCGGCCGAGCAGAAGGCGTCCGCCTTCTTGAATTCACTGTCGCCGTCGAAAAGCACCATCGGCATCGACACCGGGCCGGTCTGGCGTAGCGACAGCCCGTGCTTCCTCGCCGCAGCGTCGAGACCTGTCCGCAGCCTTTCGCCGGCAGCATTCATGGCGGCGATCGCATTGCTGTCGCGCAATGTCCTGATGGTGGCGACCGCCGCCGCCATGGAGACGGCGCCATACCAGAACGAACCCGTTACATAGACCTTGGTCGCGGCTTCGCGGAACCGGTCGTTGCCGGTGATGGCAGCCAGCGGGTAGCCGTTGGCGATCGCCTTGGAGAAGGCCGACAGGTCCGGCCGCACGCCGAGCGGCTCCCAGCTGCCGCCGAGGTCGATGCGGAAACCGGCTCTGACATCGTCGACGATCAGAGCAGCGTCGGCGGCCGAGGTGAGTTCGCGGGCCCGTTTGGCGAAGGCTGCTGTCGGCAGTTCCTGGTCGCGGGCGATGTCGTGGCGGAAGGCGGTGACGACTATCGCCGCAAGGTCGCTGCCGGCTTGCTCCACGGCGGCTTCGAGACTGGCGACGTCGTTATAGTCGAAATGGATGAGATGGGCGCGATCCTCCGCCGTGACACCGGCGAGCGAAGGCGTGCACCACGGCACCGCGCCGTGATAGGAGCCGCGCGCCACCAGCACCTTGCGTCGGCCGGTGCCGGCACGTGCGATGGTCACGCAGGCGGTGGTGGCGTCCGTACCGTTCTTCTGCAGCATCGCCCAGTCCGCATGCGCGACGGTCTCGACCAGCAGTTCGGCCAGTTCGACCAGCACTTCGCCGGGGCCGTTCATCGCATCGCCCAGGCCACGCTGCCGCGCCGCCGCTTCCTCGACTGCCTTATGATGATGGCCGAGGATGTTCGGGCCCCAACTGCACATCAGGTCGATGTATTCGCGTCCGTCGACATCCCACACCCGGCAGCCGTCGGCGCGCTCGAAGAATTGCGGATAGGCGGAGCCGAGATAGCGCGTGGACATATGTCCCCACATGCCGCCCGGGATGACCGAGGCGGCGCGGTCGCGCAACAGCTGGTCCTTGGAGTTGATCAGGGAAGGCATGTAGATCTCCGCATTTTGATATATCATATATTGAAGATTGAATGTCTCGCCACCGGAATTCCCATACCGAGAGGCAGGAAATGGTGGGGAAGCTTCCACTCCCCCACCATTGGTTCGCTTAGTGGCTGAGTTCGGCCAGCGGCAGGTTGCAACAGGCGCTGTAGCGCACGCCCTTGACGTCGGACTTGTAGGCCAGGATCAGGTTCGGGCTGACCAGCGGCAGGATCACCCTGTCCTTGATCATCTCCTCGCCGGCCTGGTGCCACAGCTTGGCGGCCTCGTCGCCGCTCGCCGCGAGCGCTGCCTTGTAGAGTTCGGCCTCCTTCGGGTTGAGCACCGACGGCTCGCGCTCGGCGCCGGCGCGCCGCGCCCACGGGCTGCCCTTGGTCATGGCGAAATACTCGATGTACTGCGAGGTGCCGTAATAGTCCGGCGCGTAGAAGACGGCGGTCATCGGGATGCCGTCGCCATTGATGCGCTCGCGCCAGTTGGCGAAGGGGATCGGCTGCAGGTCGAGCTTGATGTTCACCTTGGCCAGATCCTGCTGGACCTTCTGCATCAGCAGCGACAGGTCGACGCCATAGACGTTCATGCCCGGGAAGGCGGCTTCCATCTCGAAGCCGTCGGCGTGACCGGCCTTGGCAAGCAGTTCCTTTGCCTTGGCGAGATCGTAAGGCTGCTCCTCGAAGCCCGAGCCGCCGGGGAAACCGAGCGGGATCGGCGCGCTGATCAGCTGACCCTCGGAGCCGATGGTGAAGTCGAGGATGCTCGGCCGGTCTAGCGCGAGCGAGATCGCCTCGCGTACCTCTGCCGTCAGCGGCACCTTGTTGGCCTTGGCGCCGGGCGACAGCGCGACATAGATGAAGTTGTAGGACGGCACCGTCTCGATCTTGACGTCGTTGCCGGTGATGGTCTTGGCCGTGTCCGGGTCGATCTGCATGGCGATGTCGGCGGTGCCGCTCTGCAGCATCTGCGCCTGCGCCACGGCGTCCTTGGTCTGGCGGATGACGACTTCGCTCAGCGCCGGCGCCTTGCGCCAGTACTTGTCGTTGCGCGCCAGGCGCACTTCCGAATTCGGTTCATAGGACTTCAGCACGAACGGCGCGCTGCCGGCCGAGTGGGCGAGGAACCACGCCTCGGCATTGTCGGTGGTCGAGGCGTCGGCTCCGGCCTTGGCGCCGGCTTCCTCGGCAACCTTGCTGTTGACGACCGCAGTATAGGGCGCGGCCGCGATGTTGAGGAATTCCGACGACGGCGCGACCATCTTGACCACGACCGTATGCGCGTCCGGGGCCTCGATCGAGGCGACATTGTCCATCAGGAACGAAGCGCTGCCCTTGAGGTTCTTCAGCCGCTCCCAGGACCACTTCACGTCCTTGGCTTCCACCGGCGAGCCGTCGGAGAATTTCGCGGCCGGATCGAGCGTGAAAGTGAAGCTGGTCTGGTCGGCATTGCTCTCCCACTTGGAGGCGAGCAGCGGGATCAGCTTGTTGTCCTTGTCGAGCGTCAGCAGCGATTCATAGACGCTGGAATTGTAGATCTGGCAGGTGTCGCAGAAGGCGCGGTGCGGATCGAGCGAGTTGAGGTCGATGTTGCGCGCGATGACCAGCGGCTTCTCGTCCTGCGCGAAGCTGGCCGGTGCCCAGAAGGCGCTCGTGGCCATCAGCGCGGCGGCCAGCAGGGTCGCCCTGGTCTTGTTTCTTGGTAGGATGGTCATGTCGGTTCTCCCATTTTCTTGTCTGATCTTCGTGGCAATGCGTTGCTCTACCCGCTCACGACCGTGAGGGATCGAAGCGCGGCCCGGAGCTTGTCGGCGCCGCCCAGGGCGGCCCGATTGAGCGGGGCCGATACGACGGGGGCCGAGAGGCTTCCCGTCACATGCAGGATTTCGTGGTCGAGATAATCGAACACGCGCTCCTGAATTTCCTGCGTCAGTCGCCCGCCGAGCGACAGCCCGCGCTGCACCTGTTCGACCACCGCGACGCGGTTGGTCTTGCGGATCGACGCTTCCAACAGCGGCCAGTCGAGCCCGGTCGGGTCGAGGCTGCGCAGGTCGATGATCTCGGCATCGACGCCCGTCTCCTCGACAACTTGTCTTGCGACGGCAACCATGCTGGCGCTGGTCAGCAACGTGCAGGCGCTGCCTGGCCTGACGATTTTCGCTTTGCCCAGCCGCACGCAATAATCGCGGTCTTCGGTCGGAACGGGACCTTCGCTGGTGAACAGTTCGACATGCTCGATGACGACGACCGGATCGTCGCATTTCAGCGCCGAATTCATCAAGCCGACATAGTCGAAGGGCGTCGTCGGGGCGACGATGCGCCAGCCCGGATAGAGCGCGAACAGGCCGGACGGGTCCCCCGAATGCTGTGAGCCATAGCCGGTGTGCGGCGAGACGCGGACCCTGACCACGATCGGCACTGGGAAGCCGCCGCCGAACATGTGCCGCACCTTGCTGACCGCATTGAACAACTGGTCAGCGGCGACAAGGCAGAAATCGCCGAACATGATCTCGACGATTGGCCGCAAGCCGCAAAGGGCCGCGCCCAGCGCCACGCCGACAAAACCGTTCTCCGCGATCGGCATCGCCAGCACGCGTTCGGGCCAGCGCTCCAGCGCGCCCTTGGTGGCGCCGGACACACCGCCGCGCAGCCGGTGCACGTCCTCGCCCATGATGATGATCCGCGGGTCCTGCTCCATGGCGCGCGCGATGACTTCCGATGCGGCGGCCATGAACTTGAGCGGCTTGGTCTCGGCCGGCGGCACGTCCTCGATCTCGAGAAAGCGCTCGTCGTCCAGTTCGGACAGGTCGCCGCGGATCTGATTGTCGACGTCATCGGGGTTCGGCCACAGATGGTCGGGAATGCGCAGCGCATTGCCGCTCATCTCGGTCAATGAGCCGGCGGCGGTGTTGACGACATCCATTACCCGCTGGTCGAGCGTGGCGAGGTCTGCCTGGCCGAGAATTCCCATCTTCTTCAGACGGGCGGCCATGTTGGCGATCGGGTCGCGCGCCTTCCAGATGTCTTCCTCGGCACGCGTGCGATAGCCGAATTCGCTGCCGGGGCGGGCACCGCTCTGGTGCAGGAAGCGGTAGCAGAGCGCCTCGACCAGAACCGGACCGCCTTCCTCCTCGATCGTGCGACGCGCCTCGCGCATGGCATGGTGCACCGCCACCACATCCATCCCGTCGCATTCGATGCCGCGAAAACCCAGCATCGGGCCGCGCGAGGCAAGCCGCGTCTCGCGCGTCTGTTCGTTGACATGGGTGGAGACGGCATAAAAATTGTTTTCGGCAAAGAAGATCACCGGCAGCCGGTAAAGCGCGGCGATGTTCATCGCCTCATAGGCCGGGCCCGCCATCATCGTGCCGTCGCCGAAGAAGGCGACCGAAATGTTGCCATTGCCCTGCAATTTGTCGGCCAGCGCGTAGCCCGCCGCATGGGGCAGGTTGCCGCCGATGATGGCGCTGGTGCCTGGGATGCCGGAGGCGTCGTCGCGCATGTGCATCGAACCACCGCGTCCGCCGCAGTAGCCTGACTTGAGCCCCATGATCTCGGCCATCAGGCCGCGCACCGAGCCCTGCATCGGCGTGTTGAAATCGTCGCGCAGCGGATCGAACCCCGCCGGCGTCTGCGCGTTGACCAGCTTGGCCAGAACCTGGTGGTGGGCGCGATGGGTGCCGTTGATACGATCGCCGGTGCCGAGCATCGACATCGCGCCGACGGCCGTCGCCTCCTGGCCGATGCTGGCGTGAGCCGGCCCGTGCACCAGCCCGGCATTGGCGAGATCGAGCACCTTTTCCTCGAAACGGCGGATCAGCAGCATCTGGTGATACCAGCGCACGAGGCCCGATGCCTCGGCGGCGTTCCAGTCGGAATCGTCGACGTCGAGCCGCAACCAGGGCGCCGATGGCTGGATCGCTGTCTGCTGGACCATTTACGCTAGTTCCATTCCGGTAGATGATATATCAAATATTCTCTCTGTGGGTCGTGGCGGCTTATGTCGGGGGCATGTCACTGGTTCGCGGGGTCTGGCAGGTAAATGGAATTAAATTTCATTTTCTGCTCAAAGCCGAGACTAAGCCGGGACGGCGCCGTTCCGCAAGAGGAATTTTGAGATGGTCGGGCAGACATTTCGCTCTCGAAAACTGAATGCCGGATAAAAGGGCGTTATGCCCTTGGCCGTAGCGAACGTATCGCCGTTCTTCACGGCAAGGCGGTTCTCAGATTTCAGGTGCGGTTCAGAGTTGGTATGATATTATCACACCGACCCTGTAGGAGAAATCCATGGCCGCCACCGAAAAACGCACCTTTAGCCTGCCGACGGAGCAGGCTGCTTTCATCGACCGTCTCGTCGAATCGGGAACCTATGCGACCAGCAGCGAAGTGATCCGCGCCGGGCTTCGTGCCTTGCAAGAGCGCGACGCGGCTGTGGAGCGCTGGCTCCGCGAGGAAGTCGTGCCGACCTATGACAGATGGAAGGCGGACACTTCCCGAGTGATCCCGCTCGACGAAGGTTTTGACGGCATCCGTGCATACCACGCTACACGGCTCAAGGGCGACGAGTGAAACGGCGGCACGTTGTTCTGATGCCAGAAGCCCAAGCGGACTTGCGGTGGATATACGATACCATTGCATCCGCTGCAGGCAACGCCACGGCGATCCGTTATATCGAGCGGATCGAAGCCTATTGCGGGCGTTTTGACTACGCCTCGGAGCGAGGGACGCGCCGTGACGACCTGCGGCCTGGACTTCGGGTCATTGGTTTCGAGCGCCGTTTGACGCTAACCTTTGCCGTGGAGCCCGACCAAGTGGTGATTTTCCGGATATTCTACGGCGGGGCCAATTGGGAGGACGAACTTTAACCGCCACGCGAAAAGCCTGATTGACGAGGCTGCGCCCGATCCTATCACCTATCCGCCCGATGCTGGAAAAACTGCAGGAAAAGCTCCCGCTCCGTCGTTATGTCGAGCTTCTCGTAGATGCGCCGGCGGTGGTTTTTGACGGTGCCGACGGTGATGCCGAGGCGATCGGCGATGTTGGCCGTTGGATGGCCGGCGAGGATGAGCTGCACCAGCTCCCGCTCGCGCAACGACAGTTCCGGCCACAGGCTTGCCGGGATATTGGGCTCCTGCCGGGGCGAGGCGCCGGGGCCGGTCGGCGCCGATGTGCGGAAGAAATCCCGCCCACGCGCCTTGATGTCGAGCGCGTGCAGAGCCTCGAACACCGGCAGCCGCTCATCCAGCAACGTGATCTCGCTATCCTTGAAGGATGCCGTCGAACGGTCGAGGAAGATGCCGAGGCACCAGTCTCCGCCATCCGCCAGCATGATGCCGACCTCGTCGCAGATTTCCGACTGCGCCAGGAAGCCGGCTATGTACTGGCCACGCTTGGCCTCGTCGTCGGCAAGCCGCTTCAGCGGCATGATGCCCAGCCGGCGCTCGCGCCGCCACGAGGCATAGAACGGGTCGAAGACATAGTAGTTGTCGAGATAGCGCCGGACCATTTCATCCGAGAAGCGCCGGTGCTTGACGAATTCCGGTGTCTGCGTCGCCGAGTAACGCGTTACCGTGACGAGGTCATGCTCGATATCGGCGCCGATCAGGTCGATCAGGCAGTCGACATGTCTGTCCGTGCCGGTGGCGGCGATTGCCCTGGCGAGCGGCGCCCAGATATTGGCCATGCGCATGCCTCTTTGTCTGCGAGGGGTGCCCGCCCGTCATTGTGCCTTTAGGCATATGGCGCGATCCGCGCGATCGAATCTAGCCTGTGGCCATTCTCGACGAGGGAAGGCGACCCGTGGACCAGATCACAACCAACCCCATTGTTATCGGCATCGACGCCGGCGGCACCATGACCGACACCATCCTTGTCGATCAGGACGGCCACTTCAAGATCGGCAAGTCGGCGACCACGCCGAAGAACGAGGCCGAAGGATTCCTGGCTTCCGCCGAGGACGCGGCCGACGCCTGGGGCATCTCGCTCCAGGACCTGTTCTCCGGCGTGAACGTCGTGCTCTATTCCGGCACCGGCATGCTCAACACGCTGTTGTCGCGCACCGGCCGCAAGCTCGGGCTGATCACCACCAAGGGCCTCGAGGACATGATCCTGATGGGGCGCGGCCTGCAGGCCTGGGCCGACTATTCCTATGCCGACCGGTTGCACGCCGTGACACATCACCATCCCGATCCACTGGTGCCGCGCCGCCGCACCCATGGCGTCACCGAGCGCATCGACCAGTTCGGCGACGTCATCCTGCCGCTCTACGAACATGAAGTCGCCGCGGCGGCCAGAAAGCTGATCGCCGACAAGGTCGAGGGCATCTGCATCATGACGATCTTCGCGCACGTCAATCCCGTACACGAGAAACGCATAGCGGAGATCTGCCGCCAGGAGATATCGGCTGCCGGCGCCGACATCCTCGTCTACACCAGTCATGAGGTGCGCCCGGTCATCCGCGAACAGTCGCGGCTGAACTCGGTGCTGATCGAGGCCTACGCCACCTCGCGCGGCCGCAAGCAGCTCAAGGGCATCGAGGACGTCTCGAAGAAATACGGTTTCAAATACGGCGTGCAGACGCTTCTGTCTTTCGGCGGCCTGACCTCGATCAACCATCCGCGCCTGCACGAGACGATGATCTCCGGCCCGATCGGCGGCATCCTGGGCGCCGCCTATGTCGGCAAGCTGATCGGCAACGACTCGCTGATCTGCTCGGACATGGGCGGCACCTCCTTCGACATGGGTGTCATCACCCGCGGCCAGACGCGCATCGAGAACGAGCCGTTGATGGACCGCTTCAAGCTCAACGTCCCGACGCTGCATCTCGACACGATCGGCGCCGGCGCCGGCATGATCCTCAAGGTCGATCCGCTGACGAAAAAGGTCTCGCTCGGACCGGAAAGCGCCGGCTCCGACCCCGGCCCGATCTGCTTCGCCAAGGGCGGCACCGAGCCGACCATCGCCGACTGCGACGCCATCCTCGGCCGTCTCAACCCGCACTATTTTCTGGGCGGCAAGGTCGTGCTGCAGGTCGAGAAGGCTCGAAAAGCCTTCGAGGAGAAATGCTCGCGCCTGCTCGGCGTCGGCGTCGAGGAAGCCGCCGAAGGCATGATCGAGATGCTGGAGGCCGACGCCAACAATGCGCTGCGCCGCGTCATATCAGGCCAGGGTATCCATCCCTCCGAATTCACGCTGCTCTCCTATGGCGGCTCGGGACCATTGCACCTTGCCGGCTGCTCCAGGGGCATCGGCTTCAAGGACATCATCACCTTCCAGTTTGCCGCCGCCTTCTCGGCCTTCGGCTGCACCACCGCCGATTTCATGCGCCGCCACTCCGTGTCGACCCAGATCGACATCGGCGCGCGCGCCGGAGACGACGAATTGCAGGCCTTTGGCACCCGGGTGACAGCCGTGTGGGACGACCTGACCAAGGCCGCGGTCGACGAGATGATCGCGGATGGTCATGCGCGCGAAAAGATCAGGACCGTGCCGTTCCTGATGATGCGCTACACCGGCCAACTCGAGGACGTCGAGGTGATGGCGCCGCTGTCGGCCGTCAACTCGCCAGATGACATGCGCAAGATCATCGCCGAATTCGAGGCCGTCTATGCCAAGGTCAACCATCGGGTCTCGCGTTATGGCGAGGCCGGCTTCTCGATCACTGAGCTCGGGCTGATCGCCACCGCCGACAAGGTCAAGCCGACGCTGGTCAAGCGCCCGCTCGGCAAATCCGACCCGGTATCCGCCCACAAGGGCGTGCGTGAGGCCTATATTGGCGGCCGCTGGCACAAGGCCGATCTCTATGAGATGGACCTCCTGCAGCCCGGCCATGAGGTTACCGGCCCGGCCATCATCGAACACCCCGCCACGACGCTCGTCGTTCACCCGCAGGATCGTGTCCATGTCGATGAATGGACGCTGCTGCACTACACCCACGCTTGATAAGGGCTGTTGCCATGCTGGACAAACCCGCTTCCGCGCTCCGCATCCGCGAACGGCTGATCGAATCCGAACGGCTGATGGAAGAGACCGGCTGCTATGACGGCATCACCGAGCTCGAACTGCGCAACCAGGATCCGCTGAAGTTCGAGACGCTGCACACCAAGCTGCGCGCTTATTGCGTGTCGGCCCGCGAAATGGCCCGCCGCATCTCGGCTTCGCCCGGCGTGCGCGAGGTCGGCGAGATGGTGGTCGCCATCTACACGCCGGAGGGCGACGCGATCGCGCTCTCCAACGGCATCATGGTGCATGTGCATACGATGAGCCGTTTCATCAAATGGATGATCCGCAACGGCTACGAGGAAAATCCGCGAATCCGCGACGGCGATATCTTCGCCAACAACGACGCCTTCATCGGCACCGTGCAGGTGCCCGACGTGATGGACGTGGTGCCGATCTTCCATTCGGGCAAGCTGGTCGGCTGGGCCGGCGCCGTCTGCCACGAACTGGAGGCCGGCGGCATCACGCCAGGCGGCGACGTGGCGCTGGCGCAGGAGCGCTTCACCGAGGGGCTGTTCGTCTGCGCCGAGAAGGTTGGCGAGAACGACGAGCTGCGTCGCGACTATGTCATCCGCTGCGAGCGCAACTTGCGCATGCCGATCTACTGGGTGCTCGACGAGAAGGCCAAGGTCGCCTCCTGCATCGACATGCGCGAAAGCGTCAAAGGCCTGATCGACGAGATCGGCCTCGACTACTGGATGCAGGTGTCGAAGGAATTCATCGAGGAGGGACGACGCGCCCAGCTCGCCCGCACGCGCCAGCTCACCGTGCCCGGCATCTATCGTGGCCACACCTTCTACGGCCACGTCACCAAGGGCAAACCGGGCTACCAGCCGCTCGGCGATCCCGACTGGCTCTACAACATGCCGATAGAGATGGAGATCACAACAGACGGCAAGATCATCATGGACTTCGAGGGCACGCAGCCCTGGGGCTACCATTCGATGAACTGCACGCCGGCCGGCATGGATGGCGGCATGTTCGTCACCCTGACCCAGCACATGAATTTCGAAGGCCTCGTCAATGATGGCGCCTGGATGGCGACCGAGCTGAAGCTGCCGCACGGCACCTGGACCAACCCCGACAGCGAGATGGTGGCGACCGCCACGTCCTGGGCCTTGCTGCTCCCGGCCTATGGCGTCTTCCAGCGGCTGCTGTCGCGCTCCTTCATCGGCCGTGGCTTCGTCGAGGAAGCGTTCGTCGGCCAGGTCAACAGCCCGATGATCGAGATGGGTGGCACCAGCCAGTACGGCTCGCTGTTCGGCATGGCGCATTTCGAATGCGCCGCCGCCGGCTCCGGTGCGCTCGCCATCAAGGACGGGCTCGACACCGCCTATGTCGGCTGGAACCCCGAATCCGACATGGGCAACATCGAGATCTGGGAACAGAACATGCCGATGTTCTACATCGGCCGCTCCATCGTTCCCAACTCCGGCGGCGCCGGCAAGTATCGCGGCGGCTGTGCCTTCCTGTCGACCTGGCTGGTCTCGAAGACCGATCATCTGCGGCTGGTCACCTCGGAACATTCCTCGCGCGTCTTCGACAATGGCGGCATGTGCGGCGGCTATCCGGCGCCCACCTGCCAGAAGCATCGCGCCGTGCGCGACTCGAATATTTTCGAATTGGCGGGGAAGGGGGCGCCGCTGGCGCATCACACCGGCACCAATCCGCATCGCTCGGAACTCGAAGTCCGGCTGCAGGGCGAGCATGTGACGATGGAGGGACCTTACATCACCGCGCCGCACAAGACCGGTGACGTCTTCACCCATTCCTACAATGGCGGCGGCGGCTACGGCGACGTGCTGGAGCGCGATCCGGTCAAGACCGCCTGGGACGTCGAGAACGGCTTTCTGACCAAGGAAGCGGCCGAGGGTATTTTCGGCATCATGCTGGATGAAGACGAGGACGGCTATCCTGTCGCCAACATCGAAGCCACCAGGCGTCACCGCGCCGAGATGCGCGCCGCCCGATTGGCCAGGGCGAAGCCCGTCTCGGAATGGATCGCGGCCGAGCGCAGCCGCGTCGAGAAGGCCGACTTCGCCCCCGAGGTGAAGAAAATGTATGCCAGCGCCATCAAGCTGTCGTCGCGCTTCACCAGGGACTTCAGTGATTTCTGGAAAGTCGACGCCAGATCGATCTTCATGCCGGGAGCAAAGCCATGACCTCATACAGCAAGGAAGTCATTGCCGATCTGGTCGCGGGTACGCTGCCCTGGCCGCAGACGCGCCGCGTCATGAGCGCCTACAAGGACGACGATCGCTTCTTCAAATACGTGGCGGTGCTGCAGGACCGCGTCGGCTGGAAAGATCCGATCCTGCTGCCGGTCTCGGACCACCTGTTCATCTGCCAGAGCGGTGACGAGCGGGTGACGAAATGCGAATGCGGCCATTCCTTCGGCGACTATCGCAAGAACTGGAAGCTGAAGGCTTCGATCATCGTACGCGACACCGAGGAATCGCTGCGCGAGATCTATCCCAACAGCGATCTGCCGGATCCGGATTGGATGGAAATCCGCGAGTTCATCTGCCCGCGATGCGGGACCTTGCATGAGGTGGAGGCGGCCGCGCCCGGTTACCCCATCGTGCACGATTTCGAACCTGATCTCGAAGGCTTCTATCGCGAATGGCTGGGCAAACCCTTGTAGGGAAACTGATCTTGTGAACCGCGTCGCAGGCAAGGTAGCGCTCGTCACCGGGGCCGGCATGGGCCTCGGGCGGGCGGCCGCGTTGCTGCTCGCGGCCGAGGGCGCCAAGGTGGTCGTCACCGACATCGATGAGGCGGCTGCCCGGCAGACATCAGACCTGATCACCTGGGGCCGTGGCGAAAGCCTCCATATCCAGCACGATGTCTCCAGCCCCGAGGCCTGGCCGCCGGTGATGGATGCGGTTGCGAAACGCTTTGGCCGGCTCGACGTGCTGGTCAACAATGCCGGCATCGCCATCGCCAGGAATATCGAGGACACCACGCTCGCCGAATGGCGGCGCACGATGGCCGTCAACCTCGACGGGGTCTTCTTCGGCTGCCAGCAAGGCATAGCGCTGATGAAGCGCTCCGGCGGCGGCTCGATCATCAACCTGTCGTCCATCGACGGCATAATCGGCGAGGCCGATCTCGCCGCCTACTGTGCCTCCAAGGGGGGCGTGCGCACGCTGACCAAGGCGGTCGCGGTGCATTGCGCGGAGCAGCGCTACGGCATCCGTTGCAACTCCATCCATCCCGGCTACATCTGGACCCCACAGACGGAAAACTATCTGCGCGACCTCGGCACGCTCGACAAGGAGAAGGCCAAGGCGCTGGCCCGTCACCCCATAGGGTTCCTCGGCGAGCCCAACGACATCGCGTACATGGTCCTCTACCTCGCCTCGGATGAATCCAAATTCGTCACCGGCTCCGAGATGGTCGTCGACGGAGGCTATCTTGCCGTTTGAATCCCGCACCTCGCCGGGCCCTGCCGCGCCCGCGCAACTGCCTGGAGAACCCGCCTGATGACAAGTCTTTCCGGGCGCAGCGCCCTCGTCACCGGCGGCTTTTCCGGAATGGGTTTTGCCATCGCCACGGCGCTTGCCGAGGCCGGTGCCAACGTGGCGGTCGGCTCCTACATCGCGCCGGCCGGCAGCCAAAAGAACGATGCAGCCTATTATCCCGGCGCTGACGAGATCGAGCGGGTGCGCTCAGCGCTTGCCGCGCATGGCGGCAAGGTCCACGCGGCCCATCTCGATGTCCGCGACAGCGAGGTCACCGACCGGTTCGCCGCCGACGCGCAAGCCGCCATCGGCCCCCTGGACATATTGGTCAATGCCGCCGGCACCACCGCCGAGCAACCGGTCTGCGGCCATTCCGACGCGCTGTGGGACAAGATCGTCGACACCAATCTGACTGGCGCCTTCCGCGCCACGCGCGCCGTGCTGCCGGGCATGATCGAACGCGGCTGGGGCCGCATCGTCAATATCGGATCCACCGCTGCTTCGGTCGGCTGGAAGGACAATCCTGCCTACTGTGCCTCCAAGGCAGGGCTCCTCGGACTGACCCGCTGCGTCGCGCTGGAAGGCGCCGCGCACGGCGTCACCTGCGTCATGATCAGCCCGACCTGGGTCGAGACGGAACTGATGCGCCGCAACGTAGCGCAGGTCGTCGAGCGCGAAGGCAAGGGGCGCACGGCTGAGGAGGCGATGGCCGAGATCGCCAGGGGCAATCCGCAGCAGCGAATGCTGCAGCCGCAGGAGATCGCCGCCCTTGCCGTCTTCCTGTGCTCGGACCTCGCCAGGGGCATCACCATGGAAAACATACAGATCACCGGCGGGGCGCTGTGGTAGCGCCCAAACCCGATGGTTGCGGCCTTCATGGGAGGAGGCCGGCATAGGCAAGGAAAAGTCCAACCGACAGGGGAACTGAGATGAAAAGGACCAATGTCTTGAAAGGCGCCGGCATCGGGCTGGCGCTCCTGCTTGCAGCCAGCAGCCCGGGACGAACCGCCGACCTCGGGGCGAAGGACGAGCCGATCAAGCTGGCCATGCTGGAATGGACCGGCGCGCATGTCTCCACCCACATTGCCGGGCAGTTGATGGAGAAGCTGGGCTACAAGGTCGAATACGTCACCGCCGGCAACTTCCCGCAATTCTCCGGTCTTGCCGATGGCACGCTGAGCGCCTCGGTCGAGATCTGGCTCAACAATGTCGGCGACATCTATCCCAAGGTGCTGGCCGAGAAGAAGATCGAGGATGTCGGCAAGCTCGACCTCAAGACACGCGAAGGCTGGATCTATCCGAAGTTCATGGAAAAGGT
>NZ_JAFKIC010000095.1 GCF_017306585.1 Mesorhizobium sp. | reverse complement strand
TAGCCGCCGAAAGTTCCGATAATCTCGACTTCACCCTGCATGTTTCCGGTTGCGCCAAGGGCTGCGCGCATCCCGGCGCGGCGGCGCTGACGATCGTCGGCGGCGAAAATGGAGCCGGACTTGTCGTGAACGCGACGGCAAAGGCCCTTCCTGCCGGCTACAGGCCGGGCTATGACGCCGCGCGCGGCATCAGCCGCGTCGCAGCGGCGATCCGCGGCGCGCGACATCAGGGCGAAACGGCCGACGCTTGCCTGACAAGGCTGGGCCCGGCCTGCATTGCCGAGGCCTATCAACAGGCCTAAACTGAAAGATGGAAATGAGCATGGCCGCCTACGACTACATCCACGACGGCAACGCGATCTACGAGCGCTCGTTCGCCATCATCCGCGCCGAGGCCGATCTCGCCCGCTTTTCCGAAGCCGAGGCCGATGTCGCCATCCGCATGATCCATGCTTGCGGTCAGGTGGAAGCGGCGAACCATTTCATTTTCTCGGCGGATTTCGTGACCGCGGCGCGCAAGGCGCTCGCCGCCGGTGCGCCTATCTTCTGCGACGCCGAAATGGTCTCGCATGGCGTCACCCGCGCACGGCTGCCGGCCGGCAACGAAGTGATCTGCACCTTGCGCGACCCGCGCACGCACGACATCGCCAGGGAAATCGGCAACACCCGCTCTGCCGCTGCCATCGACCTGTGGGGAGAGCGCATGGCGGGCTCGGTCGTGGCCATCGGCAACGCGCCGACGGCTCTCTTTTACCTCCTGGAGAAACTGCGCGACGGCGCGCCAAAGCCCGCCGCCATCATCGGCATGCCGGTCGGTTTCGTTGGGGCGGCAGAGTCCAAGGATGCGCTGGCCGAGAACTCCTACGGAGTGCCCTATGCCATCGTTCGCGGCAGGCTGGGTGGCAGCGCCATGACCGCCGCCGCGCTCAATTCCCTGGCGAGGCCCGGCCTGTGAACGCGCCTGTTCAAGAAGGATTGGCCAAAGGCAGGCTCGTCGGCGTCGGCACCGGCCCCGGCGATCCCGAATTGTTGACCTTGAAGGCAGCGCGGGCGTTGGCCGAGGCCGATGTCGTGGCCTACTTCGCCAAGCGCGGCAACAACAGCAATGCGCGTGCGATCGTCGAAGCACGGTTCCGGCCCGACATGGTGGAATTGCCGCTGCTTTATCCGGTGACGACCGAGATCGACAAGGATCACGACGACTACCGCTCGCAGATCACCGGCTTCTACGAGGAGTCGGCCGAAGCGGTCGCGGAGCACCTTGAAGCCGGCAGGATGGTCGCCGTGCTGTCGGAAGGCGATCCGCTGTTCTACGGCTCCTACATGCATCTCCATGTGCGGCTTGCCCATCGCTTCCCGACGGAAGTGATTCCCGGCGTCACCGCCATGTCCGGCTGCTGGTCGCAGACCGGCGTGCCGATCGTCCAGGGCGACGACGTGCTGACCGTGCTGCCGGGCACGATGAGCGAATTCGAATTGACCCGGCGGCTGGCCGACACCGATGCGGCCGTCATCATGAAGGTCGGCCGCAACCTGCCCAAGATCAGGCGGGCGCTGGAGGCGACCGGCAAACTGACCCGCGCCGTCTATGTCGAGCGCGGCACCATGGCAGGCAGCGTTTCCATGAAGCTTTCCGAGAAGCCCGACGACAAGGCGCCCTATTTCGCCATCGTGCTGGTCGCCGGATGGTCCGGCCGGCCCGGAACGGCGGGAGCGCAGGCATGAGCGGCCGCCTCACCGTCATCGGCCTCGGCCCCGGCAATGCCGACCAGGTCACGCCGCAGGCCAGCCATGCCGTCGCGGAAGCAAAGTTCTTCTATGGCTACAAGCCCTATCTCGACCGGCTCGAACTGCGCCCGGACCAGACCCGCGTCGCCTCCGACAACCGCGAGGAACTCGCACGCTCCAAGGATGCCTTGATCAAGGCCGCCGAGGGTCATGACGTCGCGGTGGTTTCCGGCGGCGATCCCGGCGTTTTCGCCATGGCCGCCGCCGTCTGCGAGGCGATCGAGGCCGGCCCGGCCGAATGGCGCGCGGTCGATGTCGCCGTCGTGCCCGGCGTCACCGCGATGCTGGCGGTTGCCGCGCGCATCGGCGCACCGCTCGGCCATGATTTCTGCGCCATCTCGCTGTCCGACAATCTGAAGCCGTGGGAGCTGATCGAACTGCGCCTGCTGGCGGCCGCCGGCGCCGGCTTCGTCATCGCGCTCTACAACCCGATCAGCAAGGCCCGCCCCTGGCAGCTTGGCCGCGCCTTCGAATGCCTGACCGCGATCCTGCCCGGCACGACGCCGGTCATCTTCGGCCGCGCCGCCGGCCGGCCCGACGAACGCATAGAGGTTTTCCTGCTGGCCGACGTCGACGCGCAAAAGGCCGACATGGCGACCTGCATCATCATCGGCTCGCCGGAAACCCGGATCATCAAGCGCGGCGACAAGCCGGCGCTGGTCTATACGCCGCGCTCGGCATCTGGCTCGAAGACATGAACCACCATCGCGGCCAGCGCGTCCACGGTCTCAGCCGAAGGCACCTCGGGCAGATCAGGTCTGCGCACCATGACCACCTCGATGCCAAGCGCCCTTGCGGCGGCGATCTTGCCGTAAGTGGCGTCGCCGCCGCTGTTCTTGGACACGACAAGATCGATGCGATGCTCCTGGAGCAGCGCCCGCTCGTCGGGCTCGCGGAACGGGCCTCGAGCCAGGAGATATTCGGCATCGGGCACGGCCAGTCCGGGTTCGACCGGATCGACGCTGCGGATGAGATAGTGGTGTTGGGGCGCGGCCTCGAAGGCGGCCACCTCCTGCCGGCCAAGCGCCAGAAAGACGCGGCGCGGCACATCGCCCAGCGCCTGGATCGCTTCGGGAACGCTATCGGCTTCAAGCCAGCGGTCGCCATCGACAGGCTCCCAGCCTGGGCGCCGCAAGGCAAGGATCGGTACGCCGCTCATGCGCGCGGCGGCAGCCGCGTTGGCGGAGATGCGCGCCGCATAAGGATGCGTGGCATCGATCAGCACATCGGTGCCTGTCTCCTTGAGATATCCAGCCAGTCCGTCAGCGCCGCCAAAGCCACCGGAACGGATCGGCACGCCTTGCGCCACCGGACTTCCGGTGCGGCCGGCCAGCGACAGCATGATCGTGAAATCGGCGCGGGCCGCCAGCTTCCCGGCCAGTTGCCGGGCTTCGGTGGTGCCGCCGAGGATCAGAATGCGGTGGGTCATCATGCCTGCTGAGGGTTCACGCGCCGCCAAGACCGCCCGGGAAAAGTGGCTCACCGTCATCGGTATCGGCGAGGACGGTCTAGCGGGTCTCGGAGACGAGGCCAAGCGGCGCATTGCCGAGGCGGAGTTCATCTTCGGCGGGAAGCGGCATCTGGCGCTCGCCGCTTCCATCACGCGGGGTGAGACGCGCCCATGGCCCGTCCCGTTCGACGCCGAGATGCGCGACGTGCTGGCACTTTCCGGCAAGAACGTCTGCGTGCTCGCCTCCGGCGATCCGTTTTTCCACGGTGTTGGCGTCACGCTTGCCCGCAAGGTCAAGTCGCAGGAGATGGATGTCATCCCCGCTCCGTCGGCGATTTCGCTGGCCGCCGCGCGGCTCGGCTGGGCGCTGCAGGACATCGAGACCATCTCGCTGCATGGCCGCCCGATCGACTTGATCCGCCCGTTGCTGCAGCCGAAAGCGCGCCTGCTGGCGCTCACCTCAGACGCCGAAGCGCCGGCAGCGATTGCCCGCCTGCTCGCGGAGCTTGATTTCGGCGCATCCCAGCTGACAGTTCTGGAAGCCTTGGGCGGGCCGAACGAAAACCAGCGCATGGCGCGCGCCGATGCGTTCGATCTCGAAAACATCAATCCGCTCAATGTCCTGGCAATCGAGATTGATTCAAATCCACAAGCCCGCATCCTGCCTTTGACATCGGGACGCGCCGATCATCTGTTCGAGCATGACGGCCAGATCACCAAACACGATATCCGCGCCGTCACACTGTCGGCGCTGGCGCCGAAGCGCGGCGAACTGCTCTGGGATATCGGCGCCGGTTCCGGCTCGATCGGCATAGAGTGGATGCTTGCCCACCCTTCACTGCGCACTATTGCCATCGAAGCCGACCCGAACCGCGCCGCCCGCATCGGCCGCAATGCGGTCGCCTGCGGCGTGCCGGGGCTGGTCGTGGTCGAGGGCAGCGCGCCCAGGGCGCTGGCAGGGTTGGAGACGCCCGACGCGATCTTCATCGGCGGCGGCGGCAGTGACGCCGGCGTCCTGAAGGCGGCCATCAAGGCACTACCCTCTGGTGGCCGCCTGGTCGCCAATGCGGTGACGCTGGAGATGGAAAGCCTGCTTCTCGCCCAGCATGCGAAACTGGGGGGTGACCTCACCCGCATCGCCATATCGCGTGTCGCTCCCGTCGGCTCGATGCAGGCCTGGCGGCCGGCCATGCCGGTCACCCAGTGGAACTGGGTCAAGCCATGATGGTCGCGGGCATCGGCAGCCGCAAAGGCGTGAGCGTGGAAGACGTGCTTGCCGCGATAGAAACCGCGCTCGAAGCGCATGGCCTGGCCATGCCGGCGCTGTCCGCCCTGGCGACGACCGAGTTCAAACGCCACGAAGAGGCCATCTTCGCCGCCGGCCGTGAACTGAACCTCCCAGTGATAGTGGTGGACGTCGATGGTTCCGAACCGCCGCTCCCCCTCACCCAGCCTCCGCTTCGCTCGGCTGACCTCTCCCCGGGGGGAGAGGAGATTGCAAACGCCGCCGCCCGTCTCTTCTCCCCCACGGGGAGAAGGTGGCCCGAAGGGCCGGATGAGGGGGCGGCCTCGCAAAGCCTCTCGCAGCGTCTTGCCGGCACGCCATCGATTTCAGAGGCGTCCGCCCTGGCCGTCGCCGGCAAAGGCGCAAGGTTGCTTGGTGCGCGCACCGTGCTTGGCCCGGTCACCTGTGCCATCGCCATCAGCGGAGACACGCCATGACCGTCCATTTCATCGGTGCGGGTCCGGGCGCCGCCGACCCCATCACGCTGCGCGGCGC
>NZ_JAFKIC010000094.1 GCF_017306585.1 Mesorhizobium sp. | reverse complement strand
CCGCACATTCCGGCCGGCTATCTTGAAATTGTCAGGGAAATGACCAACCTGGTGCTGCTTTGGAACCGCCATGGCGAATTGCGCCTATGGGGTCCCGAGCACGTCATGGCGATGGACCGGGCCTACGGCGTATCGGTGGCAATCCCCGGTGCGATGCCCTATGCCGACAATGGCGGCGGAGAATTGCTGGTGCATGGCATGGGATCCCGGGGATTGGCCACCTATCTGGTCGATACCGGATCCTTGTTTCTCGACGAAGATGCGCCGTTTGTCGCGCCCCATCTGCAAGGATTGCTGGCGACCGGACAAGGTGCGGGCTTGATCTTCAAATCGGATCAGATACCCGTAGAAGATACTGTGCCGCCGCGCCTCGAAGAAGGCGAGTATCGGTGAGGGATATGAACTGCGCCACTCGTCGGGGGCGCTGGATATGCTTCAATCTAAATGAAACATGCTCTGGGACGACGTTGGAGGAATCCGGCGCCTTTTTCGTTTCGAAGCCATGTCCTCCAGGCAGTCGCGGCATCAAACCTTACGAAAATTTATACTCGCTCGACCATTGCCAGACCAAGATTGAGGCGAAGCGTTGCCGCCGGGATTTCCTTATTCGGCTAGGATTCGGCAATGGCTATGGAAGACGCCACACAGGAGCACCTCGAGAACGCCGAGCATGCCGAACATGCCGCGCATGAGGGCAATCCGTTTCTGACCACGGTCTCGGTCACCATCGCGGTGCTGGCAGTCCTTGCCGCCACGGTGGGCAGTTTCGAGTCGCTCGAAACCGCCGAAGCGATCAATGACAAGAGCGAGGCGGCCTACCTCCAGAACAAGGCCAGCGATCAGTGGAGCTTCTTTCAGGCGAAAAGCATCAAGAAGAACAACTATGAGATCGCGGCCGCGATGGGCGGTCCCGCTGCCGAGCAGTTCCAGGCCAACGCGAAGCGCAACGAGGCCGACGGCGCGGAAATACAGGCCAAGGCAACCGAATTTGAAAATCAGGTCGACGAGAAACTGCGTGACAGTGAGGTGCGGGAGCATCGCCACCATGTACTGACCTTGGCGGTGACGCTGCTGCATATCTCGATCGCCGTTGCGACCCTGTCGATCATTACCCATGGCAAGCGCTGGCCGTGGATCGGCTCGCTGGCGCTCGGCGCGCTGGGCATCATCGCGGCCGGTTTCGCCTATGCCTGACCGCGCCGGTTCTACCAGTGCGCGGTCCGATCTGTTTCAGTCTTTCTTGTAGAGCAGCCAGCTCTTGCCGGCGCGGCCGGCCATCGTCGAGTGCCTAGTGACGCGGTTGCGCCCGCTGACCTTGGAGCGGTAGAGCGCCCGGTCTGCCTTCGTGTAAAGGTCTTCCGGTCCTTCCGCCTCGGACGCCATGCAGATGCCCATCGAGACGGTGACGGTGCCGTAATTCATGCCGGTCTGACTGCTGGTGAACGGCGTCTGCTCGATCAGCGCGCGAATGCGCTCTGCGATCTCGTAAGTGGCGTCTTCGCTGGCACCTTCGATGATCAGCGCGAACTCCTCGCCGCCGGTGCGGGCCACGAACATGTCGCCACGGATGCTGGTCTGGAAAATCTCGGCGATGATCTGGATGATTTTGTCGCCCACGGGATGCCCGTATCTGTCGTTGATGTCCTTGAAGCGATCGATGTCGGCAAGGATCAGGGCGTTGAACAGGATTCCCTTGTTGCTGGTATAAATCCTGGTGATTTCCTTGTCGAAGGCGCGGCGGTTCCAGATCTGGGTCAAGGGATCGGTATCGGCCAGCCGCTTGTATTCCTCGAGCTTCGACTTGACGCTCTCCAGTTCCGCGGTCTTGTCGCTGAGGGTCGAGGCGACCTGCCGGCCGTGGTCGATGGTCGAATTGGTGGCGACCGACATGGCATTGGCGATCTTGTGCAGCAGATCCTGCGAAAGCAGGCTGCGGTTGCTGAGACCGCTCGATGTCTCGTCGAGGATCTTGCCGTACTTCTCGATGTGGCTTCGTTCGCTCCTCAACAGCGAGGCGATGTCTTCGAGTTCCTTGGCAATGACGTCGCGCGCGTGCTCTACGATCCCAGGCCCATGGTTCTGGGCAAAGAAAGAACGGCCGATCTTGTCGAGTTCATCCTGTGTCGGCCGGTTGCTCAGAGAAAGCACGGCAAGGCTAAGCTCGCGGTTGGTTCCGCTCAGTGCCTCGTAGAAAATCTCGTAGTTGCGCGGCAAACCAAGCACGCCCAGCTGCCGCATGGTGGCAACGACAGCGGACACGATATCGGTGTTTTGATCGGTTGGGGCGGCTGCCGGCTGCATGTCTGGTTCACTCTTCCCCTAGGATCCCGATGCAGATTTCGCGGGTTCCATTGATCGCCGACTGGGGAGCGCTTGCGAACATTCCAGAACATCTTGGGAAGAGACGCGTCCCCACCCACGCCCTTCGCTTGAGAGACCATAATTGCGGCAGCGCTAAAGTTTCCTTAATTCGTAAAGCTTCCACAGGTTTTTCTCTACCTGTGGCTGTAGAGGCATAAACTTTCACACCACCATGCGCGCGACAACATCCGTTTTGACGGCCACGAACTCCAAATCCGTGTAGCGCCAGCCGAAAATGAAACTGAATTTCGAAATCGGCGCGCCAGCGGATGTCGTATTTGCTTGCGCGTAACCATCGCAAAGCTGGAATCCTCACCGCTATGCTGGATGAGGTTCCTTCGAGGAGGGGCGAAATGAGTGACAGTCACCAGGGATCGTGCCTGTGCGGAGCGGTCCGCTTCAAGACACGCGGGGCGCTGCGCGGCGTCATCTACTGCCATTGCTCGCAGTGCCGCAAACAGAGCGGACATTTCTATGCCGCGACCAACATTGCCGACGCCGACATCGTCGTTGAAGGTGCCGACAACATCACCTGGTACGAGGCATCGTCCTTCGCCAGACGCGGTTTCTGCAAGACATGCGGCTCGCTGCTGTTCTGGAAGCCCAGGGATGACGCCTATGTTTCGGTCCTGGCCGGATCGTTCGACGCGCCGACCGGCCTGGAAGGCGAATGCCATATCTTCGTCGGCGACAAGGGCGATTACTACTCGATCGACGACAGCCTTCCGCGGTTCGAAAAGTCGACGCCTTCGGTGAAGGTGGCTGGCGATTGAAATTTGGGCGATCCGCCTTATTCCATTGATCGGGCCATTGCTTTATCCCGTGCCGGTGATTCGCAAAGGGGTTTGGCATGCAGCGGCTGATCGATGCTTTTATCAATTCGGTGCGGGCATTTCGCAAGCTGGCCGTCAGCGAGAAGGCCTTCCAGCAGGAGCTGATGCTCCTGTTGCTGGCCTTGCCCGCCGGCTGGTTCATTTCGGTGTCGTGGCGCAGCTACGCGCTGCTGATCGGCGCGGTCCTGCTGTTGATCATGGTCGAGGTGCTCAACACCGGGATCGAGGCGGCGTGCGACGCGATCTCGCGTGAATTCCACATCGACATCCAGCTAGCCAAGGATTGCGGTTCACTGGCGGTGTTGATTTCGATCGTGATCGCCGGCGGCGTCTGGGGCATCGCCCTAATCGAGCGCGTGACCGGCTATCCGATCTGATTTCCCTCGCCGAAAAATCAGCCGATGGCCTCACTGCTCCCGGCCGCGCTCACGTCTGGCGATATGGCGGGCGACCAGCCAGGCGATGACAGCGACGGTCAGCCCTATGCCCAGGCCGATCAACAGCCGCTCGTGATGGGCCAGCGCCTTGCCGATGATCTGCTCCGCGCCCAGCCCAAAGACATAACCGATCGTGCTGAACAGCATTGCCCAGACCATCGATGAAATGGCGTTGAGGACGATGAATCGCGGCGCCGGTATGGTCGAAAGGCCGGCGGCGATGCCGCCGACCAGCCGCATCCCGTAAATGTAACGGTTCGACAGCACGAAGATGTTGGGATGGGTGTTGAGCAGGCGGTAGGCGCGGCGGAAGCCGGGACGCCGCCGCAACCTGACGACATGGCGGTTGTCGGCGAAGCTTCGGCCAAGGATGAAGAAGAAGGTGTCGCCGACGAAGGCGCCGAGTGCCGCCGCCACGAATGCATGCCAGAGCACGAAGACATGCTGGTGGGCGAAGAAGCCGCCAAGAATGGCGGCGCTTTCGCCCTCGGCCACGCAGCCGAGAAAGACCGCCAGCAATCCGTATTGTTCGACGAAATGGTGGATCGTCTCGGTCATGATGCGGGCTGCTGCGACAGTCTTTCGTCGATGCGCTTAACCGTTTCCGCCAGCCGCAGGATCTCGTCGCGCATGCTCAGAATCTGGCTGTGGCGCAGTTCGTCCAGCTTTTCGTGCAGCGCCATGATCTCGATCTCGGCCTTGAGATTGACCTCGTAGTCATGGGCGGCGTCGATACGGTCGCGCTCGGTCTGGCGGTTCTGCGCCATCATGATGACAGGCGCCTGGATGGCCGCCAGCATCGACAGCACGAGGTTGAGGAAGATGAAGGGGTAGGGATCGAAGGCATCGCGCGACAGGAGCCAGACATTGCCGACGGTCCAAACGGCCAGGAAAGCCAGGAAGGCGAGGATGAAGGACCATGAGCCGCCGATACGGGCGATCGTATCGGCCAGCCGGTCGCCGAAAGTCTGGTGGAAGGCGACGGCCTTGTTGGTGTCCCTGGTGATGGTGGTGCGCTCGATGGTGCTTTGCAGCACCCGGCTTTCGAGCAGACTGAGCCCGTCGGGCTTTCGCCTCAGCCAGCGGTTCGCCAGGTCGTCGATCGTCTTGTTCATGGCCGTCTCCTGGGCTCGCCTGTCATAAGACGTAGAGGCTGCGGGCTGTCTCGGGAAGTGTTACATCTAGGGCAACTTGTGAGGGACCGATGGCTGATTTCAAGATAATTCGCCAGCGCGCGGCAAAACGCAAAGGCGGCGAGGCGGAGCTTGCTACCTTGCTGGGGCCGGCGCCGGACAATGCCGCGGTCGCCGACATCGCGGATGACCGTATTCTCTCCACCATGGCCGAGCGGGTTTTTGCCGCCGGCTTCGTCTGGCGTGTCATCGAGCAAAAATGGCCCGGCTTCG
>NZ_JAFKIC010000093.1 GCF_017306585.1 Mesorhizobium sp. | reverse complement strand
GGTGCCTGCGTCTCCAGAACGTGCCTTGCCGCCTCGGTCAGGTCGATGCGGTCGGCGCGCGGCCGCCGGCTGCCAGGCTCCGCCCGCGACAAGGTCAAAAGCTGTTCGGCCAGCCGGGCAAGCCTGCCCGAGCTCGCCTGCAGCGCCACCAATGCTTCCTGACGCTGATCGGCGCCACTTTCGCGCAACGCATAGCTTGCCTGCGTCGAGAGCAGCGCCAACGGTGTGCGCAACTGATGCGCGGCGTTGGCGATGAAGCGGCGCTGCGCCGCCATCTGTGCGCGCACACGCGCCATGTAGGCGTTGAGTGCGTCGATCAGCGGGCTGATTTCGCTCTGCACGCCGGGCACTTCCACCGGATCGAGGTCACTGCGGCTTGGCGAGCGCACGGCGTCGCGCAGACTGATCAGCGGCGCCAGGCCCCGACGCAGGCCAAGCAGCACGAACACGCCGGCAATCGCCACCAGCGCCAGCTGTTGGGCAAAGGCGCTGAACCAGAGCCGCTTCACCATTGCGTCATGGCCGGCAAGCGTGACGCCGACGGTGACCGAAATCGGTGAATCGCCACCGGCGCCAACCACCGCGTGGCTGAGCGTCAGCAGCCGCAACATGTGATCGCGGTAGCTGGCCTCGACGCTCGCCTTTTGCGGCGCTTCGGGCAAATCCGGGTACCCGGTTAAGAGTCGTCCGCCGGCGGTTTCCACCCGATAATAGACGCTGTCGCGGTCGCCGGTGTCGAACATCTCTATCGCGGCCGGGGGGATGGTCGCGTCGAGCACGCCTTCAGTCATTTCGACCTGCTCGGCGATCGCACGTGCCGAACCCACCAGCATGCGGTCGGTCACCAGGTCGGCGGTCGCCAATGCGTTGTGCTGGCTGGTCCACAGGTTGATGGTTGCAAGCCCGGCGAGCGGGAGCACCACCCAGGCCAGCAATTGCAAGCGGAGGCTGCGGATCCTCATGGCCCGGTATCGTTGAAGCGCAGGAGGTATCCAAGACCGCGCAGGGTAGCGATCTGGACGCGCGAACCCTCGAGTTTCTTGCGCACGCGGTGCACATAAATCTCGATGGCGCTCGGATCGGCATCGGTCTCGAAGTCATAGATCGCCGCCGACAAGGCCGCCTTGCTCACCGTGCGCCCGGCTTTGACCACCAGTTGTTCGAGCACGGCGTGTTCGCGCGGCGTCAGCGAGAGCGTCTGGCCCGAAAGAGAGAACAGCCTCGTATTGGTGTCGAAGACAAGATCACCACAGGCGATGACGGGAGCGGTGCGGTCATTCGCCCGGCGCAGCTGCACGCGGATGCGCGCTTCGAGTTCCTCGACCTGAAAAGGCTTGGCGAGATAGTCGTCCGCGCCCTCGTTGAGACCTTTGACCCGGCCGTCGAGGCTGGCATTGGCGGTCAGCACGATCACCGGCACCGCGTTGCCGCGTGCCCGAAGCATGCGCAACACCTCCAGTCCACTCATTCGCGGCAGCGCAAGGTCGAGGATGACGAGCGCGTGGTCGCCAGCCGCGAGTGCGTGCTCGACATCCTCGCCATCATGGACGACGTCGACCACGTAATTCGCCTGGCGCAAGGTCTTGCCCAGCCAGTCGGCCAGTTCGCGATTGTCCTCAACAAGCAGCAGTCGCATGTCTACGGCAGCTCCGGATCCCACCCGATGTCTTCCAACGGATCGCCTGGCCTTGAAGGGCGCCCGACGATCTCCGTTGAATGAGCGACAGTATCGGTCTCAACGCAAGATAAATGCGGCCTGGTCTCGTCCGGCAGCCATGTCGTGAGCTCATGTCTAAGCCATTCCTTCTATCAAATCGAACCGAACGGTTCGGTTCTGGTTGACAGATTGTATCGCATATAGTGAACAATGGCGATCGGAGGGACCTCGTAATGCCACGTAGCTGAGCGCATAACAGTATGAATTTATTACATAAATTAAATGACGATTGCTGCGTCGCAATATGCATTGTTCATAATATAATGAAGTCGAGCAGAATCGAAGCCTCTGGTAATCCCAAACTGCCACTCCTACTTCGAGGTGGTCCGAGCGACGCGAAATTCCTCCCGAAGGCACGCCACTGGACGGACAGACTAGAAAACTGGAGTAACCCAAATGACCAAGATCGCTCTTACCGCCGCGGCCATCCTCGTCGCCACGGGCACCGCTTTTGCCGGCAGCGACAACTACAATTCCAACGCCAATCAGCCCGCCGCCACTGTCGACCACTCGGTGACCGCTTCGATTTCGAAGTCGAATGCCGCCCCGGTCCAGGCCCAGCAGGGCGCTGATCGCAACCTCTTCGGCCGCTAATCGCGACCGCCCGTCAAACCAAGCTTCAATTCAGGAGTATTTAAAATGACCAAGATCGCTCTTACCGCCGCCGCCATCCTCGTTGCCACGGGCAGCGCTTTCGCCGGCAGCGACAACTTCGGCTCGAACAACGCCAACCAGCCCGCCGCCACTGTCGACCACTCGGTCACCGCTTCGATCTCGAAGTCGACTGCCGCGTCGGTCCAGGCCCAGCAGGGCGCTGATCGCAACCTCTTCGGCCGCTAATCGCGACCGCCCGTCAAACCAACCTTCAATTAGGAGTACTTAAAATGACCAAGATCGCTCTCACCGCCGCCGCTATCCTTGTTGCCACGGGCAGCGCTTTCGCCGGCAGCGACAACTTTGGCTCGAACAACGCCAACCAGCCGGTTGCCAGCCAGTCGACGTCCAACATCGACACCCTCCACACCGGCTCGATCCTGAAGTCTGATAAGGCGCAGGCCGATGCCAACGCCAAGGTGCCTGCTCAGTCGGGCCAGGGCATCTGGGGCCGCTAATCCCTTCGACTTCGCATGACTACAAAGAGCGGTGGGCCTAGCCCGCCGCTCTTGTTTTTTTGGGCAGAAGCTCTGACCCCACAGTGTCGGCATGCCCATACGTTATGGCAGGTAGATCAGCCGAAGCAGTATCCGCGTTCACGCTTCCCGCCGCCACCGACCGATGGTCGTCCGTCAGCATCGATATTCTGTCTCCCTGCGATGGCTGCACCCCGTGCAAGCCAATGCGCTCATTTCAAATCGAACCAATCGGTTCAATTAATGTTGAAGAGCCGTGAGCGCGAAGCGGGCAGGAGGGTTTTGAAACACTATGTTACTCTCCGTGATGGATAGCATAAACATCTGATATTGTTTGAAAAAGACCCGATCGTCTTGGTTCTGAACTTGACTTCAAGGTCTTGGAATCGGGGCGTGAGGGAACATGTTCGTGATTGGAAGTCGGCAAACCAACGACCCATTTTCCGGATTGTCCGAGCGACGCGAAATTCCTCCCAAGGGCACGCCACTAGACGGACAGACCAGAAACTGGAGTAACCGAAATGACCAAGATCGCTCTTACCGCCGCCGCCATTCTCGTTGCCACGGGCAGCGCTTTCGCCGGCAGCGACCATTATGGATCCGACAATGCCAACCAGCCGGCCGTCACCGCGCCCGCGGGCAACATCGACCACACCTACACCGCTTCGATCCGCAAGCCCGTCGAGCACCATGGTTTCAAGCTGACGCCCGATTCCAACCAGCCGGAATCCGGCCAGGGCAACTGGGGCAACTGATCCAAGCAGATGCCTCGATTACAAAGAGCGGCGGGCTTGGCCCGCCGCTCTTGTTTTGTCGTGAGGCCGGTCGGTTGCTGCGGCCCGATGTCTGGAGCCGGCAAAAAAGCCATTCCAGGTCCGGGAATAAAAGCAGGCCGACACAGGTCTTGTCCTTAGCGGAACCGTCCTCCCAAGACGCCGCCCCAACGGACAAACCAGGAGATTGAAATGAACAGGATCGCTCTCGCCATCGCCGCCATTCTCGTTGCGACCGGCAGCACTTTCGCCGGCAGTGACCACTTTGGCTCCGACAATGCCAACCAGCCGGTTGCTCCGGTCGCCGGTGTCGATCATGCCGTGACTGGCGCGGTGAAGACCTCCGGCATGGCCACGCACAAGGCTGTTGCTTCCAAGGTCAAGACGACCACCGAATGGCCGGAACCCGGCCACGACAATTGGGGCAACTGATAATCCGACATGCCTTGCGCTCGGCGGGAACGGTCGGAACGGAAGTTCTAGCCCAGGTCCTTCGGGCGCAGGCAGTGAGTAAGCCTTGCGGAAGACAGGCCGGACCAATCGCCCTCCAAGACAAAGCGCGCAACGGCTGCCGTCGGGAACTTTTCCTCCAGCCTTTTGCGCGCCTTGGCTTCCGATGCCGGTTCGGCAAGCCGTTTCGCCAGCTCTTCCAGAACCGGATTGTGGCCGACCACCGCCAGGCAATTGCTTGACAGGTCGGCCTTCCGGATCTGGCTCAGAATGTCCTCCGGCGAGGCATCATAAAGCGTCTCCGCAAACGCGACCCTTGGATGCACCGGCAGTTCCGCGGCCACCAGCCGCCAGGTGTCGTGGGTGCGCAGCGCCGGCGATACCAATACCAGATCCGGCAGCCAGTCGCGTGCCGCGAGCTCGCGCCCCATCAATCGAGCGGCCTTCACGCCGCGTTCGGCAAGCGGCCGGTCGAAATCAGCGAGACCGGGATCGTCCCAGCTCGACTTGGCGTGGCGAAGCAGGAGAAGCTGTTTCATCGCCACCCTTTCTCCTCAGGGCGTAATCCGCGCCAGATGTTCGAGATCGGCTTCCTCGCGCAGCGGATCGGGCGCCATCACCACCGAAGTGCCGTTGTCGGCATCATCGGCGAAATGGGCAAGCACAGTTCGGCCGGCCTCCATGCGCGCCTTGCCTTCCGCCACGAGCCCCAGGGCCAGCGGATAAAGCCGGTGCTCGGCTTTCAGCACCCGGGCGGCGAGCGTGTCGGCATTGTCGGCGACCATCACCGGCACGGCCGCCTGGGCGATAACAGGCCCGTCATCCATTTCGGGCGTGACAAAATGCACCGTGCAGCCATGGATGCGCATGCCTGCGGCAAGTGCCCGCGCATGGGTATCGAGGCCCTTGAAGGCCGGCAGCAGGGCAGGGTGGATGTTGATCATCCGGCCCTGCCATTTCTGGACGAAGCCGGGGGTGAGGATGCGCATATAGCCGGCCAGAGCCACGATCTCGGCGCTGAATGCCGTGAGCGCGGCATCGATCGTCGCGTCATGCGCCTGCTTGCTGCCATGGTCGGCGCGGGCGATGACCTGCGTGGCGATGCCGCGCGCCCTGGCGATGCCAAGACCGGCAGCGTCGGCCTTGTCGGAAATGACACCGACAATCTCGGCCGGAAAAGCCGGGTCGCTGGCGGCCGCGTTGGCGGCCAGATAGCTCATGTTGA
>NZ_JAFKIC010000092.1 GCF_017306585.1 Mesorhizobium sp. | reverse complement strand
GCCGGCCAAGTCTCCCTCCCCCTTGTGGGGTGGGATTAAGGGTGGGGTCAATCTTCGTAAAAAACCATATGCGATTGCCCTGCGGACATCGGGGGCGCTGTCCCGCAGACTTTTATAACTGATACACATACATGACGAAGCTCTCCGCCTCGCCATGCGCCTCCCCGCGCGTCTCATAAAGCGCACGCGCCGGGACATTGTCCGGCTCGGTGCCGACCCAGGCCTCCTCGCATCCATGTTCCCTGCCGATCTCGAACATCGCGTCCAGCATTTTTCGCGCGACGCCCTGGCGCTGGAAGGCCGGGGAAACGCCGACCTCGTCGATGTAGAGCTCGGTGACCTTGTCGGGATGGCGGTGGATGACCGCGGCGCATTGCCCGACGACGATGCCGTCGGCAAACGCCACGACCATGAAATGACCCGGCGAGGCGAGGTAGGCCGCCAGCCGGTCGGGCCTGACCGGCTCGTCGAACACATCCTCGGCGATCCGCATCACAAGGGCGTCATCTCCGGGATAGAGCCTTCGGATGATCACATTCATTGTGCATATCTCCCAAGTCGGCTTACAAATTTTGACGTTTACGTAAATCCCAAACCATCTAACCGATTGAAAATGCTCACTCCAAAATAATCGTTTGAATTTGTTTCGCGCCGGAGCTATTGGGTGCGGCGATATCAGCGGTTCCCCGCAGCATTCCGGCCTCTTCCTCGACGCCGTGTTGGCGCCGTCACTGACAAAGGGAAATCATCCTCACATGGCACGCAACAAGATAGCGCTTATCGGCTCCGGCATGATCGGCGGCACCCTCGCTCACATGATCGGCCTCAAGGACCTCGGCGACGTGGTCCTGTTCGATATTGCCGAGGGCATCCCGCAAGGCAAGGGCCTGGATATCGCGCAGTCGTCGCCGGTCGATGGTTTCGATTCCCGCCTGACGGGCGTCAACGACTATGCCGGCATCGAGGGCGCCGATGTCTGCATCGTCACCGCCGGCGTGCCGCGCAAGCCCGGCATGAGCCGCGACGATCTCCTGGGCATCAACCTCAAGGTCATGGAGCAGGTCGGCGCCGGGCTGAAGAAGTACGCGCCCAAGGCCTTCGTCATCTGCATCACCAATCCGCTCGACGCCATGGTGTGGGCGCTGCAGAAGTTTTCCGGTCTGCCCAAGACCCATGTGGTCGGCATGGCCGGCGTGCTCGACAGCGCGCGCTTCCGCTACTTCCTGGCCGAGGAGTTCAAGGTCTCGGTCGAGGACGTCACCGCCTTTGTGCTCGGCGGCCACGGCGATTCCATGGTGCCGATGATCCGCTATTCGACGGTCTCGGGCATTCCGTTGCCCGATCTCATCAAGATGGGCTGGACCTCGAAGGAAAAGCTCGACCAGATCGTACAGCGCACCCGTGACGGCGGCGCCGAGATCGTCGGCCTGCTCAAGACCGGCTCGGCCTATTACGCACCGGCCGCCTCGGCGATCTCGATGGCCGAATCCTATCTCAAGGACAAGAAGCGCGTGCTGCCCTGCGCGGCGCATCTCTCGGGCCAGTATGGCGTCAAGGGCACCTATGTCGGCGTTCCCGTGGTGATCGGCGCCGGCGGTGTCGAGCGCGTCATCGAGATCGATCTCAACAAGAGCGAGCAGAAGATGTTCGACGCTTCCGTGGCGACGGTGCAGGGCCTGACCGACGCCTGCGTCAAGATCGCGCCGCAGCTCGCCTCGAAGTAGTCCCTGCCGCCGATCAGGAGATATCCAAATGAATATCCATGAGTATCAGGGCAAGGCGCTGCTGAAGTCGTTTGGCGCGCCGGTGGCCGAAGGCGTGCCGGTGTTCAAGGCAAGCGAGGCTGAAGCCGCTGCGAAAGCACTGCCCGGCCCGCTCTATGTGGTGAAGAGCCAGATCCATGCGGGCGGTCGCGGCAAGGGCAAGTTCAAGGAACTGTCGCCCGACGCCAAGGGCGGCGTACGGCTGGCGAAGTCGGTGGCCGAAGTCGTCGCCAACGCCAACGAGATGCTCGGCCACACGCTTGTGACCAAGCAGACCGGTCCGGCCGGCAAGCAGGTCAACCGCCTCTATATCGAGGACGGCGCCGACATCGAGCGCGAGCTTTACCTCTCCATCCTGGTCGACCGCTCGGTCGGCCGCATCGCCTTCGTCGTCTCGACCGAGGGCGGCATGGACATCGAGGCGGTCGCGCATGATACGCCGGAAAAGATCATCACCGTCGCCGTCGATCCGGAAAAGGGCGTGACGGCCGACGACGTCAAGAAGCTCAATGCCGCGCTGAAGCTCGACGGCGACGCCGCCAAGGATGGCGGCACGCTGTTCCCGATCCTCTACAAGGCCTTTGTCGAGAAGGACATGAGCCTGCTCGAGGTCAATCCGCTGATCGTCATGAAGAACGGTCGGCTGCGCGTGCTCGACGCAAAGGTGTCGTTCGACAACAATGCGCTGTTCCGCCACCCCGAAGTGCTGGAACTGCGCGACACCACCGAAGAGGACGAGAAGGAGATCGAGGCGTCGAAATACGACCTCGCCTATGTCGCGCTCGACGGCAATATCGGCTGCATGGTCAACGGCGCCGGCCTTGCCATGGCGACCATGGACATCATCAAGCTCTATGGCGCCGAGCCTGCCAACTTCCTCGATGTCGGCGGCGGCGCGTCGAAGGAGAAGGTGACGGCGGCGTTCAAGATCATCACCAGGGATCCGGCGGTCGAAGGCATATTGATCAACATCTTCGGCGGCATCATGAAGTGCGATGTCATCGCCGAGGGCGTCATCGCCGCGGTCAAGGAAGTCGGCCTGAAGGTGCCGCTGGTCGTGCGGCTCGAAGGCACCAATGCCGAGCTCGGCAAGAAGATCATCAACGACAGCGGTCTCAATGTGGTGTCGGCGGATGATCTCGACGATGCGGCCAAGAAGATCGTCAAGGCGGTGAAGGGCTGAGCCTGTGCCTCCGCGCAAGATAAACCTGGTCGAGGCGGCGGATCAGAAGATCAGCAAGGTCTTCGATCCGCACATTGCCGGCGATGTCAATGACAGCCAGGCCAAGGTCGCCAAGTTCGGCGCGACCTTCGACTGGCATGCGCATGAGCATGAGGACGAAGCCTTTCTCGTGCTGCGCGGGCGCATCGCCATCGACTTCCGCGACGGTCCGGTCGAACTCGGCGAGGGCGATTTCATCGTCGTGCCGCGGCGTCGAGCACCGGCCGCGTTCGCTGACGCCGGAGCCCGTGGTGCTGATGTTCGAACCGGCGACGACGCTCAACACCGGCAACGCCAAGAGCGATCTCACCGTCACCAACCTGAAGCGGCTCTGATCCCATGAGCGCCGCGTCCTTCTCATCGCTCTCCACCGGTCACCAACGCCTGCAGGCGCTGGTCGGCGTGTGGCAAGGCGTGGAAGAGGTGGCGGCCACGCAATGGGCCGACGAAGGCACGGCGACCTCGGACGTGGTGGCCGAGGCCGAGTTCGGCGGCCAGTTCGTGGTGCAGCGCTATCGCCAGCGCCGCGACGGCACGGTTTCTTTCGGCGCCCATTCCGTGTTCGGCTTCGACCAGCAGAACAGCCTCGTCACCATGCATCAGTTCGACTCGATGGGCTTTGTTCCCGCTTCGCCGGCCACGGGCGCCTGGAATGGCGAGGAACTGGCGCTGGAGCGTTCGTCGCCTCGCGGCTTCGCGCGGGTGACCTATATCTTCGACGGCCCAGACGCCTATCGCATGCGATTGCATTTCAAACCCGCCGGCAGCGATGCCTGGCAAGACATGGTGAGCGGCGTCTATCGGCGCGTCTCGCCCTCCTCGATCAACAGTCTTTAGAAAAGGGCTCCGATGTCCATTCTCGTCGACAAGAACACCAAGGTGCTGGTGCAGGGCCTGACCGGCAAGACCGGCACGTTCCACACCGAACAGGCGCTGGCCTATCACGGCACCAAGATGGTGGGCGGCATCCATCCCAAGAAAGGCGGTGAGACCTGGACCGGCGCCAAGGGCGAGAGCCTGCCGATCTTCGCCTCGGTGGCCGAGGGCAAGGAAAAGACCGGCGCCAACGCCTCCGTCATCTACGTGCCGCCGGCGGGCGCCGGCGAGGCCATCATCGAGGCGATCGAGGCCGAGATCCCGCTCATCGTCTGCATCACCGAAGGCATCCCGGTGATGGACATGGTCAAGGTCAAGGCGCGGCTCGACCGCTCCAGGTCGCGACTGATCGGCCCGAACTGCCCGGGTGTGCTGACGCCGGACGAATGCAAGATCGGCATCATGCCGGGAAACATCTTCCGCAAGGGCTCGGTCGGCGTTGTTTCGCGCTCGGGAACACTTACCTATGAGGCTGTGTTCCAGACCACCAATGTCGGCCTCGGCCAGACCACCGCCGTCGGCATCGGCGGCGACCCGGTCAAGGGTACCGAGTTCATCGACATGCTCGAAACGTTCCTGGCCGACGACGAGACCAAGTCGATCATCATGATCGGCGAGATCGGCGGTTCGGCCGAGGAGGATGCCGCGCAGTTCCTCAAGGACGAAGCCAAGCGCGGTCGCAGGAAACCGATGGCGGGCTTCATCGCCGGGCGCACGGCGCCGGCCGGCCGCACCATGGGCCATGCGGGCGCTGTCATCTCGGGCGGCAAGGGCGGCGCGGAAGACAAGATCGCGGCGATGGAATCGGCCGGGATCAAGGTTTCGCCATCGCCGGCGCGGCTGGGCACGACGCTGGTCGAGGCGATCAAGGGTTAAAGTGAGTAGCGAGTAGTGAATAGCGAATAGGGAAGACAGAGCAGCGGCGCGACCCGGGAAATCCCTACTCGCTATTCGCTACTACCAATTCGCTCCAAACAGGAGACGGAGCCGGGCTCCGCGGACAAAATGGCACGACAAGATCAGGCCAACGACCAATTTTCGCTTACCTCGTTCCTGTACGGCGGCAATGCCGACTATATCGACGCGCTCTATGCGGCCTATGAGGACAATCCGGGCTCGGTCGACCCGGAGTGGCAGGAGTTCTTCGCCGGGCTGAAGGACGATGCCGGCGATGTGCGCCGGAACGCCAAGGGCGCGTCCTGGGCGAGGCCCTCCTGGCCGTTGCAGGCCAATGGCGAGCTGGTATCGGCGCTCGACGGCAATTGGGGCCTGGTCGAGAAGCATCTGGAAAAGAAGGTCAAGGAGAAGGCGGTCGCCAACGGCGTCGCGCCCTCCGATGCCGACGTACACCAGGCGACGCGCGATTCGGTGCGCGCCATCATGATGATCCGCGCCTACCGCATGCGCGGACACCTGCATGCCAATCTCGATCCGCTCGGCATCGCCAAGCCGCTCGAGGATTACAACGAGCTGTCGCCGGAGAATTACGGCTTCA